>JAPPHR010000118.1 GCA_028820995.1 Rhodospirillales bacterium
CGTCGTTCTCCACGATGCCGACCATGCGGCCGTCGAGCATGACCCCGATGCGGTCGGCAAGCTCCAGGATCTCGTCGAGGTCGGTCGAGATCAGGATCGTGGCCACGCCCTCGTCGGCGCGCTCGCAGATCGCAAGCCGGGCGCGGCGGATGTTGTTCAGGTCGAGCCCGTACGTCGGCTTGTTGTAGATCACCGCCATCGGCTGATCGTCGAGCTCGCGGGCGAGCAGGGCCTTCTGCACGTTGCCGCCGGAGAGGTGCCCGAGCGGCGTGTCGGGCCCCGGCACGCGCACGTCGTGCTCGGCGATGAGCGCCCTTGCGTGCCGTTCCACCTCGGCGCGCCGGATAATGCCGTGGCGCCAGAACGGCCTGTCGCCGATGCGCTTCAGCAGCAGGTTGAGGCCCACGGGAAAGGCGGAGACCGTGCCTTCGCCGAGGCGGTCGTCGGTCACGTAGCGGAGCCCCGCGTGCTGGCGCTGGCGCACGCTCAAGGTCTCGATCGCCTCGCCGTCGAGCACGATGCGGCCGGCGTCGGCTGTGCGCTGGCCCGCGATGGCCTCGGCGAGCTGCTTCTGCCCGTTGCCGTCGACGCCCGCGATGCCGAAGATCTCCCCCTCGCGCACGGCGAAGCTCACGCCGTCATCGCCGGCCGCAACGGGGCTGCCGGCCGGGCGGAGGCCCTCCACCTCGATCACCACGCGCTCGCCGGGCGCGGCGTTCCGTTGGGCGCGGCTCCGCTCCGGCACCGTCCCCTCGGCCGCCGCGCCGAACATGAGATCGACGATGTGGTCGATCGCTTCCTGTTGCGCGAGCCCGGCCAGCGTCTCCGGCGGAAGTTCGCCCACCTTGCGGCCCAGCCGGAGCACGGAGACCCGGTCGCCGAAGCTCACCGCCTCGTGCAGCTTGTGGGTGATGAAGAGGACGGCGATGCCTGCGTCGCGCAGCCGCCCGATGACGCGGCCCAGGTCCTCCACGCCCTGCGGCGTCAGCATCGAGGTCGCCTCGTCCAGGATCAGCACGCTCTCGCCCCGCCACAGCGCCTTGACGATTTCGACGAGCTGCTGCTGGCCGAGGGAGAGCGAGCCCAGCGGCGCGTCCTCCGGCAGAGCGATGCCGAGCAGACCGGTAATCTCGCTCAGCCTGGCGCGCGTCGCCGCCCGGTTCATGGGGGCGCGCCACGAGGCGCCCAGCATGAGGTTCTCGAGCACGGTGAGCGTCGGCACCAGGGTCGGATGCTGGTAGACGGTGCCGATGCCGAGGTCGAGCGCGGTGCGCGGGCTCGCGATCCTTATCTCGCGGCCGCGTATCTCGATGGTGCCCGCATCGGGCCGGTGCATGCCCGAGAGAATCGAGATCAGCGTCGACTTGCCGGCGCCGTTCTCGCCGAGCAGCGCGTGGACCTCGCCGGGAAAGACGTCGAGCGAGACCGCGTCGTTGGCGACGACTCCGGGGAAGCGCTTCGTGATGCCGCTCAGCACCACCACGGGCTCGGCCGAGCCGGCGGCGCGCTCAGGGGGAGGGGACGCCGTCGATGCCATGGTCAGGCCGTGCGCTCCCCGTCAGGGACGGCGGTGCCGAAGACACCGCCGGGAAAGGGTGCAGACGCGCCCGGCGGGCGATGTTTCTCCGCTGCCGGGCGCAGCCTGCGCTTTGCGTGCCCGCTACTCAGCCGCGTCCACCGACGACATCAGGGCGCGCACCTCCGTGGCCTCCCAGACCGCGGGCACCTCGATCTCGCCCGCGATGATCTTGGCCCGGACGTCCATCAGCCCCGCCCACATCTCGTCGGAGATGTGCGCCGTCCGCAAGAGCTGCACCGAATCGTCGGCGAGCTGGATGGCGTAGCCGACGGTGCCGAAGGTGCCGCTCTTCAGGTCCTCGACCATCGCCGAGTAGACCGGGACCATGTTCCAGACCACCGACGAGAGCAGGTGGCCCTTGTCGATCTCGCTCTTGTCGCCGATCACGTCGATGAACAGCACCTTGCCGCCGTCGGCCGCAGGCACCGTCTCCACCGCCTGGAGCATGCCGAAGGTGGAGCCGTCGCCCTGGCCGAAGACGATGTCGGCGCCGGCGGCGATCACCGATTCGGTGACCCGCTTGCCGCCCGCCGCATCGGCGTAGGCTGCAGGCCCGATCACCGCGTAGAGCAGGTTCACGTCCGGGTTGGCCGCGCGTGCGCCCATGGCGAAGCCGGCGGACTGCGAGTTCCAGGACGGCGGCTCGCCGGAGACGACGATGCCGAGCGTGCCCGTGCGCGAGAGCTGCGCCGCCAGCATGCCGGCCATGTAGGCGCCGTCATGCCCGCTCAGCGTGTAGTCGGCGACCAGGCCCGGCA
Organism: Rhodospirillales bacterium; assembly: GCA_028820995.1. GTDB lineage: Bacteria > Pseudomonadota > Alphaproteobacteria > UBA828 > UBA828 > WTGU01. Next base: position 2,338 of record JAPPHR010000118.1, read on the forward strand.
CCATGTCCTCGGGCCTGTCCACGATCGCGACCGCAACCCCGGTCTCGGCGGCGATCTCGGGCGCTGCGGTGTTGTAGCCGCTGGCATGGGCGATCATCAGGTCGGCGCCTTCGGCCGCGAGCTCGCGCAGGGTGGGGCGCACGTCGCCGTAGCCGAGGCCTTCGGCCGAGATGACCTCGAGGCCCATGGCCTCGCCCACCGCACGGGTCGCGTCGACGCCCTGCTGGTTCCAGCCGTAGTCGGTGCCCTGCTCGGGCACCAGCACAGCGATCGTGTCGATCTCCTGCGCCTGTGCGCCAGTGATGACCGCGGCCAAGCCGACCGCTGCCACCGCCGACAACGCCATTCTGTGCAACTTCGCTGCCATTGCTTCTTCTCCCCTCTATGCGCACCGGCGCGGTCCTTGGCCGCGTAGGCGCGAAACACGTTTGAGATGGGCGTGTGTAGTTCCTGTGGTCTGTACGTTCCGGCGGCACGGTTGCCGCCGTCCGGCACGTGGTCTCGTTCTTCTCCGCCGCGCCTCAACGTCGCCAAGTCTTGGCCCGGCGGGCGCGAATCAGGATACCACCGATGGCCACGGGCTGCCAAAACGCGCGCTCGCCAAGCGCGCGCCAGTCATTGGTCGATTCGGTATTGGGGCAGGGGAGCAGAGCCGTCTGAGCCCGGCTCCACGCGAATGCGGGCTAGAACGTCTCGCTGAGTGCCTTCGCCGCCTCGATATCCTCGGCGGTCATCAGGCCCGCGACCGAGTCGAGCAGGAGTTGGACATTCGGGCCTTTCTTCTCGGCCGCGCGGTACAGCCAGGCGTAGGCCCGCACGAAGTCGCGCGGGACATCGATGCCCTCCACGTAGATCCTGCCGAGAAGGATCTGCGCCTCCGCCAGCCCGGCGCTCGCCGCCTGCTCGTACCAGGGCACCGCAAGCGCCGGCTCGCCCTTGATCTGGAACGCCATGCCGAGCGCATAGGCAGCCTGAAAGTCGCCGGCTTCGGCCAGCGGCTGCCATTCCCTGATTGCGGTCTCGTAGTTGCCGGCCGTGTAGGCCTGCCAACCGGCCCTCATGTCGGCGCGCGCGTCCGCAGGCGCGAGCACGAGCGATGGAAGCAGGCTCACGGCTAACGCAACCGAGATCGCAACGCCGGCGCGCCGGCGTTGCCGCCCGTATGGCATGACGGATCCTGCGGGTTCTACTTGATCTTCGCTTCTTTGAAGACCACGTGCTTGCGGGCCACGGGGTCGAATTTGCGGAGCGACAGCTTCTCGGTCTGACTGCGCGGGTTCTTGCGCGTCGTGTAATAGAACCCCGTACCCGCCGAGCTGACGAGCTTGATCAGGATGCTGTTGGCCTTGGCCATCGTTTTCGCCCGGCTCTTGCTATTGTCGCGGAAGCGGCGACATTACCGTGTGGTTACAGGCTGTCAAGCGACGGGGCAGGAATAGCGCCCCGTCAAATCGGTTGTGTTGCCGGCAATTTCGTCAGGCTTCTTCGAGCTTCACGAGGTCGCCGTTCTCGTCGAGGCCGATACCGTGGCGCCGCCCTTCGTCGATGGTCTCCTCGGGCCAGTGCACCTTGCCGGGGTCGGTTCCGCCGACCACCGCGAGCATGAGCGCCGTCTCGTCGCCGGCGTTGCGGAAGCCCCGGCTCGCGCCGATGGGCACCGACACCGTGTCGTAGGGCTCGAGCACGACCTCGTGGCGCTGGCCGTCGCTGTTCTGCCAGTAGATGCCCCACTTGCCGGTGAGCGGGATGAACACCTCGTTGGTCTCGTGAATGTGCAGCGAGGCGCCCTTGCCGGGCTCCGCCTTGATCAGCCCGACATTGAAGTCGCGGTTGTCACTGATCGGCGGCTGGAGTTCCTTGTCCTCGACCACGCCGCGGCCGATGATGTTGTAGATGTCCCGCTCGTAGCCCGGGATCAGCGCATCGACGAACGCATGCGCGCTCGACTTCAGGTCATTGAAGCGCGCAACGCGCTCGCTCTCCATGTACTCGGGCGTGACGTCGATCCGTTCCATGGCTTGGCTCCTGTAGCTGGCGTGCACCGCGCGGGCCCGGTGAGGCCGGAAGTCCGGCTCCGGGCTAGTAGAGCTCGGTGCGGTAGTTCTCCTCGACGAACTCGTCGGTCTCCTTGATCGTCTCCTCCGTGGGCGGCTCTTCCGGCGGCGCGGTCTGCTCCAGGATAATCCGGCCCAGGGACGGCAATTCGCGGCGGTTCTGCCTGCTCTCTTCGTCCCAGAGCCGCGAACGCTTGAACGCCTTGGCGCAGTGCAGGAAGGCCTCCTGGACTTCGACCCTGATGCCGACCTTCGGCTCCTTGCCGTTGACCACCGCGGCCTCGGCCAACTTGTCGTCCCGGACGATGGTCGCCTTGCCGTTCACGCGCAGCGTGTCGTCGAAGCCGGGGACGAGGAAGAGCAGCCCGACGTTCGGGTTCTCGATGATGTTGGTCATCGTGTCGAGACGGTTGTTGCCGGGCCGGTCGGGAATGAAGATCGTGTTGTCGTCCAGAATCTGGACGAATCCGGGTGGGTCGCCGCGCGGCGAGACGTCGGCGCGGCCGCTCTCGCCGCTGGTGCCGATGCAGAGGAACGGCGAGCGCTCGATGAACGCCTTGCAGTGCTTGTCCAGCGAGGGGATGCACTTCTTCGTCGAGATTTCCATGGTCTCGCCCATGGTCTCGCGCAGATCGGCCTCTTCGCGGTAAGTCCGTCCCTGTTCTTGCCCGTCCATGACTTCAGGCCCTCCGTGCAATCGGCGGATGGGGAACTGTAGCAAAGCATGACCGGCAAAGCACGGATCGGTCCAACCGCTTCCGCCGATTCTCGGTGGCGATGCGTGACGGCCGCGCCGGCCTGTGGCATCAATCGGGCGTCCGCGTCCTGCACCGATTCGCGTTGGGTTTGCCATGGCACATGCCGATTTCGTTCATCTCAGGGTTCGTACCGCCTATTCGCTGCTGGAGGGCGCAGTCAGACTGGAGGAGCTCGTCGAGACCTGCGGCGAGTGGCGGATGCCGGCCGTCGCCATCGCCGATCGCGGCAACATGTTCGGCGCACTGGCCTTCTCGGAGGCGTGCAGCGGGGCGGGCGTGCAGCCCATCATCGGCTGCGACCTCGCCATCGGCACGCGCACCGACCAGCCGGGACAACAGGGCCGCGCTGTGGCGTGGCTCTTGCTGCTCGCGCAGGATGAGACCGGCTACCGCAACCTGATGGCGCTCACCAGCGACGCCTTTATCCAGGGCGGCGCCGGCGGCCAGCCGCTCGTCACCCTGGATGAGCTGGCCGCGCGGGCAGACGGGTTGCTGGCGCTCACGGGTGGGCCCGCCGGCCCGGTGGGGCGTCTTCTCCTCGACGGCCAGGTCAAGGCCGCGCGCGAGCTCATGACGCGACTCGGGGAGATCTTTCCGGGCCGCCTCTATGTCGAGCTCATGCGCCACGGGCTTGCGGAAGAGGAGCAGATCGAGGCGCACCTGATCGCGCTCGCCGACGAGCTCGAACTGCCGCTGGTCGCGACCAACGACGTCTACTTCCTCCGCGCCGAGACCTACGAGGCCCACGATGCCCTGCTCTGCGTGGCGCAGAACAGCCACGTCGAGGACGAGAACCGCCGCCGCCTCACCCCGCAGCACTTCTTCCGCCCGGCGGACGAGATGCGCGCGCTCTTCGCCGACCTGCCGGAGGCCGTGGACAACACCGTGGCGGTTGCCCGGCGCTGCGCCGTCATGGCGCCGGAGCGGAAGCCCATCCTGCCGGCCTTCACCGCCGACGGCGAGTCGAGCGAGGCCGATGCGCTGCGCTCCCAGGCCGAAGACGGATTGGCGCGCCGCCTCGAAGCCGACGTCTACCGCGAGGGCATGGACGCAGCGGCCCGCGCGGCGGCGGCGGCGCCTTACCGGGAGCGGCTCGCCTACGAGCTCGGCGTCATCATCGACATGCAGTTCGCGGGCTACTTCCTCATCGTGGCCGACATCGTGCGCTGGGCCCGGCGCGAGGGGATCCCGGTCGGCCCCGGCCGGGGCTCGGGCGCGGGCTCCGTGGTGGCGTGGTCGCTCACCGTCACCGATCTCGACCCGCTGCGCTTCGGCCTCCTGTTCGAGCGCTTCCTCAATCCCGAACGCGTCTCGATGCCGGACTTCGACATCGATTTCTGCCCGGAGCGCCGCGACGAGGTCATCGACTACGTGTGCCGGCGCTACGGTCAGGATCGCGTCGCCCAGATCATCACCTTCGGCAAGCTCCAGGCCCGCGCCGTGCTGCGCGATGTCGGCCGCGTGCTCGGCCTCGGCTACGGCCGCGTCGACCGCCTGTGCAAGCTGATCCCCTACAACCCCGCCAACCCGGTGACGCTGCAGCAGGCGCTCGACTCCGAGCCCCGGCTCGCGGCCGAGCGCGACGACGATTCCGCGGTCGCCCGCCTGATCGAGATATCGCTCCAGCTCGAAGGGCTGTACCGCCACGCATCGACCCACGCCGCGGGCATCGTCATCGGCGACCGGCCGCTCAGCGAGCTGGTGCCCCTCTACCGCGATCCGCGCTCGGAGATGCCGGCGACCCAGTTCTCGATGAAGTACGCCGAGATGTCCGGCCTCGTGAAGTTCGACCTGCTGGGGCTGAAGACGCTCACCGTGCTCGACCATGCGGGCGCGATTCTGCGCGAGGCCGGCATCGAGATCGATCTTGCCGCGCTCCCGCTCGACGACGCGGCGACCTACGAGATGCTGGGGCGCGGCGCTGCGACCGGCGTGTTCCAGCTGGAAAGCGCGGGCATGAGGGACGCGCTCCGCAGCCTCAAGCCCGATTGCATCGAGGACATCATCGCCCTCGTCGCGCTCTACCGCCCGGGCCCGATGGACAACATTCCCCGCTACATCGCCTGCAAGCACGGCCGCGAGAAGCCCGACTACCTGCACCCGATGCTGAAGGGCATCCTCGAAGAGACCTTCGGCGTCATCATCTACCAGGAGCAGGTGATGGAGATTGCCAAGGTCCTCGCCGACTACAGCCTGGGCGGCGCCGACCTGCTGCGCCGCGCCATGGGCAAGAAGATCAAGGCGGAGATGGACGCCCAGCGGGAGACCTTCGTCAAGGGCGCGCTTGCCAACGAGGTGACGCAGGCCGATGCAAGCCGCATCTTCGAGCTGGTCGCCAAGTTTGCCGGCTACGGCTTCAACAAGTCTCACGCCGCGGCCTACGGGCTGGTCGCCTACCAGACCGCCTACCTCAAGGCCAACCACCCGGTCGAGTTCCTGGCCGCCTCCATGAGCCTGGAGATCAACAATACCGACCGGCTCGAATTGTTCCGCCGCGAGCTTGAGCGTCTCGGGATTCCCCTGCTGCCGCCCGACGTCAACGCGTCCAGGGCGACGTTCTCGGTCGAGAGCCAGTCCGACGGCACCAAGGCGATCCGCTACGCCCTCGGCGCGATCCGGAACGTCGGCGCCCAGGCGATGGCGGCACTGGCCGGCGAGCGGGACGAGAACGGACCGTTCCGCGACCCCTTCGATTTCGCGAGCCGCAACGACCCGCACCAGATCAACCGGCGCCTGATCGAGAACCTGGCCAAGGCCGGCGCCTTCGACAGCCTCACGCTCAACCGGCGGCAGATGGCCGACGGTGCCGAGACTCTGCACGCCTTCTCCAACGCGGCCCGGCTCTCGCGCACGCAGGCGTCGCTCTTCGACGACGCCGACGCGTCGCTCGCGCCCAGGCCGAGCCTGCCGGAGCAGGAGGACTGGGACGAGAACGAGCGGCTGGCGGCCGAGCACGAGGCGGTGGGCTTCTATCTTTCCGCCCATCCCCTCGATTCGTACCAGGACGCGCTCAAGGGGCTCTCGGTCACGCCGTCGGCTCAGGTGGCGCAGCAGCTCGCGTCCGGCGTCACGCGCTTCCGCCTGGCCGGCGTCGTGCTCTCGGTAAGGGAGCGGGGCCCCGGATCGCAGCGCTACGCCTTCATCCAGCTCTCGGACCCGAGCGGCAGCTTCGAGGTTGCCGCCTTCCGCGAGACCTACGGCGACGGGCGCGGCGTGCTGGAGCCCGGCAGGCCGGTGCTGGTGACCGCGCAGGCCCGCTCCGAGGGCGAGGACGTCAAGCTGTCGGCTCAGGGCTTCGACGATCTGGATGCGCGGCTCACGCGGAACCTCGCCGGCCTTGCGGTCCACGTGCAGGATCCAGGTGCGCTCGAGCCGCTGGGCGCGATTCTCGCGAACCGGCAGGAGGGCAGCGGCCGCATCGCGCTCTTCGTCGAGGCCGGCGATGCCGGCACGGTCGAGATCGAGCTGCCCGCGGCCTATGCGCTCAGCCCTTCTCTCAGGGGAGAGATCGGTGCGCTGGGCGGGGTCTCTGACGTTCGCGAACTGCCGGCAGCACGGCCCGCATAAACCCGGTTCGGGCCTTGCGCGCCGGGGGCGCCGGCGTTATCAAGCGCCCACCTGCAAAGCGCAGGAATTCACACGCGGAAGACGGCACTCGATGAATCGAGTTCCGATCCGGTGCCCGGCCCAGCCGGCGCATGATCCGCGGAGGAGAAACCGGAGAAAGGACAGCCAATGGCTCTGCCGGAATTCACCATGCGCCAGCTTCTCGAAGCCGGCGTTCATTTCGGGCACCAGACGCGGCGCTGGAACCCGAAGATGCGCCCCTATCTGTTCGGCGCGCGGAACGGCGTTCACGTCATCGACCTGGAACAGACCGTGCCCCTGCTGCATCAGGCGCTGGTCGCCTTGCGCGACGTGGCAGCGGGGGGCGGGCGCATTCTCTTCGTCGGCACCAAGCGCCAGGCCTCCAAGCCGATCGCTGACACCGCCAAGCGTTGCGGCCAGTACTACGTCAACCACCGCTGGCTGGGCGGGATGCTGACGAACTGGAAGGCGATCTCCGGCTCGATCAAGACCCTCGCCGATCTCGAGACGACGCTCGCCGACGAGGCCGCGGGCCTGACCAAGAAGGAGATGCTGCAGCTCGTCCGGCGCCGCAACAAGCTCGACCTCGCGCTCGGCGGCATCCGCGACATGGGCGGCGTGCCGGACATGCTGGTGGTCATCGACACCAACAAGGAAGACATTGCGATTCTGGAGGCGCGCAAGCTGGGCATCCCGGTGGTCGCGATCATCGACAGCAATTGCGACCCTAACCTCATCACCCACCCCATCCCGGGCAACGACGATGCGATCCGCGCGATCAACCTCTATTGCGACCTGTTCGCCCGCGCGGTGATCGACGGTCTGCAGGAGGAGCTCGCCGCCTCGGGCGCCGACATCGGCGCCGCCGAAGAAGGGCTGGCCGAGGACCTGCCGCCGGCAGACGGCAAGGCGGCCGAGGAGCCCGCTGCGGCCGAGGAGGCGGTGCCCGAGGAAGCGGCGGCCGAGGAGGCGGCGGCCGAAGAGGCGCCCGCCAATGGCGATGCGGCTGCGGAGGCTTCAGCCGATGCCGAGGCGGTGCAGGCGGACGCCGCGCCGGATGTGCCTGCGGCGCCCGATGCGTCCGAAGGGAGCAGCGACGAACAGGCGGCGGGCGCGTGAGCGCGCTTCGCACCGGGGAGTAGAGAACGATGGCTCAGATTACGGCCGCGCTGGTCAAGCAGCTGCGCGACAAGACCGGCGCCGGCATGATGGATTGCAAGAAGGCGCTGACCGAGACCGGCGGCGAGCTGGAAGCGGCGGTCGACTGGCTGCGCAAGAGCGGGCTCGCCCAGGCTCAGCGCAAGGCCGGCCGCACCGCGGCCGAAGGGCTGATCGGGGTGGCGACGGCGCCCGGCAGGGCGGCCATGGTCGAGATCAACGCCGAGACCGATTTCGTCGCCCGCAACGCCGACTTCCAGGCGGTGGTGCGCGAGGTCGCCAGGATCGCGTTGGACTGCGACGGCGACGTCGAGCGCCTCTCGGCCTCCTCCTATCCGGGGAGCGGCCGCACCGTCGCCGAAGAGATCACCAATCTCGTCGCCACCATCGGCGAGAACATTCAGCTGCGGCGCACGGTCGTTCTCTCCACGCCGGCGGGTGTCGTCGGCGACTACATTCACATGCCGACGGCAGACGGCGTGGGCCGTCTCGGCGTGCTGGTCGCCGTCGAGTCGGAGGCGCCCGCAGACAGCCTCGAGCGCCCCGCCCACGAGCTTGCCATGCACATCGCCGCTTCGAGCCCGCAGGCGGTCTCGCCCGACTCGCTCGATCAGGCGATGGTCGAGCGTGAGCGCGCCGTCCTCGCGGAGCAGGCGCGGGCCGAGGGCAAGCCCGAGAAGATTATCGAGAAGATGATCGAGGGCAGGCTGCGCAAGTTCTTCGAGGAGGTCGTCCTCCTTGAGCAGACCTGGGTGATCGACGGCGAGACCAGGGTGAAAGCGGTGCTGGAGCAGCTTTCCGGCACGCTCGGAACATCCGTCGCCGTGAACGGTTTCGTCCGCTACCAGCTCGGCGAAGGGATCGAGCGGGAGAGCAAGGACTTCGCCGCCGAAGTCGCCGCGCAGCTCGGATCCTGAGAACCTGCCTCATGCGCCTGGCCCCGCGATGACCGCTTCTCCCCGATACAAGCGCATCCTCCTGAAGATTTCCGGCGAGGCGCTGCGGGGAGACGCGCCATTCGGGATCGACGGGGAGGCGGTGCATCGGCTGGCGGGCGAGATCGCCGAGGTTCACGACCAGGGCGTGGAGGTCTGCGCCGTGGTCGGCGGCGGCAACATATTCCGCGGCTCTTCCGACGCAGGCGGGATGGAGCGGGCGACCGCCGACTATATCGGCATGCTGGCGACGGTGATGAACGCGGTCGCCATGCAGCATGCCCTGGAGCGGCTCGGCAAGGCGACGCGAGTCCTCTCGGCCCTCCCCATCGCGCCGGTCTGCGAGCCCTACATCCGCCGCCGCGGGCAGCGCCACCTGGAGAAGGGGCGGATCGTCCTCTTCGCGGGCGGCACGGGCAATCCGTTCTTCACCACCGATACCGCCGCGGCGCTGCGGGCTGCCGAGATGGGCTGCGACGCCCTGCTCAAGGGCACCAAGGTCGATGGCGTCTACGCCGCCGACCCCGAGGTCGTCGCCGGTGCGGAGCGCTTCGAGCGGCTCTCCTACCTGGAGGTGCTGTCGAAGGACCTGAAGGCCATGGATGCATCGGCGATCTCGCTGGCGCGGGAAAACGACATTCCGATTGTGGTATTCTCCATTCGCGAGAAGGGCGGGCTTGCCGCGGTGCTGGCAGGGGACGGGCCCTTCACCGTCATCTCCGACTAGGGCTGTCGCGATGGCTGATCCTGATCTCGATGACTTGGAACGCCGGATGAACGGCGCCGTCGAAGCCCTGCGGAAGGAGCTGGGGGGGCTCCGGACCGGGCGGGCGTCGTTGAGCCTTCTCGAGCCCATCGTGGTCGAGGCCTACGAGACCGAAATGCCCCTCAACCAGGTCGCGAGCATCAATATCCCCGAGCCCCGCATGCTCTCGGTCCAGGTCTGGGACAGGACGCAGGTGAAGGCGGTCGAGAAGGCGATCCGCTCCTCCGACCTCGGGCTCAATCCTATCGTCGACGGCCAGTCGCTCCGCATCCCCATTCCCGAGCTGAACGAGGAGCGCCGCCGCGAACTCGCCAAGGTTGCCGCGAAGTATGCCGAGCTGGCGAAGGTGGCCGCGCGCAACGTGCGGCGCGACGGCATGGATCAGCTCAAGAAGATGGAAAAGGCGGGCGAGCTCGGCGAGGACGAGTCGCGGCTCTGGGCGGGGGAAATCCAGGAGATGACCGACGGGTTCGTCAAGAAGATGAGCGAGATGTTCGAGGCCAAGGAACGCGAGATCATGCAGGTCTGAACATGGCGCTCGCGCAGTCATTCGCCGACCGGCAGGACCCGTCCCTGCACGTCGGCATCATTCTCGATGGCAACGGACGCTGGGCCAGGGCGCGGGGGCTGCCGAGAACGGCTGGCCACCGGCGGGGCGCCGAGGTCGTGCGGAAGATTCTGAAGGGCTGCCCCGACCGCGGCGTTCGCTATCTCACCATCTACGCGTTCTCGTCCGAGAACTGGAAGCGGCCCGAGGGCGAGGTGGCGGACCTCATGGGCCTTCTCCGCCTCTACCTGCGGCGCGAGGTCGCCGACATGCGCGGCAATGGCGTCCGCATCGCCTTCATCGGCGACCGGGAGCGGCTGAGCCGGGAGATCAACGCTCTCATCACCGAGGCCGAGGAGAGCACCCGTCACAACACCACGCTCAACCTCACCGTCGCCGTCAACTACGGCGGGCGGCAGGAGATCGTCGATACGGTCCGCCGCATCGCCGAGCAAGTCCGCGACGGCGACCTCGACGCCGACCGGATCTCGGAAGAGACGGTCCAGCGTCACCTCCAGACCCGCGACCTGCCGGACCTCGACCTCGTGATCCGCACCAGCGGCGAGCAGCGCCTCAGCAACTTCCTGCTGTGGCAGTCGGCCTACACGGAGCTGGTGTTCGTGCCGACGCTCTGGCCCGACTTCACGCTCGATCACCTGGACGAGGCGATTGGCGAGTTCCAGCGCCGCGAGCGGCGCTACGGCGGCGCCCGCAGTTAGCCGGCCGGCCGGGACCGCACGGTATGGCCGAGCCAATGACCTCTCGCGAACTCTGCACGCTGACCGCCACCGAGGCGGTCGCCGCGTTCAAGGCCGGCACGCTCTCCCCGGTCGCGCTCATGGAAGCGACGCTGGCGCGCATCGACGCCGTCAACCCCGCGCTCAACGCGTTCACCGAGGTTCACGGCGAGCGCGCGCTCGACCGGGCCCATGCGGCCGAAGACGCCTACAGGCGCGGCACCGCGCGGCCTCTGGAGGGCATTCCCGTCGCCATCAAGGATTTTCACCCGGTGGCGGGCGAGCTCACGACCTTCGGCTCGAAGGTGTTCGCCGACAACAGGCCCACGCACTCCGCGCCCACCGTCGCCCGCCTGCTCGACGCCGGCGCCATCATGCACGCGCGCACGACCACGCCGGAGTTCGCCTACGCACCGATCACGGCGAGCCCGCTGTGGGGCGTGACCCGCAACCCCTGGAGCCTGGAGCACGCCCCCGGCGGCTCGTCCGGCGGCGCCGGCGCCGCGCTCGCGGCCGGCATGACCGTGCTTGCCGACGGCACCGATGCCGGCGGCTCCGTGCGCATTCCGGCGGCAGCCTGCCATGTCATCGGCTACAAGCCGCCGTTCGGGCGCAACCCGCTGGATCAGGACCATCCCATCGAATCGCTCCTCCACTACGGGCCGATGACGCGGAGCGTCGGCGACGCGGCCTTGATGCAGAACGTGATGTCCGGCGCCCACGGCGACGACATGTGCTCGCTCCGGGAGCAGGTCGTTCTGCCCGAGAGCCATCCGCCGATCGAGGGTTGGACGGTCGGGTTCTCCATGGACCTTGGAATGTTCGAGATCGACCCCGAGGTCGCCCGCAACACGAACGCGGCCGTCGAGGTCTTTCGCCGCCTCGGCTGCACCATCCGCGAGGTGACACCGGACTGGTCCGGGTTCGACCTGCCCCATCCCTACCTTCGCTATTGGGAGGGCATGGCGGCGGCGAGCCTCGGCAAGCTCGTCGACGAGTGGCGGGGCGAGATGGACCCCTACATGGTGGGCATCATCGAGAACGGCCGCGCGCACTCGGCGGAAACGCTCTACCGCTGCAACATCGTGCGGGGCGCCATGTACCGCTCGCTGGCGCCGATCCTGGAAGAGTGCAACGTGCTGGTCTGCCCGTCGCTCGCCGTGCCGACCGTTGCGGCCGAGCATGACTGCGGCGCCGAGGATTTCCACGTCAACGGCAAGCCGGTCCACGCCTACCTGGGCTGGAACCTCTGCTATCCCTTCAACATGGTGAGCCAGTGTCCGGTAATTGCCGTGCCCAGCGGCGTGAGCGCAGACGGCCTGCCCACCGGCATTCAGATCGTGGGGCGCACCTACGACGACCTAAGCGTCTTCCAGGCTGCGGCGGCGTACGAGGCGGCCAATCCGTGGCGGCACATCCTTCCGCCGATTTGAAACGAGAGCCGAAGAGAGCCGGCGAGGCGCAACGCCAGGATCAATCCATGGCCCGAGACCTGATGACCCGCGATGCGCGTACCATCGCCGATATCGAGCGGATCCGCTTCTTCCCGGCAACGACCGTTGGGGGCGAAGGCTCCTACGTGATCGAGGCGGATGGCCGGCGCGTGCTCGACTTCAGCGCCTCGTGGGGCGCGGCGAGCCTCGGCTACGGCCACCCGGCAGTGGCCGAAGCGGTCAGCGAGGCCGTGGGCAACATGGGCGCGATCAGCCTTGCCTCCTGTGCCGTCGGGCAGGCAGTCGAGCTCGCGGAGGATCTGTTCGCGCACTTTCCGGATGGCGGCGAGCGGCGGGTCTGGTTCGGCCACGCGGGCTCCGACGCCAACGACACGGTGGTGCGCCTGATCGAGGCCGCATCGCCTCGGCGCGGCATCCTCTCCTTCGTCGGCGCCTATCACGGGGGCAGCGCCGCCTCGATGTCCGTGTCCGGCCACAGCTCCCAGGCCCACGCGCCGGCCCGTCCCGGCCTCACCCGGCTGCCCTATCCCGACCCCTACCGCCCGCAGTTTACGCCCGACCTGGTCGCCGGCGCCCTGGACGACCTCGACCGGCGCTTTGAGAGCGAGCTCGAGCCCGACGAGATCGCCGCCGTCTTCATCGAGCCGATCCAGTCCGACGGCGGCGTCATCGTGCCCCCCGCCGGTTTCCTCAAGGGGCTGGAGGAGCGCTGCCGCGCCCACGGCATCCTGATCGTGGTGGACGAGGTCAAGGTGGGGATGGGGCGGACCGGCCTCCATCACGCCTTCGAGGCCGAGGGGCTCAGCCCCGACATCGTGGTCTACGGCAAGGGTCTGGGCGGCGGGCTGCCGATCTCGGCGGTGGTGGGTCCTGCGGAGCTCATGAACCTGCAGCCCGCCTTCGCCATCATGACGGCGGCCGGCAACCCGGTGTGCGCCGCCGCCGGCCGCGCCGTGCTGCGCACCATCGAGGAAGAAAACCTGACAGCGAACGCCGCCCGCATGGGCGAGCACCTGATGGCGGGGCTGGCCCGGCTTGCCCAGCGCCATGCCCTGATCGGCCACGTGCGGGGGCGCGGGCTCACCGTGGGCGTCGAGCTCGTCCGCGACCCGGCGAGCAAGGAGCCGGCAAGCACGGAGACCGCGAAGGTCGCCTTCCGCGCCCACCGGCTCGGGCTGGTCTTCTACTACGTCGGCATGGAATCCAACGTGCTGGAGCTCACGCCGCCGCTCAACATCTCCGAAGACGAGATCGACGAGGGGCTCGCCATCCTCGACCGGGCGCTCGAGGACGTGGCGGCGGGCAAGGTCTCCGACGAGGAAGTGGCCGCCTTCGCCGGCTGGTAGCGGCTCCGCTCAGCGCGGCGCGCAGGCCCTGATTGAGGCCCCGGTCATTCCCTTGGCGTTGGGGCCGGCCGCCATCGCCGCTGATACTCCAGCCTCGCCTTGGCGCATCGGATGCCTGGAAACAAAGGCGTGTTCCAATTGAAAAGTTAATGCTTTCCACGAAGCCGCACGCCGCAATCGCCGAAGAACTCTACGACATCGTCGGTCAGGAAGCCCCGTCCGCATGCCAGTTGCGGCAGATTGAACGCGCCACCTACATTAATCTCGATCAGGAGAGGTCCATCGGGTGTGATCGCCACATCCATCGACTGATAGCGAACGGGAACGAAGTTCTCCGAGCATTTGAGAGCGAGGTCGAGCATGTCGTCCCAGCAAGGTAGGGTCTCGCCAATAAGCCGCGCACCGGTCTCAGGATGGTCGGTGTAGTCGGTGGTGCCTAGTGGGTCTTTGGAGCGGGCTTTCCGAATAACGCCCGTCGACGGATCGACTTCGCAGGCGAGGTTTCCCTTTCGCCAGAAGTGATCGCTGAGGTTCGACATGGAGGGAATTTTCAAGACTGTGAAGAGAATTTTGGGTCCCTCCCGGGTGTGAATCACACACACCCGTACAGTTGCCAGACGGTTGGTGTAGCGCTCGAAGAATGGGTGGTTCCGCTCGACCGGCTGGAGAATGTAGGCGGTGTCACCCACGAGTTCGTCCAGAAAGTCTTCGTAGGTGAACCAACCCTCGCCCTCGAGGTGCAGGCGCTCGCGGTCGGCTTCGAGAATGAGAAAGACACCCCAGCCCATCAAGCCCCTGTTGTCTTTGCCGAAGACCGGGGTGTCGTCGCTCACGTTGGCGCACAGGAAATCGCGAAGTTCGGAAGCCGTACGGATGGTGCGTGTCCCGGGATAGGTGCGTCTTGTGCGATCGATGACCGCGAGCGTGCGCGGCATGTCTATCCCGGAATGCTCCAGGATGCGGGAGCAAAGCCAAGTATCCTCCGTTGTCGCAATCCAGGTCACATCGCAACACCGATGGACGATCGGCCAATGCAGCGTCTCGGTAAGGAATCGCCGGCGTTCCGCATCGCTGAGCGTCGGATCGTCGAGTCCGAACTGCACATATTCCGGCAGCGTCATTCGGCCGGGGCCGCGGGCGAGCTTGAGAGACTCCAGAGCCAGGGCGAGGGGCTTTCGACCGCTCCTCCGGCTCGCGTGACGCAAGTAATCCGACCTTGAAATGCGGTATGAGGATTTCCGCTGGTCGCGCTTCAAGAGGGTTTCTGTTGCCTCGATCAAGTTACCAATTCTCCCTGAAGAACGACGGTGCGATTTGCGCCGCCACCTGAGTGGTAAGATCATGAGCCGGATTGGCGTCCGGGCCTTCAGTCGAGACAGAAGGAGTCAAGAGGGCATCGAGTCCGGTGTATTTTTCGACGGGTTACGGGTGTTTGTGTATTGCAAAAATTGCTCAAGTCTATACCGCTTAACTATATCGATATCGGGGGCCGGGATCAGGTGCAGACGATCTGCCTTGAGCCGGGCTCGCATTGCGCGGCGAAGCACGGGCACCGGAAGAGCGGGCGGCCCGTCTCGACGCCCTCGCCAGGAGCTCGATGACGTGGCGGCAGGCCGCGTCACCGGCGAAGACGTGGCCGCCTTCGCCGGCTGGTAGCGGCTCCGCTCAGCGGGGCGCGCAGGCCCTGATGGAGGCCTGCGCCATCTCCTTGGCGTTGGGGCCGGTTGCCATCGGCGCAATCATCGGCAGGTCGATGCCCGACGCGTGATAGGCGGCGATCCGCTCCCGGCATTGCTCCGGCGCACCCGCAATACAGACCGATTCGACGTGCGCGTCGCTCACCGCCCGGTTCGCGGCTTCCTGGTCACCGCGCGCCCAGGCCTCCGCGATCGCCGACGCCTCGTCGCCGAAGCCCTGATCCACCGCCACCCGGTTGTAGCGGGGGAAGAAGCCCGTATACATGGCGATACCCGGTCTCAGCGCATCGAACGCGACCGCCGGATCGTCAGCCACTGCGGTGGGGATGAGCGAGGTCACGTCCACCGCACCGGGGTCGCGCCCCGCTCTCCCGGCCCCGGCCGCGATGTGCTTGCGCGCCTCGGCAGCGGTATCGAGCGTGGTGAAGACCAGGATCACGCCGTCCGCCTCTTCCCCGCAGACCCCCAGCAATTTGGGACGGACGGCGGAGAAATAGATCGGCAGGCTGGGGCGGAGCGGCTGAAACCAGAGCTCGTAGTTCTCGATCGTCACGGTCTCGCCCTGGAAGGACACCCGGCCGTCCCGCAGCAGGCGCCGCACGACCTCGGCGGTCTCCCGCACCCGCGTCACCGGCTTGGCGTACGCCACACCGTGCTCGGGCTCGACCTGGACCTTGTGGCTGGAGCCCAGCCCCAGGATGAAGCGGCCGCCGGAGAGCTGGTCGACCACCGCCGCCGACATGGCGATGGTGGGTGCCGTGCGCACGAAGACGCTGGAGATGCAGGTGCCGAGCTTGACACGTTCCGTCTGCGCCGCGACTGCGCCAAGGATCGCGAACTGATCGCCGCCGTGGCCCTCCGCCACCCACACCGAATCGTAGCCGAGCGACTCGGCGAGCTGCGCGCACTCGACGATTTCGGACGCGTTGAGCCCTGCCGAGAACGAGACGCCCACTCTGCCCATGCTCCTGTCCTCCCGCACGTTCGGTTGCCGCGATTTGCGGCCGATCGTACAGAGGGCAGGGGGCAAATCCAAACCCGTCCCTGAGCGCTGCCCCGACGGGCTTCAACGCGGCGGGAACTCCGGCACGGGGCAGTCGGGCGGCTCGGGCGCGGCGTCGCGGTAGTCGAAGTAGCCCCAGACGGCCCAGTGGTCCGAGAGGTCGCAGTAGTCCTCGCCCCTCACGACCGAGAACAGGACGCGGTCCTCGAAGTCGTAGCGCGTGCGGAAGACCATGGGGCAATTGCTGGCATAGCCCGGCGCGCGCCAGCCCTTCTTGGCGAGCACGTAATCCACGTAGCCGTTGCCGCGCCGCGCCCAGTCGCTCCGCGTCTCGCGGGTGTACTGGTGGCCGCGAAAGGCGGGTGCCAGCATGCCGAGGGGCTCGTCCTCGAGCAGGCTGTCGAACCCATGGCGGAGGACGTTGAAGTCGCCGCCGACGATGATCGGCTCCGAGCGCGGAATCCCCGATTCCTCCTCGATGAACCGCCGGATGGCCCTAAACTGCGCCGCCTTGGCTTCGCGTTTCTTGCCGCCCCAGCCGAACTGCGCGTGGGTGCCGATCACGTGGTAGCGCGCGCTCCCCTTGTCGATCCGCGCGTAGACGAAGCCCTTGGCGGCATTGCAATCGCGCTCGACGCAATCGGCGTAGACCCATTCGCGGGCCGCGCCGATGGGGTGCTTGCTGGCGATGAGCACGCCGCCGTCCTCTTCGAACCAGGTGTCGCCCTCGCCGCCGCGCGGCGCGGCCTCGGCGAGGGGCTGATCGTAGACCGCGCCCTTCTTGCAGCTCCAGCCGTCACGGCAGGCGCTGCCGAGGATGTGCGTCATGTGGACGAAGCCCTGCTCGCGCAGCCCGGCGAGCAGCGTCGCCCGCGCGCCGTCGTCATAGGCTTCCGACAGGATCACCACGTCGTAGGGAGCGAGAAACGGCGGGATGCGTTCCGCCCGCTCCTCCTGCGCGATGGCGAAGCGCTCCCCCAGGAAGGGAACGGCGCGCACGTGCGAGGGCAGCAGGTAGACGTTGTAGGCGAGGACGCTGAGCACCTCGTCGGAGGCCGGCGGCGGCGGCATGTGGTTGATGCCGGGCCCCACGCATTCGCGCGCCGCAGCCGCGCCGCTCGCGGGAGCGAGGGACAGCAGCACGGCGAGAGCGAACGCCCGGACCATTGCGTGCGCTCTGCTCGTGCAGCCACGCTTCCTGCCGGCGTTCTCACCCAACTTTGCGTCCGTCGCTCCAGGCTCGCTGTCGATCCAAGCGTCGGCCATAACCGGTGACCGCGCAAGCAGCAGGACGCTCCACGATTGGCGGTTTCTAGCGGGGGCCTGCTATGGTCGCGCCGCGGGTGCGCGCTCGTTCGTTTGCCCGCTGTCGGCCGTCGGAAGGAGTGCTGAAAGTGGCGGACGCTGAACCGTGGCGCGAACATCTCCCCCTGGCGCATCGCCTCGCCGATGCGTCGGGCGCGGTCATTCTGCACTATTTCCGGCAGGCGCTCGCGATCGAGGACAAGGAGTACATCGACGGCTACTCGCCGGTCACCGTAGCCGACCGCGAGGCCGAGGCCGCGATCCGCGCCTTGATCGAGGAGGCGTGCCCCGACCACGGCATCCTCGGTGAGGAGCACGGCCACGAGCGGCCCGATGCCCGCTTCACCTGGGTCATCGATCCGATCGACGGCACCAAGGCGTTCATCTCCGGCATGACCACCTGGGGCACGCTGATCGCGCTGCAGGACCGCGGCACGGGCATCATCGGCGTGCTCGACCAGCCTTTCCTCGGCGAGCGCTTCGTGGGCCACGGCGAGGGCGCCTGGCTGGGCGAGCGCAAGCTCGCCACGCGCGCCTGTCCCGAGCTGAGCGGCGCCACCCTCTACGCGACCGAGCCCGACATGTTCTCGCCGACCGAACGCGCCGCCTTCGACGCGCTGGCCGCGCGGGTGCGCCTCCGCCGGTTCGGCGCCGATTGCTACGCCTACGGGATGCTGGCCGCCGGCTTCATCGACCTCGTGGTCGAAGCGAGCATGAACCTCTGGGACATCGCGGCGCTGATTCCCATCGTCGAAGGCGCCGGCGGCATCGTGACCGGGTGGGACGGCGCCCCGATGGGCGCGGACGGCCGCACGCTGGCCGTGGGCGACCCCCGGCTCCATGCGCCGGCCTTGGAAATCCTGGCCCAGGCCGCCAGCCCGGAAAATCGGTAAGCGCTTGGGTAGAACCTCGTCGACCATCACTGACGAAGGAATTGGCACATGGTCATGCACGATCCCCCACATCCCGGCGAAATCATCCGCGATGCCGTTCGCGCCGAGGGATGGACGGTGGCCGAAGCAGCCGCCCGGCTCGGCGTCACACGGAACACGCTGTCACGCGTGTTGAACGGAAGGACGGGCGTGTCAGTGCGCATGGCTCTGGCGCTGGAGTGCATCGGCTGGAGCGACGCCGGGCACTGGGTGCGTATGCAGGGCGCTTACGATCTGGCGCAAACCCGCGCATCGGCAGCCTGAAAACGTCCCTGGCTCAGCTACCTAAAACGCAGAGGGGTATGGCACCGTGATGCACGGCAAGGTGTGCTTGGTCACGGGCGCGAGCTCGGGCATCGGCAGGGCGGCGGCGCTCGAACTGGCGGAGCGGGGCGCGACGGTCGTGCTCGTCTGCCGCAACGAGGAGCGCGGCGCCCCGGTGCTGGCGGAGATCGAGCGGCGGAGCGGGAGCGGCACGGCAACCCTGCTCACCGCCGATCTCGCGTCCCAGCGGCAGGTTCGCGAGGCGGCGGCGGCCTTCCTGGAGCGCTTCGACCGCCTCGACGTGCTGATCAACAACGCCGGCGTTGCCGGTTGGGGGACCCGGCTCGTGACCGAGGAGGGGTTGGAGAGGACCTTCGCCGTCAACCATCTGGCGCCTTTCCTCCTAACCGGTCTGTTGCTGGATCGGCTCAAGGCGAGCGCGCCTGCCCGCGTGGTGACCGTGAGTTCCGCCGCGCACAAGTGCTACAGACTCCACTTGGACGACCTGCAAGGAGAGCGGCACTATTCCGGTTTTGGCGCCTACAGCCGCTCCAAGCTCGCAAACGTGCTTTTCACCCAAGAGCTTTCGCGAAGGCTTGCAGGATTCGGCGTCACCGCCAACTGCCTGCACCCCGGCGTCGTCGCGACGGGCATCTTTCGCAATATCCCTCGCTGGATGCGCGCAATCCTTACCAGCCAGCTCGTGCTCAGCCCCGAGAAGGGCGCGGACACGATGCTCTATCTCGCCACCGCACCGGAGGTCGCCGAGGTCACCGGGCAATACTTCGTGCGCCGCAGGCCCGTGCGCACGTCCCGCGCCTCCCGCGACGCGTCTTTGGCACGGCGCCTATGGGAAGCCAGCGAGGCATTGACGGCCGCGCGCGACGCGTAGGCGAGACGCCGGCGTGGTAGGGTCTCGCTCCGGCGAAGGGTGACGGTCGATCGAGGCGCGGATGAAGGCGGGAAGGCGAGGGCCGCTGGTGGTCGAATGCACGCGCGGCCCGGCGGTCGAAAGCCGGCATCTGGTCGATGCCGCGGTGGTCGATACCGCTGGGCGGCTCGTGCAGGGCTGGGGCGAGACCGACGGGGTCGTCTACCCGCGCTCGGCAATCAAGTCGGTTCAGGTGCTGCCGCTGATAGAGACCGGCGCCGCCGAGCGCCACGCGGTGACCGATGAGGAGATCGCCGTCGCCTGCTCGTCGCACAACGGGCAGCCGGACCATGTCACGGTCGTGCGCAATTGGCTCGAGCGCGCCGGGCTCGGCGAGGACGACCTCGAATGCGGCCCTCACTTGCCCTATCACACGCCCTCCGCCCACGCCTGCGTACGCTCGGGCAAAAAGGGGCGGGCGGTGCACAACATGTGCTCGGGCAAGCACAGCGCCTTCCTGGTTACCGCCCGTGCGCTGGGCGAGCCGACCCAAGGCTACATCGCGCGCGACCACCCGGTGCAGCAACGGGTGTCGGCCGCCATCGCCGCGCTCTCCGGCCACGATCTAAGCGGGGCGCCGTGGGCCATCGACGGCTGCAGCATTCCGACCATCGGCCTGCCGCTCTCGGGCCTTGCCCGGGCCGCAGCGCGGATCGCCGACCCCACCGGCCTGCCCGACGAACGGCGTGCCGCGATTGCACGGGTGCGCCGCGCGGTCGCCGCTCACCCCTTCATGGTTGCGGGCGACGGCCGCGCGTGCACGCGCATCATCGAGACGGCGGGCGAACGCGTGCTGGTCAAGTTCGGCGCGGAAGGGGTGTTCTTCGCCGCGTTCTACGAGAGCGGCCTCGGCCTTGCGCTGAAGGTGCGCGACGGCGCGAAGCGGGCCGCCGACGCTGCCGTTGGGGCCATGCTCGACCGTCTCGGCGTCCTCGACGACCGCGACCGGGAAGCGTTGGCCGACATGCTGGAGAGACCCTTGCGCAATTGGGCGGGCCGCCTCGTCGGCGCCGTGCGCACCGCGCAGGACGCGTAACCGAGAGGGAAGGGGAGACGACATGCTCAGGCTTTCTGATTTCGCGGGTCGGGTGCTGCGCGAGGACGACCTCGACGATCTGGGCCGCCCCACCGGGGAGGTGATCGAGGAGGCCATCGACGAAGGCCGCACGGAGGAGGCCAAGACCCTCGCCCGCAACCTGATCCACGAGTGGAAGGGCCTCCACGACCTCTACTGCGACTGGATCTGGGACATGCTGACCAAGATCGGGCGCAAGTTCGGCGAGGGCGAGGTCTACGCCATGCTGCGCGCGACCCAGGAGACCTGGATGATGAAGCGGACCTGGAAGGGCTTCCGCAGGATGACCGTCGAGCGCCAGGTCACGCTCACCGCCGAGATGATGCGCGCGCACCGCTGCGGGCCGCGCCAGGAGGGCGATATCGAAGTCCTGGAGGACGCCGAGCGCTACACCATCGTCATGGACCCTTGCGGCAGCGGCGGGCGGATGCGGCGCGGCGATCCCATGGACGGCACCCCCTCGCGCCTCGGCCCGCCCTACGACTTCGGCGCGACGCAGGAGGCGCACTGGTGGAGCTGGGGCCGCAAGGACGTGCCCTATTACTGCGTCCACTGCGCGCTCAACGAGATCCTGCCCATCGAATGGGGCGGCGCGCCGCTCTGGGTCACGGACTTCGACCCCGATCACGCCAAGCCCTGCCGCTGGCACTTCTACAAGAAGCCCGAGCTGATCCCGGCGGAATACTGGACCCGCCTCGGCAAGGAGAAGCCCGCCCAATTCGACGACGCATGAGGCGCCGCGCGCGGTGGGCCGGCTGGCGGGACAACGCGACGAGGGGGGCGGCTTACTGACGTTCAGACCGGGGCGGGCGCCGTGATCGCGCAGGCCATCCTGCGGCGGCCCCCGGCGTTGATTGCCGTGCTTTGCCTCGCCGAAGTGTTCGCGATGACCGGCTTTGCGGCCTACTGGTCGCTTCTGCCGGTGCTTCAGCCGGCCTGGGGCATGAACAACACGGCGGCCGGCTGGGTCTCGGGCGCATATTTCGGCGGCTACGTCCTGGTCGTCCCCTTCCTCACCGCGATGACCGACCGGGTCGATGCCCGCTACGTCTTCATTCTGGGCGGGCTGCTGTCTGCCGGGGGGCTGGTCGGGCTGGCCTTCCTGGCGACGGGATTCTGGTCCGCCTTGCCGTGGCGCGTGATCGCCGGCGCCGGTCTCGCCGGATGCTACATGCCGGGCCTCAAGGTGCTCACCGACCGCCTGCCGCCGGCCCGCCATGCGCGCGCGGTGGCCTTCTACACGGCCTGCTTCAGCGTCGGCACGGCGGCGTCCTATGCGTTAGCCGGGGGTGCGCTGGAGTGGTTCGGCTGGCGCGGCGCCTTTCTGTTCGTGGCCGCCGGGCCGGTCCTGAGCATCGTCGTCCTCGTGACCCTGGTCGCGCCGCGCGCGCCGGAGGCGGCCCTCGAGGAACGCAAGCACGTGCTGGATTTCCGCCCGGTTCTGCGCTCGCGGGAGACGATGGGCTACATCGTCGCCTACGCCGGCCACGGGGCGGAGCTCTTCGCCATGCGCTCCTGGATCGTGCCGTTCCTCGTCTTCTGCCTGGGCAGCGGCGGCGCCTTCGAGCTCAACGCCACGCTCTTCGCCACGCTCACCGCCTTCGTCGGCGTGGTCTCCAGCATCGGTGGCGCGGAGCTCGCGTTGCGCGTCGGGCGCCCGCGCCTGATCGCATGGGCGATGTTGTCGACCTTCGCGATCAGCGCCGTGACCGGCTTTTCGTCGCCGTTGCCCTTCGCCGCGGTCGTGTTTTTCTGCCTGGTCTACGCTGCGGCCATCCATACCGATTCGGCGGCGCTGACGGCGGGCGCCGTGGCGTCGTCCCCCGTGGGCCACCGCGGCGCCACGCTGGCGGTGCATTCGACACTCGGGTTCGGCGGATCGCTGTTCGCGCCGGCCCTGGTGGGCGTGGTGCTCGACCTCGCCGCGCCGCTCGGCGGGCAGACCGCCTGGGGGCTCGCGTTCCTCGCGATGGGATCGATGGCGCTGCTGGGCTACGTCTTCTTCGTGCTGCAGCGCCGACGGCTGACTTGCGGGCCCTCTTCGCGATAGACGCGTCAAGTGGAGCGTTCACACGGCGGCGGTCGTTCGACCCATCACACCGCCACATAACCGTCGTCGCACATGACGATGTGGCCGGTGACGAGTTCCGACGCATCGCTGGCAAGGAACACGGCGGCCCCTATCAGCTCCTTCGGGAGACCGCGCCGCTTCCGAATCATTCGATCCACGATGAAGTCGGCGGTGATGGAGGATCCTGACTCCGCTGCCGTTCTGCTGATGAGCGGGGTCACCATAAGCGTCGGCCCGATGCCGTTGACGCGAACGCCGCGATCCCGCCACTCCAGCGCTAGCGCCTTGGTCACCTGGGAGACCCCGCCCTTGGATGCCAAGTACGCGCTGGCCCAAGGGTAGGCGATAACGGAGCCGATGGAAGCCATGTTGATGATGCTTCCCTTCTCCTGCTCCAGCATGATGCGGCCGAAGGCCTGGCAGCACAAATAGGTGCCTTTCAGGTTCAGCTCGATAATGTAATCGAATCGGTCTTCGGGAAATTCCTCCACCGAACAGCGATGGGCGGAGCCTGCGCTATTGACGAGGATATCGATGCGGCCATGGTCGCGCTTGACCGACTGGGCAAGCGCCTCGCACTGTTCCCGCTTCGTGACGTCGAGCTCCACGGCAACGGCGTTTCCGCCTTGCTCCTCGATTAGTGCGAGAGTCTCGTTCGCAGCGTCGACTTTAATGTCGGCAATGATGACGGTCACGCCGACTTGGGCGTAGCCAATGCAGATGGCTTGGCCAAGACCACTACCGCCCCCTGTGACCACGGCAATACGGCCGTTCAGGTCAAAAAGAGTATTCGCGTAACCGGGTGGAACAATCGATTCTTCTGACGGCATGGGGGGACCTCTATGTTGTCAAATGGGTGCGGTTTGGCGACGAAACGTGTCGCTCCGAACCGGGGAGATGGATTCGATGCACTTGTCGGCCTACGGCGGACGTATCCTTACCATCGGCCACGGGAAGCCACGGCTTCGCTTTCGCAGACGGGCAGCGCACCAAGCATCGCATCGTCGACGATATATCCTGCCTTCAACTCCGGTCAAGCGGCTGCCCCCGTGTTTGCAGCCACCAGATGGTCGCACCGGTCTGTGCGTGGACTGTTCTGCTTTACTGCGTCTACTTTCGAATCGTGCGGCAAGAGTCGGATTTGACTCGGAAATACTTCAATGATACTGTTGTTACGAACTAGCGAAAACTCGCGGAACAATGAACTTAATTGGGGGGGGCACGATGAGCGACAAGAAGCACCAGAACGAGCAGTCACAAACGGATGTGGCAGCATCGACAGAGTCTGGCGGCGTTAACCGTCGCCGATTCGTACAGGGCGCGGCCGGCCTTGGCCTCACCGCCTCGGCATTCGGCGGAATGTTCTCGGATTACATCGGCGGAATCTCACCCGCTCTCTCTGCGGACTTCGACCCCAAGAAGTATGCGGGAACCAAGATAAACATGCTCGTGGTCGGCAGCGAAAACATCGATCACGCGTTCAGGGATCAACTGCCGCAACTGGAGGAAGAGACCGGCATAAGCGTCGAAGTCACGTCCCCGGCGATAGGGCCGTTGATCCAGAAGACCGTGCAGCTTCTCCAGTCCGAGCGGTCGGGATTCGAGCTGGTCCAATATCTCGGCTTCCTGGCGCCGCAGGTCGTCGGCAGCGGCGGCTTCACGAAGCTCAACGCCTTTCTCGACGATCCCGGCGAAACCGCGGCGGACTGGGACTTTGGGGACTTCATCCAAGCCGCAGTCAACAACGTCGGCATTTATGACGTGGAGGCCGGCAAGCGCGGCCAGGGATCGGACGTCTACGCAGTCCCCAGCGGGCCCGGGGGATCGGGCATCTACTTCTACCGCAAGGACCTGTTCGAGGACGCTGGCCTTCAGCCAGCCAAGACGTGGGAGGAGTTCCACGAGGCGGCGAAAGCGCTGACGACAGACGACGTGGCGGGTGCAAGCTTCATCGGCGCCAACAACTTCTCGCTGGCGTTGATCGACTGGTACACGCGCTTCATCACGTCCGGCGGCGTGCTCATGAGCGGCCACCCGGCCGACAAGAACTTCATGCCGCAGGTCGATACGCCGGAGGGCATCCATGCGCTGCAATTGCTAATCGATCTGCTGCCGTACGCGCCCAAGAATGTCACGCAATACGGTTTCGCCGAAAACGTGGACGGATTCGCGACCGGCAAGATCGCCCAGATGATCTTCTGGTCGACGATTGCCGGGCCGGTCTTCGATCCGGAAAACTCGCTCGTCGCGGACGTGGCGGCGACGGGCCCCGTTCCCGCGGCGCCCGGTCAGACGCCTCGCTCGGTCATCGGGGGCTGGGGTATCGGAATTCCGCAAAACGCCGATCCGGACAAGAAGGCGGCCGCGTGGCGCGTGCTCACCTGGCTCACGAGCAAGCGGTCCGAGCACCACCAGGTCGACAAGTATCAGATCACCGTGCAACGGAGCTCGACGTTCGAGAACTCCGATCTGCTCAGCAAGTTCCCGTACCTGACGGACTCGCGGGAAGCGATCGCGACGGCGCGAACGATGCCCATCGCGCACGTCACCGAGTTCCTCCAGCTCCTGGACATCATGAACGTCGAGTTCAATGCGGCGCTCGTCGGGACTCAGGACGCTCCGACCGCGACCGCGAAGGTCCAGAGCGGGTGGGAGGATATTTTGCGCAAGGCGGGGCATCTGGCGTAAGGGGAGGAACGGCTCGAAGCGGCAGTTTCGCGACGCTGCGCGTGCACATCGGCGTGGCGGCTCCCGCCGTTTGATCGGCCGGGGACAAGTGCGCGGCTGCGCTTCGGGCCGACTCCTGAAGGCCTGCGCGGGGCGCCATTCGTCCGCTCTTCACGAGCTTGCGGCTCTAGATCGCTGACGCCGCTAGACTGCGCGCGGTCCAGCTAACCAGCGGAGCAATCAAATGAGCAGTTCGCAATCGCCGGTACTCGTGGCCGAGGATCTGGGCTGGCCGGAAGGCCCCAGTGTCCGGCCCGATGGAAGCGTTGTCTTCGTCGAATGCTACCGCAGCCAGTTGAGCGTCGTCGGCAGCGACGGCGAGAAGCGCCAATTCGCCTATGTTACCGGGGCGCCGAACTCATGCGTGCTCGGGGCGGAGGGCGAATTCTATATTTGCCAGAACGGCGGCACGGTCGGTCCGTGGCGCGCGGCCGAGATGACCGTCCCGTCGATCCAGAGGGTGCGCGAAGGCGGCGAGGCCGAATTCGTGGCGACGGAGATCGACGGCATCAAATGCAACGGTCCCAACGACCTGGTCTTCGCCGCAGACGGCCGGCTGGTATTCACCGATCCCGGAACCTACAACCCGGACGATCCGGACCCGAGCTACATTTTCTCGATCGCGCCTGACGGTAGCACGAGCGTCGTCGTCGCCTTTCCCGAGCCGGTCTTTCCCAATGGCCTCGCGGTCGAAGCCGACGGCTCCGTTGTTTGGTCCGAGTCCTACACCGGCCATGTCGGCCGAGTGCGGCCCGATGGCGCGATCGAGGATCTTGGCCGCATGCCGGGAGAAAACCCGGTCCTGGACGGCATGAAGATCGGCGCAGACGGCCGCCTCTACGTGACCGACCTCGTCGCCGGCGGTCTTCATATCCTGCAGCCCGACGGAACCGTGGACGGGTTTATCGACTGCGGCGCGGCGCCGACGAACTGCGCCTTCGACGGCGAGACATTGTGGGTGACGGATGCCACCGTGCTCGCCGCCAGCGCGGAGCCGAACCTTGCGGGGCGGCTCTGGCGAGTGCACGTGCCGGGCGGCGGTGCGCCAACCCACTACGGCAGCATCGGAAGCGCGTAGACCGGAGCGAACGAGCGGCGCTTCCCGCCCCGGGGGAAGGTCAAGTCCTCACAGCGTCGGCCGGTGTTGCCGCCAGGGGCGCACGGCCTCGAGCGCGGCACCGATGCGGAGCACCGTCAGGTCGTCGAAGCGGCGGCCCACGATCTGCAGGCCCGTGGGCAGGCCCTGTGACGAGAAACCGGAGGGGACCGAGAGCGCCGGCAGCTTCAGCGCGTTGAACTGCATGGTCATGTCCATGCCCAGGTGACGGCCGTCCGCGTCGTCGCCCGTGGAGCCGAGCTCGTCGTAGTCGACCGTCGGCGCCGGGATCGATTCGGTCGGGCACAGCAGGGCGTCGCAGCGGTCGAGGACGGGGCGCAGCTTGTTCCAGGCCTCGGTGTAGATCGTCTCCGTCTTCATGAGCTCGACCGCGCTCATGTCGAGAGCCTCTTCCATCGACGCGACGACGGAGGGGTGCATCTTGTCCCGCCAGCGCTCGAGATGGTGGCCGAAATGGGTGGCCTCGAACACGCCCCAGTAGGCCCACCACGCATCGTTGAACGCCCGGGACCAGCCGAGTTCGACGTGCTCGACCTCCGCACCGGCCTGCTCCAGGGCCTCGGCCGCCACGCGGGTGTTCGCCTCCACGTCCGCGTCGACCTTGTAGTAGCCGAGGTCGATCGAGAGCGCGAGGCGCATGCCGCGAACGTCCGCCGGCGGCGGGACCTCAACCGAGAGCGCGGGGGCGAGCGAATTTAGATCGCGCTCGTCGGGTCCCTGGCAGAGCGCCAGGAACAGCGCGGCGTCCGCCACCGTTCGCGAGAGGGGGCCGTGGCAGCACATGTAGTCGTACTGGGTCGGCAGGAACTCGAACGGAATCCGGCCGGAGCTCGGCTTCAGCCCCACGCAGCCGCTGTGGGAGGCGGGAATGCGCACCGAGCCGCCAGCGTCCGAGCCTTCGGCGAGGGGGACGCACTCCGCGACCACGGCGGCGGCGGACCCGCCCGACGACCCGCCCGGCGTGTGCTCCGGGTCCCACGGATTGCGGGTGATGCCCCATAGCGGGCTGTCGGTGAGGCTCGAAAAGGCGAACTCCGGCGTCGTCGTCTTGCCCACCATGATGGCGCCTGCGCCACACAGGCGCTGCACTACCAGCGCGTCATAGTCGGGCACCCAATTCTCGTAGACGTAGGAGCCGAACGTGGTGGTCTTGCCCTCGGTCGGCGTGAGGTCCTTGATGGCGATGGGCACCCCGTGCAGGGGGCCCACCTCGTCGCCGGCGGCAATCGCCCGCTCCGCCGCTCGCGCCCGCTCGACCGCCTCTTCCGGGTAGGTGAAGCAGAAGCAGTTGAGCGTGGGGTTGATCTCCTCGATGCGCTCCAGCGCGTTCGTCACCAGCGCGATGGGGGAAAGCGAGCCGTCGCGGATGAGAGCGGCCGCCTCCGTCGCCGACAGGTACGAGAGTTCACGGTCGCTCATGGCTCAAGTCCGGTACGTGATCCGGGCGGGCCGGCGGTGCTCGTCATGCGCCCGAGTCTCCATCGTTGGCGACCGTCACCGGCCTGCCCAGCCGGGCGGACTGCAGGGCGGCGAGGGCGAAGCGCAACACCTGCCGGCCCTCGCGCGCGGTCAGCACCGGGCGTCCGCCCTCGGACAGGACCTCCAGAAAGTGGCGTGTGGAGAGCACGAAGCTCTGCTCCCAGCCGGTCGCAACGTCGCGGAACTCGGTGATGGCGCCGTCCCGGTAGAGCGCGACCGGCGCCGCGTCGCCGAGACGCCCGTGGCCGCCGTTCACCCATATCACGCCCTTGCTGCCGGTGATCTCCACGCGGTCGTCCTGGGCGTAATGGCGGGTTGCGATCTCGAGCTCCGGCGAGTGGACGATCTCCAGGTTGCCGATGCGGTTGCCGGGGAAGCGGAACGACACCATCGAGGGCGCGTCCAACAGCTCTCGGTGGTCCGCCGTCTCGGTCTGCCCGATGAAGGCGTGGACCTCCTCGGCCTCGCCCATGAAGTGCCAGGCGAGGGCGAACTTGTGGTGGCCGTCGTCGAACACCAGCGGCCCGCCGCCGGAGTGCTCGGGCCGCTGCCGCCAGGCGATGGCGCTCGCCGGCACGTCCCAGGCGGTGGCACTCCGCCCCGGGTTGCTCTTGATGCGGATGGAGAGCGGCGTGCCGATGGCGTCGTCCGCGATCAGCTCCCGCGCCCGGACGACGGGGGGATAGAACACGAAGTTCTCGAACACCTTGAACGGGCGGTCCGAGGCCTCCGCCGCAGCGACCAGGCGGTCGGCCTCCGCCAGCGAGATGCACATCGGCTTCTGCAGCGAGACGATCTTGCCGGCGTCCACGGCCTTCAATGCCGCGTCGAGATGCAGGTGGTGGGGGAGCAGGATCTCGACGAGGTCCACCTCCGGGCGGGCGAGCAGGGCGTCGATGTCGCCGTCGATGGCGACGTCATCGAGGCCCCACGCCGCCGCTCGCGCGGCCGCGCGGGCGGTATCCACATCGCAGAGCGCCACGATCCGCGCCAGCGGGCTCGCCAGGTACTCGATGGCGTGCAGATCGGAGATGCGGCCCGTGCCCACGATGCCTATACCGATGGGGCCGCTCTGCATGGCTCGTCAACTTTCGTTTCAGTAGCGCGCGGACACGCCGGCCATGTGGGACCGTCCCGCCGCGCCGGCACGCCGCGAACGTAGGCGGAGTCCGTGCCGCCGCGCAACAGATGCCGCCGCTGCTGCATCTGGCAGTTCGGTATGCTCCCGTGTCATATCTCGGCGCAACCGCTGCGTTTTCGTTGACTCCGCGCGGAGCGATGCGGTTCACTGGCGAGTTGCTCATCCATACCGCTGGAATATCAACCGCATGGGGGAAATTCCATGATCACTCTCAACAGGCGCGGGCTGCTGGCCGCCGCGGCGGTCGTGCCGG
>JAPPHR010000073.1 GCA_028820995.1 Rhodospirillales bacterium
CGCCGTTCGCGGGTCAGCGCGAGCACCATTCCGAGGCCGATCGCGGTCGCCATCGCCGACGAGCCGCCGTAGCTCAGGAATGGAAGGGTCATCCCCTTGGCAGGCAGGAGCCTTATGGCGACTCCCATGTTGATGAGAGCCTGGAATCCGAATTGTGCGAGCAGGCCGGTCACGGCGATCAGCGAGAACAGGTCGCCGCCGCGCATCGCCCGGGCAAAGCCGCGGAAGACGATGAAGCCGAACAGCCCGATGATGACGATGCAGGCGATAACGCCGAATTCCTCGGCGGCAACGGCGAAGATGAAATCGGTGTGCGCATCGGGCAGCACGTTCTTCACCGTTCCTTCACCGGGACCGCGCCCGAACAGCCCGCCGGCCTCGAAGGCACGGAGCGAGGTGTCGACCTGATACGTGTCCCCCGTGGTGGGGTCGATGAACTGATCGATGCGGCTCTTGACGTGCGCCAGGTGGTGATAGGCGAAGAAGAGGCCGCCTGCCGTCGCTGCGCCACCCAGCACGGCGAGCGCCAGCGGCATGCCGGCCACGAACATCTGGACGAACCAGACGGCGGCCACAGTCGTTGCCATCCCGATATCGGGCTGGAGGACGAGGAGGAGCGCGGCGAGAATCACGGGGACCGACGCGAAGAGCTTGCCGTAGGGCAGCTGCTCTTCCCGAGAGCGGGCGAGGACGACAGCCATGAAAACGGCAAGGCAGGGCTTCACGAATTCGGACGGCTGCAGGTGGAAACCGCCCAACGGCAGCCACCGACGCGCGCCGTTCAGCTCCACACCGACGATCAGCGTGAGTGCGAGCAGAGCGATGCTCAGCATGGTGCCGGCCATGCCGATGCGTTGCACGCCGGTGCGGGAAAGCAGCGACACGCCGAGCATCACGACCAGCGCTACCGGCAGGAACAACAGATGCTGACGGGCGAAGTGGAAGGGATCGAGGCCGATCCGCTCGGCGGCGGCCGGGCTGGCGGCGAGCGCGAGGGCCGCACCGACCAGCATGAGCAGCAGCACGGCCGTCAGCACCCAGCGGTCGATGGTCCACCACCAGCGGCCGAGCAGGCTGGTGTCGGCGCGGGAGAAGGGCGCTACCGAGTGCACGGCTCGGCCTCCTCCGCAGCAGCAACGTGATCGAGCGGGACCAGCGCGCGAAACCGGTCGCCCCGCTGCTCGAAGTCGCTGAACTGGTCGAACGATGCACAGGCCGGCGAGAACAGCACCACGGAGCCCTTGCGCCCGTTCTGACAGGCGGCGTCGAGCGCCGCCGCAACGGCGCGGTCGAGGGTGCCGCAGCGGGTCACCGGCAGCTGGCCCTCGAGCGTGGCCGCGAAGCGCTCTTCCGCCTCGCCGATGAGGAAGGCATGTGCGATGCGCGGGAAGTGAGGGGCGATGGCATCGATCCCGCCCTCCTTGGGCCGCCCGCCGGCAATCCAGTAGACGCTCTCGAAGCAGGCGATGGCCCGCGCGGCGGCCTCGGCGTTCGTCGCCTTGCTGTCGTTGATGACCGGGATGCCGTGGACACAGCCGAGCTGCTCCATCCGATGCGGCAAACCGGGAAAATCGAGGAGCGCCTCGGCCAACCGCTCGGGCGGAAGCCCGCAGGCTCGCGCCGCCGCGTAGGCCGCGGCCGCGTTCTGCCAGTTGTGCTTGCCGGGCAGCGCCGCCGCCTGCGACAGATCGCAAACGGCCTCCCCATCTTCGTGGAGGGTCCCTCTTGCGACCGATACGCCCTGACGCGACCGGCGCTCCACCGTCACCGGCACCACCTGGAGCTGGTCGCGCGCGGCGAGCGATTCGTGGACGGCGCGCGAGATCGGATCGTCGATTCCGACGACGGCGGTCTGGAGCCGGCCCGGGCGAAAGATCTGACGTTTCGCGTCGACGTAGGCCGCCATGGTCCCGTGACGGTCGAGATGGTCCGGGGCGACATTCAGGAGCACTGCGATGTCGAAGGTCGTCTCCAGGGTCAGATCGAGCTGGTAGGAAGAGAGTTCAAGGACGAAGGTTCCGTCGCCCGGCACTGGGGCAAAATCGAGTGCGGCGGTGCCCAGATTGCCGCCGATGCGGATACGGCGGGCTCCGGCCGCGCGCAGCAGGTGGCCGATGAGTGCCGTCGTCGTCGACTTGCCGTTCGTGCCGGTGACACCGATGTAGCGGGGCTCCGGCAGCGTGCGCCACAGGAGCTCGATGTCGCCGACCACTTCGACGCCGGCTTCCTGGGCGGCGACGACGGAGGGGTGCGAGAGCGGGACACCGGGGCTCGGCACCAGCGCGGCGATCCCGTCTTCGGGCCCGGCGGGGCGGACTTCGAACCCCTGCTCCCGCGCAGCCGCGCGCGCCGCCGGCAGATCGTCCCAGCAGAGCACGTTCGCACCGCCGGCGCTGAGCGCTCGTGCTGCGGCGAGACCGGAGCGCGCAAGCCCGAGCACGGCCACCGGCCGGTTTCGATAGAGGGGGACCCGGATCACAGGCTCACCTCAGCTTCAGCGTTGAGAGCCCGATCAGGGCGAGGATCACGGCGATCACCCAGAAGCGGATGACGATGGTGGGCTCCGCGACCCCCTTCTGCTCGAAGTGATGGTGCAGCGGCGCCATGGCGAAGACCCGCCGCCCGAGCAGCTTGAACGAGGCGACCTGCACGATCACCGAGACCGCCTCCAGCACGAACAGGCCGCCCACGATGGCGAGCACGATCTCGTGCTTGGTCATCACCGCGATGATGCCGAGCGCCGCGCCGGTGGAGAGCGAGCCGGTGTCGCCCATGAAGACCATCGCCGGCGGCGCGTTGAACCAGAGGAAGCCCAGCCCCGCGCCGACCAGGGCGCCGCAGAAGACCGAAAGCTCGCCGGTGCCGGGCACGTGGTGGACCTGCAGGTATTCCGTGAACACGGTGTTGCCCACCACGTAGGCGATCAGCGCGAAGCACGCGGCGGCAATCATGATCGGCACGATCGCGAGACCATCGAGACCGTCGGTCAGGTTGACGGCATTGGACGAGCCGATGACCACGAATGCGGCGAAGGGCACCGTGAACCAGCCGATGTCGAGCAACAGAGACTTGACGAACGGCAGCGCCAGCCCGTGATCGAGCGGCGCCTCCAGGATCATCGTCACCCAGAAGACCGCCCCCACCGCGAGCACCAGCTCGGCCGCGACCTTGATGCGCATGTTCAGGCCGCGGTGGCTGCGGTTCAGCAGCTTCATCGCGTCGTCGGTGAAGCCGATGGCGCCGAAGCCGATCGTGACCACCAGCAGCGCCCAGATGAGCGGGTTGGTCATGTCGGCCCAGAGCAGCGTTGCCACGGTGACGGCGAGCAGGATCAACACCCCTCCCATGGTGGGTGTCCCTGCCTTGGCCGCATGAGTCTCCGGCCCGTCGCTGCGGATCGGCTGTCCATGCGCCTGGCGCGCGCGCAGCGCACGGATCAAGGCCGGCCCGAAGGCGAAGCTGATGAGCAAACCGGTCAGCACCGCCGCGCCGGTGCGGAACGTCAGGTACTGGAAGACGTTGAAGATGCCGATCGAGTCCGAGAGCGGATACAGCAGGTTGAAGAACATGGCGCGGCTCGCCCCTTCCGGTCATGACCGTTGAGCGGCCGTCGCGTCGGCGGCGAGACGCCGCACAATCGGCCCCATGCGGCTGCCGAGGGAACCCTTGACCAGAACCACGTCGCCCGCGCGGAACTCCGCGCGCAGCATGCCAGTCAGACCATCCGAGTCCGGTGCGTGGCCACCGCGCCGGGCGGAGTCGAGGGCGGCGTAGAGGTGAGCCATCAGCGGGCCCGCCGTGAAGACGAGATCGATCTCGGCGGCTTCCAGATCGCCGGCGAGTTCGGCGTGCCAGCGCTCCGCCGCTTCGCCCAGCTCCAGCATGTCGCCGAGAACAGCGATCCGACGCCCTTCCGGGGCAAGTGTCGCCGTCTCCGCGAGCGTTTCGATTGCCGCGCGAACGGCGGCCGGGCTCGCGTTGTAGCTCTCGTCGATCACCTCGCAGAAGCCGTCCGCGAGCGGGATGCGGAGGCGCTCGCCCCGTCCCGCGCCTGGCCCGACAGTGCGCAGCGCGCGGGCCGCGAGCCTGATCGGCGCGTGTGCGGCGTGGACACAGGCCAGCACGGCTATGCTGTTCAACGCCCAGTGCCGGCCAGAGAATGCGATCTCGTAATCGAACGCGGCGCCGTCGATCTCGGCTGTCACGGTGCCGCCGCCGGCGGCGGGTTGCCAAGCGAGGAGCCGTGCCTCCGCCTTGGGACTCTCCCCGAACGAGATGATGCGGCCCGCGCCAGCGCTGCGCGCGGCGGCGGCCAAGCGGTCGAAGTAGATGTTGTCCCGGTTCAACACGGCGGTGCCGCCCGGCTCCAGACCCTCGAAGATCTCGGCCTTGGCGTCGGCGACAGCGTCAAGGCTGGTGAAGAACTCGGTGTGAGCTGCGGCGATTGTTGTGATCAACGCCGTATGTGGGCGGGCCAGACGCGACAGCGGGCCGATCTCGCCGGGATGGTTCATCCCGACTTCGAGCACGCCGTAGGCGGCACCGCGCGGCAGGCGCGCCAGGCTGAGGGGGAGGCCGATATGGTTGTTGAGGTTGCCCGCGCTCGCGACCGTAACGCCGCAGCTTGCGAGTGCACCCGCAAGCATCTCCTTGGTGCCGGTCTTGCCGACACTGCCGGTGATCGCCACGATGTGGGCGTCGCTCCGTTCACGGGCCTGGTCGGCCAGGGTGCGAAGGCCCTCGAAGGTATCCACGACGAGCAGCAGCGGCGCGTCCTCGGGTTGGAGCTCGGGTTGACGACTCACCATCGCTGCCGCCGCCGCGCGGTCGAACGCGGCCTGCACGAAGTCGTGACCGTCGTGATTAGGACCGGCGAGGGCGACGAACAGGTCGCCTGCTTCGACGCTGCGGCTGTCGATGGAAACGCCGGTCGCGCTCCACCGCCCGTGCGTCCGCCCGCCGGTCGCAGCAGCGGCTTCCGCCGACGTCCACAGGGGGACGCTGTGACAAGGTCGGCTCATGCCGCCCATCCGCCCGCGAGCACGGTCATGGCAGACCGCGCGACGTCGACATCGTCGAACGCGATCGCTCGGTCGCCCAAGACCTGCTCCCGCTCATGACCCTTGCCGGCGATGAGCAGACCGTCGCCAGCGCCCAGCCCCTCGATGGCGGTACGGATGGCGCGGCCACGGTCGCCGATCTCCACCGCACCGGGGCAGGCGTCGAGGATCGCCCGCCGGATCAGCGCCGGGTCTTCGCGGCGGGGGTTGTCGTCGGTGACGATGACCCGGTCGGCGAGACCTGCCGCGACCTCGCCCATCTCACGCCGTTTGCCCACATCCCGCTCGCCGCCACAGCCGAAGACCACGACCAGCGTGCGAGGCACCAGCGGCCGCACGGCGCGCAAGGCCGACGCCAGGGCGTCAGGGGTATGCGCGTAATCCACGAAGACGTCGGCGCCGGCGGGATGGCCGGCAATACGCTGCAGCCTGCCGGGCACGCCCTCCAGCACGCCGAGCGCGCGGGCGGCGTCCGCCGTCTCCACGCCCGTCGAAAGCGCCAGGCCAACGGCGGCCAGCGCGTTGTGGGCCTGGTAGGCGCCGGGAAGCGGCAGAGCGATGTCGTGCCGGGCGCCCAGGACCGCGACGCTGATGTCCTGGCCGCCGGCGGTGTCGTGTCGCGCCAGCAATTGCAGGTCCGTGCCGGTGGTGCCGTAGGTGAGCACCTGCTGACCCCGCGCCCGACATCGGGCGACGAGGCTCGCGACCCGCTCGTCATCAGCGTTGAGAACCGCCGTCCCATCCGCCGCCATGACCTGCTCGAAGAGGCGCGCCTTGGTCGCGAAGTAGGCGTCGGGGTCGGCGTGGTAATCCATGTGATCGCGGGAGAAGGTCGTGAAGGCCGCCGCCTTGACGCGCACGCCGTCCAAGCGGTGCTGCGCCAGCCCATGACTGGAGGCCTCCAGCGCCAGACGGTCGATGCCGTCAGCGGCAAGCTCGGCCAGCACGCGGTGCAACGCAATCGGATCGGGGGTCGTGTGCAGTAGAGGCCGTCGGCCGGCGTCTTTACGGATGCCGAGGGTTCCGAGAGACGCGGCCTTGTGGCCCGAGGTCCGCCAGATCTGGCGGGTGAAATCGGCGACCGAGGTCTTGCCGTTGGTTCCGGTGACGCAGGCCACGACCTGCGGTTGTGCCCCATAGTAGCGCGCGGCTGCGGCCGCGAGCCGGCGCCGGGGATTGGGATCGGTCACCACACTGACACCACGTACGGACGCCGGGTCGGTCCCCTCCGGCGCGAGCACCGCGACCGCCCCGCGCGCCACTGCATCCGCGATGAAATCGACGCCCGAGACGCGCGTGCCGGGGAGCGCTGCAAACAAGTAGCCGGGCTGCACATCGCGCGAATCCGAGGCGAGCCCCGCAATCTCCACGTCATCAGCCGCCGACTGGGGAAACAGATCAGAGAGACGCATGACGCCCCCCTTCTGCGCTCTCCCAGACGATCGATGGCGCTTCCTCGCTCTCGTCGCGCTCGATTGCCGCCGGGATTCCGAGAAGCGGTGCGATGCGCTCGATGACTGCGCCGGCCACGGGCGCGGCAGTCCAACCCGCCGTGGCGAAGCCGAACGTCTCCTCGGTCCCCTTGGGCTCGTCCATCAGCGCGAGCACTGCATAACGAGGCCGGTCGATGGGGAAGACGCCGACAAAATTGGTGATCATGCTGTCGCGCTTGTATTGGCCACCGATGGCCTTTTCGGCCGTGCCGGTCTTGCCGCCCACAAGGTAGCCGGGAACGGCTGCCTTCTTGCCCGTTCCCTCAGCCACCACGGTGTAGAGCAGCATGCGCATGATGGCGGAGGTCTCGGCGCTGATGACACGGTTCTGCACCAGGTGTGCGCCCGGCTCCTGCTTCAGCAGGGTCGGTGTTACCGCCATGCCGCCGTTGACCAGCGCGGCGTAGCTGGCGATCAGGTGTAGCGGGGTCACAGCAAGCCCATGGCCGAAGCCGACCGTCATCGTCGTGTGCTCGGACCAGCGCCGGGGCACGATTGGCCAGCCGCGTTCCGACAACTCAAACGGAATCCGATCGAACATGCCGAACGCATCGAGGAAAGACTTCTGCCGCTCCGCACCCACCTCCACCGCCAGCCGGGCTGCGGCGATGTTGGAGGAATGGATGAGGATTTCCGGCACTGTCAGCCAGCGGTTTTCCGGGCGATGATCGCGGATCAGGTGACGCGACACCCTGATGGGCTGGGTGGCGTCGTAACTGTCCTCGATCCCGGCGATGCCACGATCGAGCGCCATGGCGACGGTGAAGGGTTTGAAGGTCGATCCCAGCTCGTAGGTGCCGAGAGTGGCACGGTTGAAGAGTTGCTCCGCGCTGCTCCGGTCGGGCCCCTTCGGGTCGAATGAGGGCAGACTGACCAGGGCCAGCAGCTCGCCGGTCTCCACATCCATCACCATGCCTGCAGCGCCGAGCGCCCGATGAGCGGTCATGGTCTCGGTGAGCGCCTCGGCGAGGACGTGTTGCACTCGGATGTCGAGCGAGAGTGCAAGCGGGCCCTGTTGAGCCTCGGCGCGCTGCCGCAGCTCGGCGTCGACCGCCTTCTCGACGCCGGCAAGCCCGCGGTTGTCCACGTCCGTGAAACCGACCACATGGGCGAAGAGGCGCCCTTGCGGATAGAAGCGCTGCTCCTGACGCTCCAGCCAGAGGCCGGGATTGCCCAGCCGGTTGATGGCATGTGCCTGCTCCGGCGTGAGGTTGTGCCTCAGCAGTGCGGTCTTTCTGTCGGAAGCGATGAGGGAAGCCACGCGCTCCAGGTCGAGATCGGGGAACACGCGACCCAGCGCGGCAATGGCGTCCTCGCGATCGAAGATCTTGCCGGGCTCGACGTAAAGCGCGTGGGTCGGCAGGTTGGAGGCCAGGAGGACGCCGTTGCGGTCCACGATGTCCGCCCGCGCTGCGGGATTGAGGGCAGACACGCCGCCGGCGCCCGTTATGCCGACAGGGGCACCGATCACCGCCACGTCGAGGGTGCGCACGATCAGCGCGCCGAAGCAGAGAAGGAACAGTACGCCGGTGGCCAGCAGTCGGCCTCGCGCGCGCTCCAGACGCGCGGAAGCTGCCGCCACCGTCTCACCGGGAGGCAACGGCGAGCGATCGCGGCGCCACCAGCGCCGTATGGCGAGGTCCCTCACCGCTCAAGCTCCCCGCCGATCGGTGTGACCAAGGCGGAGGGTCCGGTGGCCTGCCCAGGCAACCAGCGAACCTGCGCGGGCTGCACCTGCTCGAGCGGCAGGTGGCGCGCTGCGAGCGAGGCGATTCTGGCGGGGCGCGTGAGGTAGCTCCACTCGGAGCGGAGCACCCGGATCGCCTCGACATGACGCTGACGGTCGAGCTCGAGCGCGGCAAGTTCGCGCTCGAGCCCCCTGACCTCATGCTTTACGAGGAATAGCGCCAGCATCGACAAGACGAACGCTGCAATCGATATGAGAACCAGATGCCGCATCATGCGACGAGCCTCTCGTGCCACGGCGGCGCGGCGGTGCGCTCGGCCGCACGCAGCCGAGCCGAGCGTGCCCGCGGGTTGGCCGAAACCTCCGTTGCGTCCGGCTTGCGCGCCCGGCGGGTGAGTAGCCTGAAGGTGGGATCGGGCGATTTCGTGGCACCGTGGGGCTCGTGGCGATTGGGCTGCCTCTGCCCGCTCCGCTCGCGGAAGAAGCGCTTCACCGGCCGGTCCTCGAGCGAGTGGAAGGACACCACGATGGCGCGCCCCCCCGGCCGCAGAAGCCGCTCGATCTGACTGAGCCCCCGCTCGATCTCGCCGACCTCATCGTTGACGCGGATGCGGAGCGCCTGGAAGGTGCGCGTCGCCGGGTCGATCCCGCTATGAGTCCGCCGCGCCGCAGCCCGCCGCACGATTTCCGCGAGCTGGCCGGTGCGGGTGATCGGGGTTTCGGCCCGCGCCGCGACAATGGCCCGTGCAATGGCGCGTGCCCGGCGCTCCTCGCCGAAGCTGGCGATAGTCGCGGCGAGTTCTGCCTCCGTCCCGCTGTTGACCAGGTCGGCTGCGGTCGGACCTGGACCGTCCCGGTCCATACGCATGTCCAGGGGGCCGTCGAGACGGAATGAGAAGCCGCGCGCAGCGTCATCGAGCTGGCGTGAGGAGAGGCCGAGATCGAGGACGATCCCGTCCACCGCGTTTACACCGTGAGGCGCGAGCAGCGACGCCATTTCGGCGAAGCGACCGTGGAGCAGGATCAGTCTGCCGTCGAACCGCGTAGCGAGCGCGCCGCCTGCCCCGAGCGCAGCGGCGTCGCGATCGATCCCGTACACCACGCAGGAGGCGGCTTCGAGCAGGGCCCGGCTGTAGCCGCCGCCGCCGAAGGTGCCGTCCACATAGATGCCGCCGTCCCTGGGCGCGACGAGGGAGAGCATCGCGTCCTTCATGACGGGGACATGGTTGGCGGCGGCACTCACCGGCCTGCTCCCGGTGGCGGCGGCAGCTCCAGCTGGGCCCGTTCCTCGGGCGACTTTTCCCGCACGGCCCGCAGCGCGGCATCGGCCGTTTCGGGCTCCCAGATCCGGAAGAGGTCGCCCATGCCGACGAAAGCGGCGTGGGTGGTGATCCCGGCATGGTCGAGCAGGTCGGCGGTCAGCAGCACCCGGCCGTCGCTGTCGAAGGGGAGCTGCTGCACGTCGGCGAAGAGCGCCATGCGCGCATCGGTGTAGCTGGGGTCGAACGGGCTGGTGGCGCGGAAGCGATCGCCCAGGCCCTCGAGGACGTCGACACCGCAGGCGGTCAGAGACGGGCTCCTGTCCACGGAGGGATAGACCGCCACCCCGAAGAAGGACTGCCCGGCCAACTGATTGCGGAAGGGCGCGGGAATGGAGACCCGCCCCTTGCGATCCACCTTGTTGACCACCCTACCGGTAAAGAGAGCCACCGCTTGCTCCTCGGGCGCGAGCCCTGTTCGCCGTGCCGTCTCTCGTAACCGTTCCGTCCGTTCCCACTATGATCCGGGACAACATGGGATAGCATGGTACTTCATGGGACAATATGGTCGCAAGTCAAAAATTCAAGTGTTCTGGTGGTCGCGCAAGTGGAGCGATCCGGCGACTCGAAGCTCGTGGGCGAGTGAGATCGGAGAGGATGACAAGAAGGCCAGTTACCGCCGGTACCGACTCAAGTCCCGGCGCAGATCAACTATATGTTCCCTAAATGTTCCTTCTGCCCGTTACTGGCGGCGGGCGGCGGGAGTCCATATCGATATCGGAATATATTGCGTGAAGGGATGATACGTCCCTCAATATATTGCGGTACGGGTCTCGGGACGCCGCAAGGGACAAGCGCCAGACGGCCTGTAAGCCGGGTTCTGTCGCGGGCCGATAGCCCGCGCGATGGCCATTCATCTGGGACGCCCGTCACCGGGCGCCTCGCGCGACCGACCCGGGCGGCAGATCCGGAAACCGACCTGGAAGCGATCTCCCGACCACCCCGCGCCGCCCCTACTTGGTCTTGCTCCCGGAGGGGTTTGCCATGCCGCACCCGTTGCCGGCTGCGCGGTGCGCTCTTACCGCACCCTTTCACCCTTGCCCGCCGGCCTTGCGGCCCCGAGCGGGCGGTCTGCTCTCTGTGGCACTTTCCCTGGGGTCGCCCCCGCCGGGCGTTACCCGGCTCCGTGCTTCCGTGGAGCCCGGACTTTCCTCCGCCGCACGCCTGGGGCGGCGACGGTGGCCATCCGGCCGTCTGGCGCGCCCTGACTACGCCTGCGATCGGGTCCGGTCAAGCCATTCTCAGCGTCGCCCGGCGGTCAGCGCGTGCACCTCGTGGAGCATCGCGTCCGTGCCGGCATCGATTGCTCCGTCGACTCGCGCCTGACGGAAATGGCGCTGAAACGCGCGCACAACGGCAGCCGTGGCCGCGCCGAAATCGCCGTCGACCGCAAGGCCGTAGCCAACAGCACGCAAGCGATCCTGCTGCCGCCTGACGGGAGAGCCGCAATCACCGTGGCGCAGCGCTTGGCCCTCTCCCACAGGCTCGGCGACGCCTTGCGGCCAGAGGCCGATGCCGGCCTTTGCGAGACGGGCCCAGTCGAAGAGCTCGCCCGGGTCCTGCCGGCGCGTGGGCGCGATGTCGGAATGCGCCACCACGTTGCGGGGGTCGATGGGGTGGCGCGCGACGATGACGCGGAGGAGATCGAGCAAGGCATCCATCTGGGCCGGCGGAAACGGCCGGTATCCGTGCTCGTGGCCGGGATTGACCAGCTCGATCCCGATCGAAAAATTGTTCACCGAGCGGCGGCCGCGCCACTTGCTCAAGCCCGCGTGCCAGGCGCGCTGCTCCTCGGGCACCAGGCGCCAGAGGGTGCCGTCCTCGCCGATGCACCAGTGCGCGCTGACCTTGGCCGATCGGTCCGTCAGTCGTTCGAGCGCCGCCTCGGCCGAAACCATGCCGGTGTAGTGCAGGACCAGCGTATCGACCGGGGCGGCTCCCGCAGGCCGGTCGTCCCAGTTGGGCGAAGGCAGGTCGATCACCGCACGCCCGGCGACGGTCGCTTCGGTCACCCTCGTCCCCGCCAGCCCCTGACACTCCACATCCTAGCCCGCACGGGGATCAGCGGGCCTTCACCGCCGGCGCCCTCTCGCGCCTGAGCACGATGAGGGAAACGCCGGAGACGATGATGACCCCGCCTACCAGCGTCTGCCAGGTGAGCGGCTCGGCCAGGATAAGGACGCCTAAGATTACCCCGACAACCGGCACCAGCAGCATGAAGCCCGCGACCGTCGCCACCCGGTTGTGAGCGAGCAGATAGTACCAAGCCCAGTAGGCGAGCAGGGTCGAGCCGAACACCTGATAGAGGAGTGAGCCGTGCAGGCGCCAATCGGGCTGAAGGAGGCTCGCGAGATGCCCCTCCTCCAACGCGAAGGAAAGCGGAAACAGGATGAGCGCGGAGACCGCCGACATCCAGGCATTCAATGACAGCGGGGAGATGTCGGTGAGGCGCTTGACCTGCACGTTGGCGACCGCCCAGGCGATGCTGGAGCCGAACATGAGCCCGATCCCCACCGCGTTGCCGGTGTGGCGCGGCTCGCCCACCAGCACCACGGCACCGCCAAAGGCAATCGCGATGCCGAGGACGGCCAGCCAGCCGGGGCGCTCTCGCAGGACAAGCCCCGCAAGCAGGGCGCTGAGCGGCACTTGCGTGATCCAGATGATGGCCGCAGTCGAGGCCTCCACACCGATGTTGAGCGCGACGTAGAAGAGGCCGAAGTGGCCGGCACCCATGGTCAGCGCAAAGAGGCTCACGGCGAGCCAGCGACCGTTGGGCGGACGCACGAACCAGACCAGCATCAGCGCCATCAGCGTGAAGCGCAGCGCCAGGAAGAACAGCGGGGGCATGTGGTCCGCGCCATACTTGCTGGTCACGAATCCGAAGCCCCAGAGCAGGGCCGTGCCGACCGCGATCAGAATGTGACTCGACTGCATGAAGCGGCGAGAGCGGCGGCGCAGACGCGCTTAGCGCAATCTCAGCGCAGTCCGCGAAGCTTGGCGATCCTGTCATAGGCCGCGTTGATCGCGGCCATCTGGTCGTTCGCGACCTGGACCATCTCCTCCGGCATGCCCTCTGCGATGAGCTTGTCGGGGTGATGTTCCCTGATGAGCCGGCGGTAGGTCTGTTTGATCTCTTCGTCCGAAGCGCTGGGCTCGACGCCGAGCACCTGGTAGGGGTCCGCTTCGCCGCCGCCCATGTGGCGCGACATGATCTGTGCGAAACCGCGCTCGTCGAAACCGAAAATTTGGGCGACGCGGGCGAGATAGGCACGTTCACCCTCATGCAACTCGCCATCGGCCATGGCAATCTGGAAGAGCGCGCCGAGCAGCTCTTCGCGCATGGTAGTGTCGTGCGGAAAGATCTGGACGATCTGTTCGGCATAGGGCTCGAAGCCTGCGGCCTCGCGCCGCGCCTCGTCCCAGATCCGTCCCACTGCAGCGGCATGGGCGTCGGGAACGCGGAAGACCCGCTTGAACGCGTTGATCTCCTCGCGGGTGACGTGGCCGTCCGCTTTCGCCATCTTGGCCGCGAGCACGACCAGGGCGATGGAGACCGCTGCCTGCTTTGTCTCCTGGTCTCCCGCGCCGATGCGCCGCAACCCGCGGCGGCCCGTGGCCATACGGTCCACGAAGTGGCCCGCCGCAACGCCCAGGATCGCGCCGATGGGACCGCCGAGCGCGAACCCTGCGGCGCCCCCGATCACCTTGCCCCAGATGCTCAACCGACGCGCACCCCTGAATCCTGTCCGCAGGCACCATAGCCGCCCCACCCTGCCCGCGCCAGACTGGGCACTCCGTCGTGCGCTTTGTCGCAAGCCGGGCGGTAATCGCTGTTGCAATCCGGCTTGGGCGCTGAAAACATGCCGGCCCCGCGAGCGCGGCGTAACAACCTGCCGGCGCGGCTTTGGGTAAAGGGAGACAGCATGAGCGATTCGACCGGGGCGCTAAATATTGCGCTTGTCGGCCCCTATACGAGCGGCAAGACCACACTCCTCGAAAGCATGTTGTTCGTGTCCGGGACCATTGGCCGCAAGGGCAAGGTCACCGACGGAAACACGGTGGGCGACTGGTCCGACGAGGCGCGGGCGCGCCAGTCGAGCGTGGAGGTGAACGCCGCCTCGTTCTCGTATCAGAATCACCGCTTCACGGTCCTGGATTGTCCAGGGTCGATCGAGTTCTTCGCCGAAACAGCGAATGCGCTCATGGGCGTCGATCTCGCCGTCATCGTCTGTTCTCCCGATGTGAACCGGGTATGGACCACGGGGCGGCTGTTCAAGTTCCTGGCGCAGCACGAGATCCCGCACATCCTCTTCTCCAACAGGATGGACGAGACGGCGGTAAGGATCGCCGAGCTGATCGAGGCCATGCAACCGGTCAGCGACAGCCCGCTGGTTCCTTGCCATGTCGCAATCCGCGACGGCGACAGCGTCACGGGCTATGTCGATTTGATCACCGGCAAAGCCTACGAATATCGAGACCAGGAAGGCGCCGTCGGCGTCGACGCGCCCGAAACGGTCTCGGAGCGCCAGGAAGATGCGCGGACGCAGCTTCTCGAGAGCCTGGCGGACTTCGATGACACGCTCCTGGAGAGCCTGCTCGAAGACGAAATTCCGGAGCCAGGCGAGATTCAGGCCTATCTGCGCGGCGTGCTCGCGGATGCGGGCGTGGTGCCGGTGCTGATGGGTTCGGCCGAGCGGGATTGGGGCGTGCGCCGCCTGCTGGAATCGCTGATCGACTTCGCGCCCGGCGATGCGCTGGCGGCACGGCGACTGCCGGCCGGTGCCGACGGCGCCACGGTGGGACAGGTCGTCAAGACCTACATCACCCAGCACGGCGGCAAGGTCTCGCTGGCCAGGGTGTGGTCGGGAACCATCGAAGACGGCATGACTCTCAACGACGGCCAGCGCATCGGCGGCATGTACCGCATGCATGGTCAGCAGCAGAACAAGATCGACAAGGCGGGCGCTGGCGAGATCGTCGGCCTTGGGCGTCTCGAGTCTGTCGCCACCGGCGATACCGTGGCCCCCGCCGACGGGCCCAAGACTGAGCCGATGCCACGTGCCGATCTGCCCTCGTCGGTCTACGCCCGCGCTGTCAGGGCGAGCCGCCGCGAGGACGAGGTCAAGGTGTCGGGCGCGATGAGCCGTCTCGCCCAAGAGGACCCGTCGCTGAGCTTCGCGCCCAATCCCGATACGCAGGAGGCGGTGCTCCAAGGCCAGGGCGAGATGCACCTGAAGGTCGCGCTCGATCGATTGTCCGGCAAATACGGTCTTTCCATGCAGACCCAGAAGCCGAAGGTCGCCTACAAGGAGGCGATCCGCAAACCAGTCTCCCAACATGCCCGCTTCAAGAAGCAGACCGGTGGCCACGGCCAATTCGGCGACGTCCATATCGATGTGAAGCCGTTGCCGCGCGGCACCGGCTTCGAGTTCCAGGCAAAGGTCGTCGGCGGTGCCGTGCCGCGCCAGTACATTCCCGCGGTCGAGGCCGGCGTACGCGACTTCCTCGCGACTGGGCCTCTCGGCTTCCCGGTCGTCGACCTCTCGGTGACGCTGACCGACGGCAAGCACCATTCCGTGGACAGCTCCGAGATGGCCTTCAAGACTGCCGGCCGCATGGCGATGGCCGAGGCGCTGCCCAAGTGCAACCCGGTGCTGCTGGAGCCCATCTGCGAGGTCAAGATTTCTGTGCCGAGCGAGTTCACGCCGAACGTCCAGCGGCTGGTGACGGGCCGGCGCGGCCAGATGCTCGGCTTCGAGGCACGCGAGGACTGGTCCGGGTGGGACCGGATCACCAGCCACATGCCTCAGGCGGAGATGCACGATCTGATCATCGAGCTCCGTTCGCTCACCCTGGGCGTCGGCACTTACGAAGCGCAGTTCGATCGCCTGCAGGAGCTCACAGGGCGCCTCGCCGAAGACGTGCTCGCCGCCGCGAAGGAGGACGACTGACACACGGCATGAGCGAGAGCCTTCCGCGACGGCCTGCTCCGCCTCGAGCAATCTGCTTCCTTGCCGCTCTGCGGCACCATCTTGCGCTTGTCCTGATCGCCGTTGCGCTGCTCGGCTTTGC
This sequence comes from Rhodospirillales bacterium, assembly GCA_028820995.1. Classification (GTDB taxonomy): domain Bacteria; phylum Pseudomonadota; class Alphaproteobacteria; order UBA828; family UBA828; genus WTGU01. Next base: position 15,632 of record JAPPHR010000073.1, read on the forward strand.
CGCCGACGGCCGGGCTCAAGACCCGTACGCAGCCAACGATCCACTCGAGGACGTCAACCGAGCGGTATTCGAGTTCAACCAGGCCGTCGACAGCATCGTCCTGAAGCCGCTGGCCGAGCTCTACGTGTTCGTGCTGCCGCAAGAGGTGCGCCACCGCATTACGAACGTTCTGAGAAATCTCGGCGAGCCGCTCAATCTCGTGAACAATCTGGCCCAGGGCAAGTTCGAACGAGCGGGCTCGACCCTCTCGCGCTTCGCGATCAACTCCACCGTGGGCGTGGGGGGCGTCTTCGACGTGGCCACGGACTGGGGTTACGAACGCACTCCCGAGGACTTCGGGCAGACTCTTGAGTCGTGGGGCATTGGAGAGCAGCCGTTCCTCATGTTGCCGATACTGGGCCCGTCCAATCCTCGGGACGCAATCGGTTTCGGCGTCGACATGGTGGCCGACCCCATGGGCTATCTCCTGACGGGCGAAGCCGGCCTGGCGCGCAGCATCACCAGCGGTGTCTCGCAGCGCGCACAGTATCTCGACGAACTCGAAACCCTGGAAAGCACCTCGGTCGACTTTTATGCTGCAATGCGTGAGCTATACCGGCAATATCGCGCGACGGAGATCAGGGACGGTGCGCCTCCGACTGTCTTGGAGATACCTGACTTCGATTTCGACGAAGAATTCGACGATGAGTGGTTCGAGGAATAGCCCGCTGCACGGCGCCCCAAGATGAGGCAGAGCGGAGGTCCCATGAACATTCTCATCTCCAGACGCATTTTCGCGGCCACCGTCATGGGGATGGCCGTTTTGCTCGCCGCGACCGGTGGGTTGCGGGCTGGCACATCGGACGACCCCGCCAGTACGTCGGCCGATTCGGCGCTGACGTTCATCCAGAGTCTCGGCGATCAGGCCGTGGAAGCCCTTCGCGACAACATCGAAAGCCCCTTCGAGGAGCGCGAGGCCGCATTCCGCAAGGTGATGGTGAGCGGTTTCGACATTCCGATCGTCGGCCGCTTCGTGCTCGGACGGCACTGGAGGACGGCAACCAAGGAGCAGCGCAGGGAGTACATGGCGATCTTCGTCGACTTCATCGTCCGCGTGTACGCCAGCCGCTTCGATTCCTACGGCGGCGAGCTGTTCACGGCGCGCTCGGTGATCGATGACGAAAGCGGCGACAAGATCGTGCGGGCGCAGATCGTGCGGCCGTCTGGCGGCGATCCGATCGGCATCGATTTCCGCGTGCGGATGCGGGACGAGGGCTACAAGGTCATCGACGTGACCGTCGAAGGCATCAGCATGCTGCATACCCACCGGGTCGAGTTCGCCTCGGTCATCAACCGCAAAGGTATCGACGGCCTGCTGAGCGATCTCCGGGCGCGCGCCGAAGCGCCGATCCGGAACGCGGCCGAATAGCCCGGCATGCTGACGAGTACATGCCCCTTGAGGCGGGTTGGAACGCATCCACGCAGCGCGGCCGCGCCGATCGTCTCGTTCATGGCCGGCGCGATGGTGGTCGGGCTCGCGGCCCGTGGCACGCAGCTCCATCGGAGCAGGTGGCAGGCCTCGCCAGACGAAATACCGGAGGGCGAAGGCTTGCTGACCGGCGAGGACGGCGAGTGGGAGATCTATCGGGACAACTAGCCGCCACTCTGGCGTGAACATGCACGACAGGGGCGGGCGAATGGCGAGGGATACGATGCAGTTTGGTGTTCTGGTAACGTCGCAGCCTAACCTCGATGTGGAGCCCTATCCGCACCGCGCCGTACACGCGCGGGTCACCCACGAGATCGTGGAGGCGGATCGGCTGGGCTACGACACGGCCTGGATCGCCGAACACCATTTTTCCAACCAGTACGGCGTGTTGCCGGACCCCTTCGTCTATCTGGCATACCTGGCGCCCAAGACCAGCCGCATCGGGCTCGGCACGGCGGTGATGACGCTCCCCCTCCACAACCCGGTGCGTATCGTCGAGAACGCGGCCTTCGTCGATATCCTGAGCGGCGGGCGGCTCAGCCTCGGCCTCGGCTCCGGCTACCGGCCCTACGAGTACGAAGGCTTCGGAATTCCGTTCGACAAACGCCACGACATCCAGGAGGAGGCCATCCCGCTCATCCTCGACGCCTTCCACACGCGGAAGGTCGAGCATGAGGGCACCCACTTCCAGCACAGCGTCGAGGGCGATTACGAGATCTATCCCGTGAGCGTGCAGGAGCCGCATCCGCCCTTCTACATGGCGGCGGGGACGAACCGCTCCATCGAGATCGCGGCGCGGCACGGTTTCGGCCTGATGCTCTCCACACTCCCTTCGTTCGACACCCTCGCCGGGCAAATCGCCCTTTACCGCGAAGCCCTGGCGCACGCGCCGGCGCCGTGGAACGCCAACCCCGCCTTCGGCTCCATCAACATCGCCCGCTGGGTCTATGTGGCAGAGACCGATGCGGCGGCCAGGGAAGAGAGCGAGGCCGGCATCATCCGCCACCTCGAAGCGTTCCTCGGCAAGAAGACGGCAGGCTATCTCGGCACCGTCTCGGAGAAGGAAAGCGCAGCGGCGTTCGACTACGACACGCTGCTGGAGACCACCCTGATCCATGGCTCGCCCGATACCGTGATCGCACGCATTCGGGCACTGCGAGCCGCCACTGGGCTTGACTCTTTGCTGCTTCACTACCCACCCTATTACGGCGAGGCGAACCTGATGAAGAGCCTGCGGCTTTTCGCCGAGGCCGTGATGCCGGCCTTCCGTACGCCCGCAGGCAGCACCGAAGCCGCCGAATAGCCCCGGCAGCCGTCGGACCGCGTAATTTGCGGCCCCGGTATGAAGATTTGGCTTAGATCAGGCGCCGTGATTCGCTACAATGGTCCTACCGAACGCTCACCAGACAACTTCACCAGGGAAATCGCGCCAAACGATGTCGCTCGCGCCTCAACGACGGACCAAGTGGGATGCGCGGCGTGAAGCCGCCAGGAATGTGGATCGCGGACCGGGAATGATTTCGCTCTCTGACGAACTCGCAGAGCTGGATCGCCTGGAGGCGCAAGAGAGCCAGCGCCGCTGCCTGCGCTGCGGCCGCCTCTTCGACAGCGCGGGGCCGGGCAACCGGCTCTGCGGTTCGTGCCGGTAACACAGTTCTCTCGATGGCCGACGAGGGCGCGCCCTTCCGCCATCCGATAGACTGGCGAAACCCCGAATTTTACGACAGCGCCGCGCTGGAGCAGGAGACGCGCCGTGTCTTCGACATCTGCCACGGCTGCCGGCGCTGCTTCAGCCTGTGCGATTCCTTTCCGCGCCTGTTCGATCTGATTGACGAATCCGAAACGGGCGAGCTGGATTCGGTCGCTTCCTCCGGCTTCAAGTCGGTCGTGGACGCCTGCACGCTCTGCGACATGTGCTTCATGACCATGTGCCCCTACACGCCGCCGCACGAGTGGGACGTCGACTTTCCTCACCTCATGCTGCGCCACCGGGCTGCCGACCGCCGTGCGGGACGCCGCCACACCACCGCATCGCGGCAGCTTGCGGAAACCGACCGCAACGGACGCATCGCCCGTACCCTCGCGCCGGTGATGAACTGGGGTTCGGCCCGGGACAACAGGCTCACCCGGCCGTTGCTGGAGGCCGTCGCCGGCGTTCACAAGGAGGCACCGCTGCCGCGCTACCACCGCCGCACCCTGCTGGACCGCACGGCCAAGGGTGCGCCGGCGGTCAATCGCCAGGCGCCTGCGGCAGGGCGCAAGGTGGCCCTCTATGCGACCTGCTTCGCCAACTACAACCAGCCCGAGGTGGGTGCTGCGGCACGCAAGGTGCTGGCCCACAACGGCGTCGAGACCGCCGTCGTCTACCCGCGCTGCTGCGGCATGCCGCAGCTCGAGGAAGGCGATATCGAGCGCGTGGCAGAGAACGCGCGGCATACCGCGGTGGCGCTCGGCGAGTGGATCGACCGGGGCTACGACATCGTGGCCCTGGTGGCGAGCTGCGCCCTCATGCTCAAGCTCGAATGGCCGCTGATCCTGCCGGACGACCCCGCGGTCGAGCGCCTGGCCGAGCACAGCCACGACATCTGCGAGTATGTCGTCGGCATCTCGCGGGCGGAGGGGCTGGCGCCGGGCCTTGCCCCGCTCGACGGTGCTGTCACGCTCCATCTGCCGTGCCACGAGCGGGCGCAGAACGTCGGGCGCAAGTCGGCGGACATGCTGGCGCTCGTGCCGGAGACCGAGGTCTCCATCATCGAGCGCTGCTCCGGCCACGGCGGCTCCATCGGCGTCACCAAGGGCTTCCATGAGACCGCGCTGAAGGTCGGCCGCACGACCGCCCGCCGGGCACGCGAGGCGGCGAACCCCTATCTCGCCTCGGAATGCCCGCTCGCCGGCGCCCATATCGTGAACGGAATTGGCCGCCAGGCAGCCAAGGACGGCGATCCCACTGCCGGCGCGCCTGCCGCCGCCCGTGCCCATCACCCCATCGAGCTGCTGGCTCGCGCCTACGGCCTCGCCTGAGATGACAATTCAGCCGCGCCGCGCTCTCACCCGGGCCGACATCATGGACATGGCGGACTTCGCCAGGGTCCGGAAGGAACGACGCGCCGCCATCGCGGCGTTGAAGCGTCACCGCCGGCTCGCCGTCGGCCCCTTCGCCACCTTTCATTTCGAGTGCTTCGAGACCATGTGGATGCAGGTGCACGAGATGCTCCACATCGAGCGCGGAGGCGAAGAGCAGATCGCAGGCGAGCTCGAGGCCTACAACCCGCTGATCCCGCGCGGCGATGCGCTGATCGCGACGCTCATGCTCGAGATCGACGATCCCCCGCGCCGGGAGCGGGAGCTCTATCGCCTGGCGGGGATCGAGGACACCGTCAGGCTGGATGTCGGCGACAGTTCCATCGCCGCGCAGCCGATCGAGGACGAGATCGCGCGCACGACCGATGACGGCAAGACCTCCTCGATCCATTTCCTCCGCTTCCCCTTCTCGCCAGCCGAGGCAGCGGCGTTTCGCACGCCGGGCGCGCGCGTCCTGTTGGGTATCGGTCACCCTGCCTACGGACATCTCGCCATCGTGCCGGAGCAGACGCGCGCGGCCTTGGCCGAAGACCTGGACGACGACGCGGGCTGAGAGACGCCCCCGGATTCAGTGCGTTCAGGGAGCCGGCGCCCGGGTCCCCCAGAGGGCGCTCTCCGGCATCCAGCCGTCCTCGCCCGCGAGCGCAATCTGGCACCAGCCGTCCTCGCAGCCGAGCAGGTCCGCGATGACTCCGGCCTCGGCCCTGAGCACCGCCGGCGACCCGCTCAACGGGCGCTCCCGCATGGTCTGCACCCCGTTCATCACGATGGCGGTGCGGCGCGTCGACAGCAGCGACTTGTGCATCCAGCCCTTCGTCCCCTCGTGATCGCGCACCCAACGCCATTGGTCGAAGTGCGCGATCACGAGCAGCGGCAGGCCCGGGCGCGTGTAGACCCATTCGATGGGATAGCGCCGGCCTGGGCCGACCCGGAGATTGGCGCGCTCCGCCTTGAGCGAGACGAAGCGCTCGCCGTCCTGGGCACGAGCCTCCGGCCCCACGACTGCAGCAACCATACCGAGAAGCGCCGCGAGCGCGGCGACGAGGGCGGCCCCCCGCGCGACGGCGAAGACGTGCGAGGTCAGGCAGCGACCATGCTTCGGTCGTGTGTCGCCGCGGTTGCGGCATGGACGGGTGGTCATGAGGGGCATCGTAGCCCGCGCGGCAGTTTGAGTCGCCATGGGGCGTTTGCTAAACAGGCTGCCAGTTGCGGCCGGGCCGAGCCCGCCGAGCCGCGCGCGGAGGGTCGATGAGGCCTGGCAGAAAGCTCAAGGTGATCGTGACGCGGCGTCTCCCCCAGGAGATCGAGGCGCGCATGATGGAGCTTTTCAACACCCGACTCAATGAGGACGACCGGCCGCTGGGCCGTGAGGCCATGGCTGAGGCCGTGGCCGAGGCCGACGTGCTCGTGCCCACCGTGACGGACACGATCGACGGCGACCTCATCGGCCGCGCCGGCCCCAACCTGAAGCTGATTGCGAGCTTCGGCACCGGCGTCGACCACATCGACCTCGCCGCCGCCAGGCAGCGCGATATCCTGGTGACCAACACGCCGGGCGTGCTGACCGAGGACACGGCGGACATGACGATGGCGCTGATCCTCGCAGTGCCGCGCCGGCTCTCCGAGGGCGAGCGGCTGCTGCGCGGCGGCGACTGGCAGGGCTGGGCGCCGACCACCATGCTGGGCCACCGCATCTGGGGCAAGCGCCTCGGCATCATCGGCATGGGGCGGATCGGCCAGGCCGTCGCCCGCCGGGCGCGGGGCTTCGGCCTCTCCATCCACTACCACAACCGGAACCGTCTCGACGAAGAGACCGAGCACGAGCTCGAGGCGACGTGGTGGCAGAGCCTCGACCAGATGCTTGCCCATATGGATTTCGTCTCGATCCATTGCCCGAGCACGCCTGCCACCTATCACCTGCTGTCGGCCAGGCGGCTCGGCCTGCTGCGCCCGCAAGCCTACGTCATCAATACCTCGCGCGGCCATGCCATCGACGAAGCGGCGCTGGTGCGCCTGCTCGAGGCCGGCAGGATCGCGGGCGCAGGCCTCGACGTCTACGAGAACGAGCCCGTCGTCACACCGAAGCTGCTCACGCTCGACAATGTGGTGGCGCTCCCTCACATCGGCTCGGCGACCATCGAAGGACGCCGCGACATGGGCGAGAAGGTGTTGATCAACATTCAGACGTTTGCCGACGGGCACAACCCGCCGGACCGGGTCATCGATCCGGCGGACTGACGGCAACCTCCGACGGGGAGAGGACGGCGATGATGTTGGATGGACGCGTGGCGATCGTGACCGGCGGCGGCTCCGGCATCGGGCAGGCGACGGTGCGGGCGCTGGCCGCCGAGGGCGCGGCGGTGGTTGTCGCCGATATCGACGAGCACGGCGGCGAGTCGGTGGTTGCGGAGGTCAGCGAGGCCGGCGGCAGGGCGGCCTTCCTGCGGACGGACGTGGCCGAGGCGGATCAGGTCGAGGCTCTGATCGACAAGGCGCTCGGCGATTTCGGCCGGCTCGACCTTGCCTACAACAACGCCGGCATCGAAGGCCCCCAGGCCCTGCTGGCGGAGCAGGACATGGAGGCCGTCCAGCACGTCTTCTCTGTCATGATCGAAGGCGTCTACCTCTGCATGCAGGCGGAGATTCCGGCGATGCTGGAATCGGGCGGCGGGTCCATCGTCAATGCGGGCTCCATGTGGGGTCTTGCCGCCTACCCGCTGTGGTCGCCCTACATGACCGCGAAGCACGCAGTCTCCGGCATGACCAGGGCCGCGGCGCTCGACTACGCGAAGGACGGCATCCGGGTCAACGCCGTGGCGCCCGGGCCGATCCTGACACCCCTTCTGCTGCGCGGCTGGGACAACGATCCCGCCAATGCGTCTGGCCGCGTGCCCATGGGGCGGATCGGCCGGCCCGAGGAGGTCGCGGACGCGGTTGTCTGGCTGCTCTCGGACAAGGCGAGCTTCATCACAGGCCACGTGCTGCCGGTGGACGGCGGCATGCTGGCAGAGAAGGGCTGAGCCGCGACGCGAGGGAGAGCACGGTGTCTGCCAGCCGAGATTCATGGATAAGCACGAAATTTGTTTCTTATGCGGGATATACCGAGATATGGCGAGATATGGCGGGATATAGCGGGACATAGGCGCCCATAAGAGGTCCAAAGCGCTTCAGACAGCGGCCGTTTTCGACACGATCGGCGCCCTCGGCCGGCACCTCAAGCGCCGACCTTGTGCCTGCCTCGGCGCTCGGATTCCCGTTGAGCGTTGCGCGGGCGCCCCCCCGGCGGCGGGATCGGTACATGGCGCCATGATCGCGCAGGCCGCGCGCGCTGGGCACCGCACCATGGTCCGTTGCCCGCGCCCGCAGGGTCGCGGGCGCGAGCATATTGAGTCGCGCACGCTGAGGCGCGGCCCCCGCTCTTCTCAATCCCGCCAGAAGCGGGGGACGAACAGCACCAGCACCGTGAAAAGCTCGAGCCGGCCGAGCAGCATGGCGGCCGACAGCAGCCACTTCGCGGGCTCCGGCAAGGGTTGGAAGGAGCCGGAGGGGCCGATGGTCTCGCCGAGGCCGGGGCCGACATTGGCGATCGCCGTGGCCGCGCCGCTGACGCTGGTCACATAGTCGAGGCCCATCAGCGCCAGGCCCATGGCGATCAGGCCGAAGCTCACCACGAACAGGAAGAAGAACCCCATGACCGCCGGCGGCACGCTCTCCGGAATCGGCCGCCTGTTGAACTTGCTGATGAAGATGCCGTGGGGCTGGATGAGCTGGCGGATCTGCGAGAGCGAGGTCGAGGCGAGGACCTGCATTCGGAACACCTTCACACCGCCCGTGGTCGAGCCGGTGCAGCCACCGATGAACATCAACAGGGTGAAGACCGGAAGCGCGAAGGTGCCCCAGGCGGAGAAATCTGCGGTGGAGTAGCCGGTGCCTGTCAGGATCGAGATGCCGTTGAAGGCCGCCTCGCGAAAGGCATCGGTCGGCAGAGCGCCGTTGGCCACCATCAGCCAGCCCGCGAGCGAGAGCAGGGCGAACAGCACCAGACCGAAGAACCAGCGCACCTGCGTGTCGCGCACGAGCGCCCCCCAGCCGCCGCGCACGGCCTGCAGGTAGAGCACGAAGGGGAGCGAGCCCAGCACCATGTAGACGGTGGCGATGCCCTCGATCGCGTCGTTGCCGAAATGGCCCAGCGAATCGTCCGACGTTGAGAAGCCGCCGGTGGCGATGGTGGTCATCGAATGGCACACCGCCTCGAACGGCGTCATGCCGGCGGCCCAGTAGGCGATCCCGTTGCTGACGGTGAGCCCGAGGTAGATCATCCCGATGGCGCCGACGAGCTGGGCCGCGCGAGGCAGCACCTTCTCGGAACTGTCCGACGATTCCGTGTGGAAAAGCTGCATGCCGCCGATTTGCAGCATCGGCAGGATCGCAATGGCGGTGACGATGATGCCGATGCCGCCCAGCCACTGCAGCAGCGCGCGCCACAGGAGGATCCCCGGCGGCGCCTGGTCGAGCCCGACGATGACCGTGGACCCGGTCGTCGTCAGCCCCGACATCGCCTCGAAATAGGCGTCGGTGTAGCTCAGGTTGAGGTCCGAGAAGGCGAAGGGAAGGGCCGCAAAAGCGGCCATGACCACCCAGCTCAGGGTGGTGAGCACGAAGGCCTGGCGCACCGTCAGCCGCGGCTCCCGCATCTTGTTGGAGAGCACAAGGCAGGTGCCGATGAAGAGCGTGAAGACGCTCGCTGCGAGAAACACCCGCCAGTGGGGGTTCCCCGTCACCCCGTCGGCGACGGCGGGCAGCGCCATCGCGAGCGAGAGCGTGATCAGCAGAATGCCGACGACGAAGAGAACCGGCCGGAAATCCCTGACCGAGCCCATCGGACGGCGCTCGAAGCCCTGGTAGCGGCCCGGCGAAGCGGCCGGGCCGGATGGCCTAGCGCGGCACCGAGGCCGCCGGGTTTCCGATCATGCTGAGAAACTCGCGGCGGGTCTTCGGGTCCGAGCGAAACGTGCCGAGCATCCTGCTCGTCACCATGAGGACTCCCTCCTTGGAGACGCCGCGCGTCGTCATGCAGTGGTGCGCCGCCTCGATCACGACGCCAACACCGCGCGGCTGCAGCACCGTCTCGATCGCATCGGCGATCTCGGCGGTCAGCTTCTCCTGAATTTGCAGGCGTCGAGCGTACACATCGACCACGCGCGCAAGCTTGCTGATGCCGACCACGCGGTGGTCCGGCAGATAGCCGATATGGGCGCGGCCGACGATCGGCGCCACGTGGTGCTCGCAGTGCGAGCGGAAATCGATGTCGCGGAGGACGACCATCTCGTCATAGCCGTTCGTCTCTTCGAACGTGCGGCGCAGGATCGCATAGGGGTCCTGGCCGTAGCCCCTGAAATACTCCTCGTAGGCGCGCGCGACCCGCTTGGGCGTATCGAGCAGCCCCTCGCGCTCGGGATCGTCGCCGGCCCAGCGCAGCAGCACACGGACCGCCTGCTCCGCCTCCTCCCTGGTCGGTCGCCCGCCGGCTCCCTGGGGCGTGTTGTCATCTGCGCCGGCTACGGGCGCGAACTGGCTGTCGTCCACAGGCGGTCTCCTTCTCCGGCCTCCTGGGCCGGCTGCGCGGTGCTACGGGGCCGCAGCAGGGCGGCCCCGGCGTCGTTCGGTTTTCTGGTCAGCGTGCCGGCGGCGGCCCGGCCTCAGTTGAGCTGCACGGGCGCATCCGGCGCGTCGAGCGAGAATGCCGGAATATCCACATCGAAGCGCTCGCCGTCCAGCGTTTCCATCTCGTAGGTGCCGACCATGATCCCGGTCTCGGTGTTGAGCGGGCAGCCGCTGGTGTATTCGAACGCCTCTCCCGGCCGCAGCACCGGCTGCTCGCCGACGACCCCCGGCCCTCGCACCTCCTTGATGCGGCCACGGCCGTCGGTGATCTGCCAGTGGCGGTTCAGGAGCTGCACCACGTCCCGGCCGTTGTTCTGGATGCGGATGTGGTAGGCGAACACGAAATGGCTGTCGTCGGGCTCTGACTGCTCCTCCAGATAGAACGGCTTGACCGTGATCTCGATCGCCCGCGTTTCCTTCTGATACATCCGCATCCTCCAACAGGAATTGGCTCGCACTATCGGCCCCGCGCAAGCGATTGTCCAGAACCTCGCCGAGCGCTGACGGGACCTCTGGCGTCCGGCCTCGGCGCCCCCCTATAGTGCGCCCATGGCTCATTCGGCGGAAGCGGCGGAACAGGGAACTTCGGTGCCCGTGGGCGGCGGCGCGTTCGAGATCGTCTCGGCGTTCGAGCCGGCAGGCGATCAGCCCGAGGCGATCGCCCAGCTGATCGCGGGCGTGCGCGAAGGCGAGCGCGACCAGGTTCTGCTGGGTGTGACAGGATCGGGCAAGACCTTCACCATGACCCACGTGATCAAGGCACTGGGCCGGCCTGCACTCATCCTTGCACCCAACAAGACGCTGGCTGCCCAACTCTACGGCGAGATGAAGGAGTTTCTGCCTAACAACTCCGTCGAATACTTCGTGTCCTACTACGATTACTATCAGCCGGAGGCGTACGTCCCCCGCTCGGACACCTATATCGAGAAGGACGCCTCCATCAACGAGCATATCGACCGCATGCGCCACAGCGCGACCCGGGCGCTGCTGGAGCGCGAGGACGTGGTGATCGTGGCCTCGGTCTCGTGCATCTACGGCATCGGCGCGGTCGAGACCTATTCGTCGATGGCGGTCTCGCTGGCGCTGCAGGGACGCGTCGACCAGCGCGCGCTGATCCGCAAGCTGATCGACCTGCAGTACCGCCGCACCAACCAGACGCTGGAGCGCGGCAGCTTCCGCGTGCGCGGCGACGTGATCGAGCTGTTCCCGGCGCATTCCGAGGACCGCGCCTGGCGCATCTCGCTCTTCGGCGACGAGATCGAGGAGATCATCGAGTTCGACCCGCTCACCGGCGCCAAGACCGACAAGCTCGTGCGCGTGCGCATCTACCCCAACAGCCACTACGTCACGCCGCGCCCGACCGTGCGCCAGGCGATCAAGCAGATCAGGATCGAGCTCGCCCAGCGGCTGGAGGAGCTCAACGGCCAAAACCAGCTTCTGGAGGCGCAGCGGCTGGAGCAGCGCGCCCTCTTCGACCTGGAGATGCTGGAAGCGACAGGCAGCTGTGCCGGCATCGAGAACTACTCGCGCTACCTCACCGGCCGCAATCCGGGCGAGCCGCCGCCGACGCTCTTCGAATATCTGCCGGAGAACGCGCTTCTGATCGTGGACGAATCCCACGTCACCGTGCCTCAGCTCGGCGGCATGTTCCGCGGCGACTTCAAGCGCAAGTCCACGCTCGCCGAGTTCGGCTTCCGCCTGCCGTCCTGCGTCGACAACCGGCCGCTCAAGTTCGAGGAATGGGACGCCATGCGGCCGGAGACCATCTTCGTCTCGGCGACGCCGGGGCCGTGGGAGCTGGAGCGCACCGGCGGAGTCTTCGTCGAGCAGGTCATCCGCCCGACGGGGCTGATCGATCCGGTCTGCGTGGTCCGCCCCGTGGAACAGCAGGTCGACGACCTGATCGCCGAGTGCAAGGACTGCGCGACGCGGGGGTTTCGGGTTCTGGTCACGACGCTCACCAAGCGCATGGCCGAGGACTTGACCGAGTACCTCCACGAGGCGGGCGTGCGCGTGCGCTACCTGCACTCCGACATCGACACCATCGAGCGCATCGAGATCATCCGCGACCTTCGCCTCGGCGCCTTCGACGTGCTGGTGGGCATCAATCTCCTGCGCGAGGGGCTCGACATCCCGGAATGCGGGCTGGTCGCCATCCTCGACGCCGACAAGGAGGGTTTCCTGCGCTCGCAGACGTCGCTGATCCAGACCATCGGCCGGGCCGCGCGCAACATCGACGGCCGCGTGATCCTCTATGCCGACCACATGACCGACTCGCTCAGCAATGCGCTGGCGGAGACCGAGCGCCGGCGCAGCCGCCAGCAGGCCTACAATGCCGCCAACGGCATCACGCCGGAGAGCGTGCGGAAGTCGATCACCGACATACTGGAGAGCGTGTACGGCGGCGACCACGTCACCGTCCAGACCGGCGACGAGGGAGCCACTCACCTTGTCGGGCACAATCTCGAGGCCCATCTCAAGGACCTGGAAGCGCGGATGAAGGCGGCGGCCGGCGATCTGGAGTTCGAAGAGGCGGCGCGGCTCCGGGACGAAATCCGCCGGCTCAACGACATGGACCTCGGGTTGAAGGGCGCCCAGCGCGGAGGCGGTGGAAATACCCGCGGGCATGGACGGAGCACCAAGGGCGCGGCCGGCACCTCGCCCCGCAAGCAGGGCAAGAAGAAAAAAGCCCGCCGCCGCAGCGCGTTCGGCTAGGGCGAGGCGCTGCGCACGGCCCATGGTCGCACTCTCGGTCCTCGACCTCTCGCCGATCCCCGAAGGCGCGGATGCGGCGCAGGCCTTCCGCAACACGGTGGAGCTCGCCAGGCATGTGGAGCATCTGGGCTTCCGCCGCTACTGGCTGGCCGAGCACCACAACATGGCGGGCATCGGCAGCGCCGCAACGGCGGTCCTGATCGGCCACGTGGCGGGTGCGACCCGGACCATGCGAGTCGGCGCCGGCGGCATCATGCTGCCCAACCACGCGCCGCTGGTGATCGCCGAGCAGTTCGGCACCCTGGAATCGCTCTATCCGGGGCGCATCGACCTCGGCATCGGCCGCGCGCCGGGGACGGATCAGCTGACGTCGCACGCGCTCAGGCGCACGCTCACCGGCGACGTCAACGACTTCCCCCGAGACGTGGTGGAACTGCAGAGCTACTTCCAGCCGAACCAGCCGGGGCGGCGGGTGAGTGCGGTGCCGGGCGCCGGCCTCGACGTGCCGATCTGGATCCTGGGCTCCAGCCTCTTCGGCGCGCAGCTGGCCGCCGCCCTCGGGCTGCCCTACGCCTTCGCCTCCCACTTCGCGCCGGCGGCGCTGATGCAGGCGATCCAGGTCTACCGCGAGCAGTTCCGCCCCTCGGACCAGTGCGCCGCGCCCTACGTGATGGCGGGGTTCAACGTCTTCGCTGCCGACAGCGAGGACGAGGCGGCTTACGTGCGCAGCTCGGCCCAGCAATCGGTACTGAACCTGCACCGCAACGCCCCTGGCCCCCTGCCCCGCCCGGTGCGCGGCTTCGAGGCCACGCTCCGCCCGCAGGAACAGACCATCCTCGCCCGCTGGTTCACCTGCGCGGCCTCGGGCACGCCAGAGACGGTGGCGCGAGGCCTTGCGGCGTTCGCCGAGCAGACCGGTGTGGACGAGATCATGGTGACGTCCAACATCCACGACCACGCAGCACGGCTGCGCTCGTACGAGATCACGGCCGAAGCCGGCGCCGCGCTGGCGCGCCGCTCGGGGACGCAGGTATCTGAAGAGGTGCGCTAACGGGTAGCGTCCGCCTTGGACCGCCGGGAAACGGCTAAGAGGCCTGAGCCTCCACAGCCTCGCGGCGGGCGCGGTTGGCTTGCGCCGCGGCGGCGAGCTCGTCCTCGCTTGCATTGGCCCAGTAGCAGGCGCTGATGCGCTCGTCGCCCCGGCTTTCCAGCCCCGGCTCCTCCGTCGTGCAGCGCTCGAAGGCCAAGGGGCAGCGCGAGTTGAAGCTGCATCCCGGCGGAATGCCGATGGGGCTCGGCGGCTCGCCCTCCAGCAGGTTTTCCGCAGCGTCGTAGCGGCGCTCCTCGATGGTCGGCACCGCGCTCAGAAGCGCCTTGGTGTAGGGGTGGCCGGGGTTGAAGAAGACCGTGTGGTTGTCCGCAAGCTCGACGATCTTGCCGAGATACATCACGGCGATGCGGGTGCAGGCGCGGCGCACCATGGCGAGATCGTGGGAGATGAAGATGTAGGTGAAGCCGTGCTCGGCCTGCAGCTTGTCGAAGATCTCCAGCAGCCGCGATTGCTCCACCTGATCGAGCGCGGAGAGCGTCTCGTCCAGGATCAGGAGGCGGGGTTCCAGCACCAGCGCGCGGGCGAGGTTGATGCGCTGGCGCTGGCCGGCGCTGAGCCCGATCTGCAGGTGATCGTAGATGTCGGCCGGCAGGCCCACCTCGTTCATCACCTCGAGCACGCGGTCCCGCATCGCGCGGCGCCCCATGCCGCCGTGGATGAGCAGGGGCTCCAGGATCGTGCGGCCCACGGGCATGTGCGGCGGCATGGCGTTGTAGGGGTCCTGAAGCAGGAGCTGGAAGCGGTGCCGGAGCCCCAGCAGCCGGCGCCGGTTCATCTTGGCGACGCTGTCGCCTTCAAAGGAGATCGAGCCCTTGTCCGGCGCCTCGATCCAGCTCAGCAAGCGCGAGAGCGTGGACTTGCCGCAGCCGGATTCGCCGACGATGCCGAAGTTCTCGCCCTCCTTCACGTCGAAGGTGACGCCGCGCACGGCCTCCACGTCGTTGTGGCCGAAGAAGCGGGTCGGGTCGTTGACGCGGTAGGTCTTGTAGACGTCGTCCACCTCGAGCAGCGCGGCCTCGCCCTCGGTCTTGGGCTGCGCGCGCTCCTCCACCGCCCAGATGCGCGGGATGCGCTCCAAGAGCCGCTTGGAGTAGTCGTGCTCGGGCCGGTTGACGATAGCCTCCGGCGTCGAGCGCTCGATGATCCGCCCTTCCTGCAGGACGATGATGTCGTCTGCGATCTCGCGCACCATGGCGAGCGACGACGAGATGAAGATGATCGCCGTGTCCAGCTGGTCGCGCAGATCGTGCATCAGGCGGATGATCTGGGCGGCGACGGTGACGTCGAGCTGCTGGGTGACGTTGTCGGCGATGAGGAAGGTGGGGTTGCTGACCAGCGCGTCCACGATCAGCGCGCGTTGCATCATGCCGCCGGAATACTGGAACGGGAACTCGTCGAAGCGGCGCTCGGGCCGCGGCATGCGGACCGCGCTCAGCACCTCCAGCGCGCGCTGCCGCGCCTCCTCCTTGGACATCTCGGGCTGGACCGCGCGCAGCTTCTCCACGATCTGGTGGCCCACGGGGATGGTGGGGTCCAGCGCACTGCCAGGATCGGAGCCGATGTAGCCGATCTCTCGCCCGCGCAGCGCCTGCATTTCCGCATCGGGGATGGTGAGCAGGTCTCGCCCGTGATAGCCGACGCTGCCGCCGACGATCTCGAGCGGCTCCGAGATCGCGTTGCAGAGCACGCGGCTCAGCACTGTCTTGCCCGAGCCGCTCTCGCCGATGATGCCGAGCACCTGGCGCTCGCGAAGCT
>JAPPHR010000124.1 GCA_028820995.1 Rhodospirillales bacterium
GCACCGCGTGCTCGTCCATACCTGCCCGGATCCGCTCCAGGGTCTCGTCGTCGTGGACGCCGCGGAGGTCGATCGCGCTCGCCTCGGCGGCGAAGAGAGGGTGGAGCTTGCGAAACTTGAGTGTCATCGGGTCTCGCCCGTCTGTGGACCCGTTTCGATCGGCAGGTCCGGGTCGTACGCCCACTCGCCCAAGGATCCGTCATAGAGGGTGAGGTCGCCGTAGCCAAGCTGGTGCAGCAGGAAGAGGCCGACGGTGGCGGAGATGCCGCCGCCGCAATAGGCGACGACGTGGCGGTCCTGGGTAATCCCGGCCTCCTCGTGGAGCCGCCGGGCTTCGTCCAGCGACACGAAGGACCCGTTCTCCGGATCGAGGAGCGTGGCCGCAGGCACGTTGACGCTCCCCGGTATCCGCCCCGGTCGCCCGTAGCGGCTCGGACCCTCGCCCAGATGAAACTCCGGCGCCAGCGCATTCACCGCGACAGTGCTGGTGTCCCCGAGGCGGGACAGCACGTGCTCACTGTCCACGAATTGGCCCGGCTTGAGCGTCGCGGTGAAGCGCGCCGGCGGATGCTGGCCCGGTGCCGAAGACACGGGGCGCCCTTCCGCCCTCCACTTCTCCCAGCCGCCATCGAGCACCGACGCGCGGTCGAAACCGAAGGCGCGCAGCATCCACCAGACCCGCGTCGCCCACATGATGCTGCCGGCCGAGTAGAGCACGACGCGCGACTCGTCGCCGATGCCGAGCCCGCCCATGGCATCCGCGAATCGCTCGGCGGTGGGCGCCATGAACTTGAGGCGCGTGTCCGGATCGGAAATCGCCCCCTGGATGTCGAGGAAGACGGCGCCGGGGATGTGCTCCGCGTCGTACTCCGCCCGGCCGGGGACGACCCGGTAAGGGGCCTCGTCGCCGGGCTCGGCCGGCTTGAGCCATGTCGTGCAGTCCACGATGCGAAGCTCGGGCGCACCGAGGCTCGCTTCGAGCGCACCGGTCTCGATGAGTGCGCCCGGCTCGCGCCAGTTCACGAGGTCGGCTCGGCCTTCGGTCATCGACGGTCTCCCCAGAGTGCCTCACGCCATCCTATCAGGGCGCGGCGACGCGGTCGCTACAAGCCTCAGTGCCTGCTCAGTGTTCGCTGAGCAGCGATCCGCAGCCCAAAATGCGGTCGTCGAACCCGTTCGCCCGGTAGGCGTGCCAGACGATCGCGGCATTGATGGCGATCACCGGCTTGCCCAGCCAGCCTTCCGCCTCCGCTGCAAGCCGCACCATCGAGAGGTTGGTGCCCACCTGCACGATGGCGTCCACGTCCGGGCCGTCGAGCGCGCGCAGCACCTCCCGGAGTCTCTCCGGGGTTACCGCCGCGATGGCGGTCGCGCTCGGGCTTTCGAGATCCACGTAGCGGGTCACCGGGAAGCCCGATTCCTCGAAGTAGCGGACGATCTGCTCGCGCATGATCGGTTGGTACGGGGTGAGCACGGCGATGCGCCGGGCGCCGAGCGTTTCAAGGGCGGCGCTGCACGCTTCCGCCCCGGTGGTCACGCCGAGCCCGCAGAGCCGCCGGGCGCGTTCGCGGAAGGTGGCGTTGCCCGCGCGGCCGCCCCAGAACGTGGGCGCCGACATCCCCATCACCAGGTAGTCGGGCTCGCAGGTCATGACGTCGCGGACTGCCGTCTCGAAGGCTCCGTCCACCTGCTCCAGAAGCGCCGTGAATGCATCGTTGGAGTCGAGGGCCGGGCTCTCGATGTACATCCGCCCGGTGTGACAGGTGACGCCTGGGATGCGGAAGAGATGGCTGAAGTCGGCCTCCACGATGGTGTTGGTGGAGGGCACGATGACCGCGAGCTTGGCGCGGTAACCGGCGATGTCGGGCATGGCGGCCGGGGTGCGTCCTTACCTTGCTGAACCGCACTCTCCATAGTCCGTCGCCCGCGCTGCGTCCAACCCCGCGGCCAGAGCGATTACCCCGGCGGCAGTCCGGCGGTGAGCCCGCCGTCGATCACGAGTGCCGTGCCGGTGACCCAGCGGGCCTCGTCGGACGCGAGGTAGAGGAACGCCGCCGCAATCTCGTCGGGCTGGCCCATGCGCCCCAAGGGGTGAGCGGCATTCACTGCCGCCTTGCTCGCCTCAGGGTCGTCCTGCGCGTCGAAATAGGCGTTGGCCATCGGCGTTTCAACGAAACCGGGGCAGACGCAGTTTGCACGGATGCCATGGGCGGCACCGTCGAGGGCCATGCACTTGGTCAGCATCACGACGCCTGCCTTGGCGGCGGAATAGCCGTGTTGGCCGGCCATGCCGATCACGCCGGCGACCGATGCCGTGTTTAGAATCGTCCCGCCGCCGGCTTCCACGAAGCGCGGCCATGCCGCCCGGGAGACCCGGTAGATGCTCGACAGGTCGAGGTCGAGCACACGATCCCAGTCGTCACCGGCGAGGGTCTCGACCGTGCCGATCATCGGAATCGCGGCGTTGTTCACGAGGATGTCGACGCCGCCGAGGGCCTCCCAGGCGCGGTCCATCATGGCGGTGACGGAGGCTTCGTCCCCGACGTCGGCAACGAGGCCGATCGCTTGTCCTCCGTGGGCGTGGATTGCCGCGACCTGCCTGTCGGTCCCGGGGCCGTCGAGATCGGCAATCGCGACGGCCGCGCCTTCTGCGGCGAAACGCTCGGCGGTCGCAGCGCCGATGCCCGAGGCGCCGCCGGTCACCAGCGCGCGTTTACCTGACACGCGCATCAGCCCCTACTCACTTGGGAGACGATCATGGGCATGGTCGGCAGTGTGTCGTCCACGAGTGGGCGAGGGTACAGAGGCCGGGGTGGGGGCGGCAAGGGCGGTCCAAAGCCGCTCCCCGCGGTGCCGGCCCGCCGCAGATTCCACCCTAGCAGTCTGTCGGACTTTGGTGTGGTGTTCGGTTAGAATTCGGCGATGAGCAGATTCGTGGATTGCGGGCGGGACCAGGCGTTTCTGCTTCCGCCCGATCTTCGGGACTGGGTCCCGGAGGATGATCTGGCGCACTTCGTGATCGAGGCGGTTGAGCGGGTCGACCTGGGCGCCTTCAAGGTGAACCGTCGCGGCAGCGGCTCGGCGCAGTATCACCCTCGGATGATGCTTGCGCTGCTGATCTACTGCTATGCCAACGGGATCTTCTCGAGCCGTCGGATCGAGCGCGCGAGCCGTCGCGACTTAGGCGTGCGCTTTGTGGCGGCCAACAATCATCCGGACCACGACACGATCGCGAGCTTCCGGCGCGAGAACCTTGGGGCGGTGACTGAGAGCTTTCTCCAGGTTCTGCTTCTGGCCAAGGAGCTGAAGCTGGTGAAGGTGGGTGTGGTGAGCGTGGACGGCAGCAAGTTCGATGCCAATGCGAGCAAGCATCGCTCGGTCAGGTATGACCGGGCGGGTGAGTTGATCGAGCAGTTGCGTCTGGAGATCGCCGCTCTGATGGAGCGTGCCGAGGCGGCGGACGCTAGCGCGGCCGAGGACCCGCAGGCGCTGCCCGAGGAGATCGCGCGCCGTGAGGCTTTGTGCGCGCGCCTGGACGCGGCGCGTCGGCGTCTTGAGGCGCAAGCCAAGGCGCGGGCTGAGGCGGAGCGCGCGGCGTACGAGGCCAAGGTCGCGGCGCGCGCGGGGCGCAAGGGCCGGGCCAAGGGCAAGCGGCCGAAGCCGCCCGAGGGGACGCCGCGGGGCGACGAGCAGAGCAACCTGAGCGACCCTGACAGCCGGCTGATGCGCAAGAGCAAGAGGCACGAGTACCGCCAGGCCTACAATGCGCAAGCCGTGGTGGATGCCGGGGGCTCTCAGCTGATTGTGGGCGCCCGGGTCAGCACCTGCGCCAGCGACCGCAACGAGTTGGTGGCGGACATCGGGGAGATCGCGGCCGATCTGGGCCGGCCCGAGACGGTGCTGGCGGACAACGGCTATGCCAACGGTGCGGCGGCCGCGGCACTTGTCGATCGCGGCGCCCTTGGCGATTCCAAACATATCTTCCTAGTCCGGGACGGGGACGGGCAGGACGCCCCCTCCTTTGGGAATGAACGAGAAGACTTGTCGGCTTTCCAGTTCTGAGCCGTTCGAACTTCCTTCGGAACGGTGTTAGAAAGCTACAAAGATACCGCGGGCAGACACGGTAGTAGGCGATTAGCTCTTGAGAGCGACCACGGCTTCAATCTCAACCGGGATTTGAAACGGCAACGAACTCATGCCAACCGCCGAGCGCGCACAGCGGGCCGACTCGCCGAAGATGTCGATCATGAGGGCCGAGAAGCCGTCGATGACTCTCGGGTGATGCTCGAAGTCCGGCGCCGCGTTCACCATGCCGAGAACCTTGACGAAGCGCTCCACCCGGTCGAGGTCGGCGATTGCCGCCCTGAGGCTCGACAGAATGTTCAGCCCGCACAGGCGTGCGGCCTCGACCGCTTCATCGATGCTCATCTCGGTCGGGACCTTGCCGCTTAGGTGGCTACCGTCCGCAAGGCGCGGCCCGTGCCCTGCGATGAAGACGAGATTGCCGGTGACGACCGCACCGACGTAGGCGCCCACGGGCTTGGGTGGCGCGGGCAACGTGATGGCAAGCTCCGCCAACCGGGCTTCGATGGTCATTTCGCCTCCTTTTCCTGACGACAGACTGTTCGCGGTGCGCCCCTATTCGGTACGCCGGGGAAACGCGCCGTTCTCGATCATCAAAATTGCTGATTCGAGGCGGCCGCGCTCGGACGTCTTGGGAGAGCCACGGTGGACCCTCGGCGACGGGACGCTAATCCGCGTCTGTGGGCGGATTGGACAGGCGATCCAGAATATCGACAAGGCGGTTGGGATCGGCGCCCGGCATGCCGATCTCCTTGAGCAGCGCGTCGATGATCGGGGCCTGAGCCCGGTAGCGTAGCGCGCTGTCGGTCAGCTGCTCGGCGTAGTTGCCCGGCCCGCCGCCGTCGCTCCGGCTCCCGCTGGAGCCGCTACCGAGGCCGTCGACGTGCACGATCTTGATCCCTTCGATGTTCTCAAGGGGCTTGACGGTCTCGCCGATGATCTCCCGCAGCCGCTCGATGATCGCCATCTTGACCTTGAGCTCGATCAACTCCGGCGTAAGCGCGGTATCGGCTTCGTGCATCGCGCGCTGGGCCTTGGCCGCTACCGCGCTGCGCACGTCTGCGGCATCGGCGCGCTGCTTCTCGGCATCTGCCTCGGCGAGGGCGAGGAGGCGCACGCGGTTTGCCTCGCTCTCGGTCTGGATCTGGTTGGTCTCCGCCTGCTCCGCAGCGGCTTGCCGTCGCGCCTCGGCGGAGACCACGACGCCGATCGCGGTGCGTTCCGCTTCCTGGCGCGCTGCAACCAGTTCGATCGCCTTCTGTCGCTCGGCGCGCTCCACCTCGCGCACGGTGGTAACCGCCTCGCCCGCTCGAACTGCCTCCGCACGTGCCGTCTCGGCCTCAGCCTGCGCGCCTGACTGATCCTTCGATCGCTCGGCCACCGAGATGTCTCGTTCGAACCGGGCCAATTCGATCGTGGCGTCGCGTGCGATCTCGTGCTCGCGCACCTTCTGCTCCGAATCGAGACGTGCCTCGCTGACGATCCGCTCGGAGGTGATCTGGGTCAGCTCGATCTGCTCGCGCGCGTTGACCCGAGACTCTTCCATGTGCCTGTCGCGCTCCGCGTCCCCCGCCGCAATCTCCGACTTCTGCTGCGCGCGCCTGAGCGCGATCTCCTTTTGCTGCTGAAGGCGCGCATGCTCTTCCTGCTTGGCGATCTCGAGCTTGAGGCGCTCCGCTTCGAGGTTCTTTTCCTGAATTGCGACCTCGGCGTCCTGCTCGATCTCGTTACGCGCCCGGCGCCGCGTCTCGATCTCCGCGGTCAGTTTGGTCAGGCCTTCCGCGTCGAAGGCGTTGTTGGGGTTGAAGTATTCGCGGCTCGCTTGATCGAGGCCCGTGAGCGAAATCGATTCGAGCTCCAGGCCATTGTGCACGATCTCCTCCGCCAACGCGTCCCGAACCGTCTGGACGAAGGCGATTCGCTGCTCGTGCAACTGCTGCATGTCCCGCTCGGCCGCGACCGCGCGCAGCGCGTCCACGAACTTCCCTTCCAACAGCGGCCTTAGTTGATCCGCATCGAGGGTCTTCGAGCCGAGGGTCTGCGCGGCGGCGGCGATCGCCTCGGCGTCGGGCTGGACGCGCACAAAGAACTCGGCCGTGACGTTGACCCGCATGCGATCACGGGTGATCAGCGCGTGCTCGTTCTCGCGCGTGAGGTCGAGCAGCAGGGTCTTCATGTTGACAGGGGTGGTGTTGTGCAGAACCGGCAGAACGAGTGCGCCGCTGTTCGTGACGACCTTTTCGCCGCCGAGCCCGGTACGCACGAACGACATCTCCTTCGATGCGCGCTCGTAAAGCCACCAGAACAAGAGCCACGCGATCCCGATGACGGCAAGGATCACGACGATGATCAGGACTATGCCGCCGGCACCCATCGCTACGATCTCCCTTATCGCGGCCGTGGCCGTTCGGCTGGCGGCCGCCCAGCGTTTTCGGAACTATTACGGAACTTGCGGCGGCATGCCAGCCTCAATACCCTGCCCGGCGGCATGACGGCACGCATGTTTCAAGCATGGCCGCCGGCCCCAACAGCGAGACAGGCATGGCGACACGAGCGCGAGAGGCCGCTCCCGGGATCGGAGAGCTGCCCAACTATGTCGGTGGCCGGTTCGAGGTGACGGGCTCGCTGTTCGATGACGTGACTCCGGTGAGCGGCGCGGTCGTCTCGCGGGTGCACGAGGCGGATTCGGCGCTCGTCGACGCCGCGGTCCATGCCGCGCGCGGCGCCTTCGAAAGTGCGTGGCGCCCGATGCCGACGGCCAAGCGTTGCGCCCTGCTCCACAAGGTTGCCGACGGTATCGAGGCGCGCTTCGACGACTTCCTTGCGGCAGAAGTGGCCGATACCGGAAAGCCGGCGTCGATCGCGCGTCAGATCGACATTCCGCGCGGCGCGGCCAACTTCCGCCTGTTCGCCAATTTGATGGAGACAGCAGGAACCGATTGCTTCGAAATGGATACGCCCGACGGTCGCGGAGCGCTCAACTACTCGGTGCGAGAGCCCCATGGCGTGGTCGGCGTCATCGCACCCTGGAACCTGCCGCTCCTCCTGCTCACGTGGAAGGTCGCACCGGCACTCGCGAGCGGGAACACGGTGATTGCCAAGCCTTCCGAGGAAACACCGGTGACGGCGACTCTGCTCGCCGAGGTGATGGACGCGGTTGGCGTACCCCCCGGCGTGTTCAACGTCGTTCACGGATTCGGACCGAATTCGGCGGGCGAATGGCTCTCCCGTCACCCGGGCATCGATGCGCTTACCTTCACCGGCGAAAGCAGGACTGGCGCTGCCATAATGAAAGCCGCCGCCGATACCGTGAAGCCGCTCTCGTTCGAGCTCGGTGGCAAGAATGCGGCCGTCGTCTTCGCCGATGCAGATTTCGATGCGGCGATCGAAGGCACGGCACGGTCGGTGTTCGCGAATTGCGGGCAGGTTTGTCTCTGCTCCGAGCGGGTCTATGTCGAGCGGCCCATCTTCGAGCGCTTCGTCGCAGCTCTGAAGGCGCAGGCCGAGGCCCTGGTCCCGGCCGATCCCTGGGCCAACGACTGCACGCTGGGGCCGCTCATCTCGGCCGAGCATCGCACCAAGGTTCTCGGCTACTACGACCTCGCCAAAAATGAGGGCGCGGAAGTGGTGACCGGCGGGGGCGTGCAGGACTTCGGCGACGCGCGGGACGCTGGCTGTTACGTGCAGCCGACGATCTGGACGGGCCTTCCCGACAGCGCACGCACGGTGCGGGAGGAGGTCTTCGGGCCGGTCTGCCACGTCGCGCCGTTCGATAGCGAGGACGAGGCCATCGCTCGCGCCAACGACAGCGACTACGGTCTGGCCACGGCAATCTGGACCCGCGATCTTTCCCGCGCGCACCGCGTGGCGCGGCGGATCGAGGCCGGGATTTGCTGGGTCAACTGCTGGTTTCTCCGCGATCTCCGAACACCGTTCGGCGGCGTCAAGCTCTCCGGGATCGGCCGGGAGGGGGGGCTTCACTCGCTCAACTTCTATGCCGAGCAGAAGAACATCTGTGTCAAGCTCTAAGCCCGTTGCGGTCTCGGCGAAAGCCCTTCCGCAGCCGCGATTTCGCTACAGCCCGTGCGTGAAAGCCGGACCGCACTATCGTTTCGCCGGGATGATCGCGCTCGATATGGAAACGGGCGCCCTGGAAGCTGGCGGGCCGGGCGCAGAGACCGCAAAGATACTGGACAATCTCCTTGCCGCACTGCCGGAGCTCGGTCTCGAACTGGACGACATGGTGTCGGCGACCATCTACACCACGGCGTTCGATCGGTTCCCGGCGATCAACGAGGCCTGGGAGGCCGTGTTCTCCGAAGGCGTTCGGCCGCCGGCGCGAACCGCAGTGGGTGTCCAGGCGCTGCCGCTTGGCGCCACGGTCGAGATCGGCTTCGAGTTCTACAGGGAGACGGCCTGAGACTGCTATGGCCTGCGGCGCGCGTGATGGCGTATCCTCGGTCCACCCTCTGGGGACCCGGCCCTCGCGGCCGAATGGGAGAGGTGATCGTGGCAAAGGGTGAAATCCTTGCGGGCTATCTTGCCCCCCATCCACCGCATCTCGTCTATGGCGAGAACCCGCCGCAGAACGAGCCCAAGTCGGAGGGTGGATGGGAGCCTCTCAGATGGGCGTATGAGCACGCACGGGAAAGCCTCGATCGCTTAGAGCCGGACGTGCTCCTGGTGCATTCGCCGCACTGGATTACCCAACTCGGCCATCACTTTCTGGGCGTGGACAAGCTCTCCGGAAAGTCCGTCGATCCGATTTTCCCGAACCTGTTCCGCTACACGTTCGCACTCGACGTGGACGTCGAATTGGCCGAGGCATGCTGCGAGAAGGCGCGGGCACGGGGCCTTGTCGCGAAGATGATGCGCAACCCCAAGTTCCGGGTGGATTACGGCACGATCACGACGCTTCACATGATCCGGCCACAGTGGGACATACCGGTGGTCGGAATCTCCGCCAACAACTCGCCCTACTACCTCACGACCGAGGAAGGCCTGGAGGAAATGGACCTGCTGGGCAAGGCGACACGGGAGGCGATCGAGGAAACCGGCCGCCGCGCCGTGCTGCTGGCCTCGAACACGCTGAGCCACTTCCATTTTCAGGAAGAGCCGCCGCTGCCCGAAGACATGTCGCGCGAGCACCCCTTCAGCCACGAGGGCTACCGCTGGGACATGCGGATCATCGAGCTGTTGCGCCAGGGGCGAACGGATGAGGTGTTCGACATCCTGCCGCAGTTCATCGAGGAGGCCTTCGCCGAGGTGAAATCCGGCGCCTTCACGTGGATGTTCGCGGCGATGGGATACCCCAAGCTGCCCGGCAAGCTGCACGGCTACGGCACCGTGATCGGCACCGGCAACGCGGTGATGGAGTGGAATCTCGCGGAGGCCGGAATGGCTCGGGCGGAAGCCGCCGCGTGAGCATGGTTTCTGCGGGATCGACCGCGCGATCATGACCCTCGCCGCCGCGTTCCTGGTTCCGGGTTCCCCGCTGCCTTACTTGCGCAAGGACAATCCGCCCTGGCTCGGTCTCGCCGCCGGCTACGAGAAGGCGGCACGCGCGCTCGCCGCGGCACGCCCCGACGTCGTGCTGCTCTACTCCACCCAATGGATGGCGGTGCTGGACCAGCTCTGGCAGGAGCGCCCGCGATTGCAGGGATTGCACGTCGACGAGAACTGGTACGAGTTCGGCGAATTGCCGTTCGACCTCAGTATCGATACCGAGCTTGCGCAGGCCTGCATTGAGAATGCCAATGCGCTCGGGCTGCATTCGAAGGGAGTCGACTACGACGCCTTTCCGATCGATACCGGAACGATCGTCGCCAGCAAGAGTCTCGATCCCGAGGGCACACGACGGTTCGTGCTGGCTGCCAACAATCTCTACCACGACTTCGAGACCACCCGGCGCATCGCGACCATCGCCGGCGAGGCGGCGAGCACGCAAGGCAAGCGCTTCGCCGCGGTCGGTGTCGGAGGGCTTTCGGGCACAATTTTCCGCGAAGAGATCGACATCGCCGACGACCGGATCGCGAGCGACGAGGACGATCGCTGGAACCGGCGTATGCTAAGCCTCCTGGAGAAGGGCGAGACGCAGGAGGTCGACCGTCAGTGCGCGGAGTATGTGCAGGCGGCCAAGGTCGATATGGGTTTCAAGCACCTCGCATGGATTCAGGGTGCGACGGGCGGCCGCTACTACGGCGCGCGCATTCACGCCTACGGTCCGACCTATGGAGCCGGCGCAGCAGTCGTCGAGTTCAAAGTGTAGAGAATTGGATACGAACAGGGAGAAGACGATGAGAAAGATACTCTTGCTCGCGGCGTTCGCGATGGTCGCCGCGACTTCGTTCTGGCAAGCCGCACCGGCGCAGGCGGCCGATGATTGCGTGGTCACGGTGGGACGGGTCGTACCGCTCACGGGGCCGTTGCTGGACATGGGCCGTGAAACGCCCTGGCTGGACCACAACAAGGTCGATCCGATCAACGAGGCCGGCGGTCTGCAGGTCGGGGATCAGCAATGCAAGATCGAATTCAAGATCTTCGATTCGAAGGGCACGATGGCCGGCTCCGGCGAAGCTGCGACGCGGGCGATTTTGGACGAGAAGGTCGACGTGGTCTTCGCGCAAGGGACGCCTGACACGACCAACGCACCCTCGGATCTTTGCGAACGCTACGAGGTGCCCTGCATCACCTCGAACACGCCGGTCGAGGCATGGCTGTTCGGCCCCGACGGCAAGCCGAAGACTTACTCATACACCTACCACTTCTTCTTCGGCGTGCCGGATCTCGTGGCCAATCACGTCGGCATGATCAAGTCGCTGCCAGGCGGCTTCAACGGGAAGATCGGCTACCTCTACCCGAACGATCCCGACGGCGTCGTCTTCGCAAGCCTGTTCGACCCGACCTTCAAGGGCGAGGGCTGGGAGCCGATCGATCCGGGCCGCTTCGAGCAGGGCATTCCCGATTTCTCCGCGATCATCAACAAGTTCAAGCGCGGTCGGGTCGAGGTCGTGACCGGCGTGCTGGCGCCGCCCGATCTGCAGAACTACCTGCAGCAGGCGGCTCAGGCCGGCTTCAAGCCGCGCATGTACATCATCGACAAGGCGACCGGCTATCCGGAGGCGATGCGGGCGCTCGGCGAATTCGGTATCGATATTCTGAGCGTGAACTTCTGGTCGCCGGCCTATCCGGGGTCGTCGAAATTCGGCGGTTACTCGGGTCAGGGTCTGGTCGACGCCTACGAGAGGGCCAACCCCGACAAGTACTATTCGCCGCCGCTGGCTTACACAGACGCCTCCTACGACGTCCTGTTCGACGCCCTGCAACGGGCCGGCACGACCGACCGGGCGGCGCTCCTTGCAGCGTTGGCCGAGACCGACCTCGACACCGTCGTCGGTCGCGTCAAGTTCGGCGAGCAGCACTATTCGGTTCAGCCTCTCGGCGGGGCGCAATGGCGCGTCGATGAAGAGACCAACCGCTGGGTCAAGGACAACGTTTACAACGCCGTCTACCCGGACGTTGAGAAAACCGCGGAGATGCGCCTCTACCAGCAGTAGCGCATTGGGACGGTGGCGGTCCGCGTGCCGCCGCCGTCCCGTCGCCGGCGTACTCGGCGGGGGTCGCCGACCGGTCTGGCAGGATGACCGAAATTCTGGCTGTTTCTGAGCTCCGCAAGTCGTTCGGCGCGCTCCGGGTGGCCGACCGGATCTCCTTTGTCGTTCGGCAGGGAGAGATCCTCGGCATCATCGGCCCCAACGGCGCCGGCAAGACGACGCTGTTCGGCCTCCTCGCCGGCAATATCCGTGCTGATTCGGGACGCATCGAATTCGACGGTGCCGACGTGACACATCTGCCGGCACACGACCGTGCCCGCGCGGGCCTCGCCCGGACCTATCAGATTCCGCGCCCGTTCACGCACATGACCGTGTTCGACAACTTGCTCGTGGCCGCCCGCTTCGGCGGCGACATGGATGAGGCCGAAGCGGAGAGCTGGGTCGAGCGCGTAATCGGGGCGATGGGATTGCGGGCCGAGCGCAATACGCTCGCGGGCCGATTGCCGCTGCTGATGCGCAAGCGCCACGAGCTGGCGCGCGCCCTTGCCACACGGCCCAAGCTCGTTCTGGTCGACGAAGTGGCGGCCGGCCTGACGGATGCTGAAGTGGAGCAGTTCATCGCGCTCATTCGCGGCATCCGCGATTCGGGCATCACCGTGGTGTGGATCGAGCACGTGATGAAGACCATGCTCACCGCGACCGACCGCCTCATCGCGCTGGATGCCGGACAGCTCCTGGTCTCCGGTCCGCCGCAAGAGGTGATCAACGCATCGGAAGTTCGCCGTGTCTATCTTGGCGCCTGAGGATGACGGGCCGCTTTTGAGGGTCGCGGGTCTTTCCGCCTACTACGGTGAGCTTCGCGCGCTCACCAACATCGGCTTCGAGATCGAGCGCGGCGAAATCCTTTCGATCATCGGCGCCAACGGCGCCGGCAAGACCACCCTCCTGAAATCCCTGGTGGGCCTGATGAACCGCGGGCGCATGGCCCGTATCGAAGGGCGGATCGAGTTCGAAGGCCGCGCTATCGAGAACCTGGCGACCGAGGACATCGTCAACGCTGGCATCGCGCTCGTGCCCGAGGGCCGCCGCCTGTTCTCCCGGCTTTCGGTGCAGGAAAACCTCATGGCCGGGGCCTATCTGCCCCGCTGCCGGAGCACGCTGAAAGAGCGCCTCGACGAAATCTACGCGTTGTTTCCCGTGCTCGCCGAGCGGCGACGGCAGATCGTCTCGCAAATGTCCGGCGGCGAGCAGCAGATGGTGGCCATTGGGCGGGCACTGATGTCGTCGCCGACGCTGATCCTGTTCGACGAGCTGTCGCTCGGCCTCGCGCCCTTCGTGGTCGACGACATCTACCGCAAGGTCAGCCAGATTCACGAGCTCGGTGTGACCGCAATCGTGATCGAGCAGGACATGAAGCGCGCCCTGCACGTCGCGTCGCACGTGTTCGTCATGCTCGAGGGCCACGTCGTGCTGGAGGGCAAGCCCGAGAACGTCACGGAGGAGCAGGTCAGCGCCGCCTATTTCGGCACCGGGATCGAGGGCCTCGGCTGATGAGCGAGGATCTCTACTGGACGCTCATTGACATCGCCAACGGCCTCCTCTCCGGCGCCATGCTCGGCGGCTACTACGCCATCATCAGCCTCGGTCTCGCACTGGTGTTCGGCGTCATGCGCCTGGTCAACCTGGCACACGGCGACTGGCTCATCGTCGCCGCCTATATCGCGGCGGTGGTCGTCCAGTTTCTCGGTTTCCCGCCTTTTGTCTCACTGATCGTGGTCGTCCCGGCCATGTTCGTGATCGGCTATGCGCTGCAGCGCTACTTGCTGAACCGGGTCTCGGTCCAGGCCATGGAAGAGAAGGGCATGTCGTCCAACTTCGGACTCATGTCCCCGATCCTGGTGACCTTCGGCATGTCGATCGTGATCGCCCACGCGTTGCTCGGGATCTTCGCCTCCGACGCCACCGGCATAAAGAACGCGCTGAGCTATTCGGCGATCCGCCTGACGCAGGACCTCAGCATCTCGACTCTCCGCCTGATCTTCTTCGGCATCGCCGGCGCGATCCTGGTGAGCGTTCACCTGTTCCTGCATCGCTCCCACGCGGGCCGCGCAATCCGCGCAGCCTCGGACGATCCCGAGGTCGCCTCGCTCATGGGGATGCGAACGGAGCGCATCTATGCGCTCGCGAGCGCAATCTCTCTCGCGGTCGCGGGCGTTGCCGGTGTCGCGGTGGGCATGTCGCGCACCTTTCAACCCTTCGACGGGCCGCAGTTCCTGCTGATCGCGTTTGGTGTGGTGATCGTCGGCGGCCTCGGATCGATTGCCGGCAGCCTGGTCGGCGGCGTCCTGCTCGGCATAACTCAGGTTCTCGCGGGGACCTATTTCGGCCCCTCCGCGCAACTCGTCGCCGGCTACATGCTGATCCTTTTCGTGCTCGCGGTCCGTCCCCAGGGGCTCTTCTCGCGATGATTGCGCAGGGACTCAACCTCGTGCTGACCGGCTGGCGAGGCCGGGGCTTGCTCGCCGCGTTGCTCGCCGTCGCCATCGCCATCCCGTGGCTGGTCGGCGATCAGAGCTATGTGACCTATCTGGTGTTCACGTTCTTCGTGTTCGCCGTTTTCGGCCACGCCTGGAACCTGTTGGCCGGCTATTGCGGGCTGCTCTCGTTTGGCAACCAGGTCTATGTCGGCATCGGCGGATTCACCCTGGCGATCCTGTTTTACTATGGCGGCATCAACGTCTGGCTGGCGCTGCCGATCTCGGGGATCGTCACCGCGGCCTTCGCCTTTCTGCTTGCGACTCCGGTGCGGGAAAGCCTGGTGGGCGTCGGGGTCTGGAAGCCCGTGGCAATCGCCGGCGTGCTGTGGGCCGGCTACGAGGTCGCGCTGGGCTACTTTCCCGAGGCCGACATTTTTGGCGAGGTCTATATCCGCCGCGTCATCATCCTGCTGCTGATCTTCCTCGGCGCCCTTCCCCTGCTGCGCCTGCAAGGCGCCTATTTCGCCGTCGCAAGCTGGCTGATCGCGGCCGCGGTGGGTTCGATCTTCAACGAGTGGAAAGTGGTCGGTGCCGGTGGCGGCATGCAGATCAAGACCGACGCGACACAGGTCGAGATGTACTACGCCGGCCTCGGACTGCTCGTGTTCGCGACCGTGGTCATCGCGCGATTGCTCAAGAGCCGGTACGGGCTCGCGCTGACCGCAGTGCGCGACGATGAGGAGGCGGCGCGGACGGCGGGTATCGATATCCGCAAGGTGAAGCTGATCGTCTTCGTGGTCGCGGGCGGGCTCAGCGGCCTCGCAGCGGGCCTGTTTTACATCGACGCGGTGATCATCACGCCACCGGCTGCGTTCACGATCTTCTGGTCGGCCTATTTCGTCTTCATCGTCGTCGCGGGCGGCATGGGCACGCTGGCCGGCCCGATCGTCGGTGCCGCCATCTTCGTCGCCGTCGACCGCGTGCTTTCCGGCGTCACCGAGTATCCGCTTTTGGTCCTCGGCATCGCGGCGGTGGTCATCATCTTCGTGATGCCGCGCGGCGTCATGGGCATCATCAATGCGCTGCGGCATCTGGACGATTCAGCCACTGGCCGCAACGAGTTGCTCGAAGCGCTCGGCGTCGGCGACCGACTTCAACGCACCCTGTTCTTCGCCAGACGGCGGGACAGGGCGCCAGGCGTGGTGACGGCCATGCTGGTTCCGGGCAGCCCCCTGCCGCTGCTTGCCCGCGACAATCCGCCGTGGAGCGAGATCGCGGACGGACTCGACGACGCGGCCGCTGCGCTGCGCGAGGCGAATCCGGACGTGATTCTCATGTACTCGACCCAATGGCTCGCCGTTCTCGACCAGCCGTGGCAGACCCGTCCGCGCGTCCGCGGCCTCCATGTCGACGAGAACTGGTATGAGTATGGCGAGATCGACTACGACATCGAAATCGATACCGAGCTCGCGGAAGCCTGCATCGGCTCCTGCCGCTCTCTCGGGGTCAAGGCGCGCGGCGTCAATTACGACGGCTTTCCGATGGATACGGGCAGCGTCGTCGCCAATCGCTTCCTCAACGCCGACCGTGCCTGCCCGGTCGTCATGGCGGCGAACAACCTCTATCACGATTGGGAGCAGACCCTGAAGCTGGGGGAGATGGCGGCGAACCAGGCGGTGCGCCTGGGCCGCCGGGTCGCTGTGATCGGCGTCGGCGGTCTATCGGGCTCCGCTTTTCGGCACGAGATCGACCCTGCCAACGATCACATCGCAAGCGCGGGCGAAGATGCGTGGAATCGGCGGATGCTCGACCTGATGGTCAAGGGCGATGCATCGGCCATGAAGGCGCTGATAGCGGACTATGCGCGCGAGGCCCGCGCGGACATGGGCTTCAAGCACTTCGCCTGGGTGCTCGGTGCCATGGGCGGCCGCTTCCATAGCGCGACGGTTCACGCCTACGGCCCGACCTATGGAAGCGGCGCGGCAGTGGTGGAGTTTCACGCGAGCGAAGAGGCGGCGGTTCTCGCGGCGACCGGGCGAAGGCGCCGGCGTCGGCGGGCCCAGCGGGAACTGGCCACGCAAAGCAGGTCGCGGGAGGGCGCCGGTGCCGGCCGGCGAGCGCTCCTCCGTTGGCTCCCGGCGGGGTCTCGGCGCCCGGCACCGACCGATCGGCCGACAGCGCCGCCTGCCGCGGCACCGTCGCTTCCTGCGCGTGGGCGATCTGCAACGCGGGCAGGTCCCGCTCTCTATCGCTCTTTCCGCACGCAGGCCGAGATCGACGCGCAATACGATGTCGAGAAGAGCGTGCCCGATTTCGGACGCTACGTGGATACATTCCTCTCCAAGAGCGCGCGCGTTCGCAAGCAGCTCACCCCGCGGCTGGACGTGCCCTTCGGCCCGACCACCGCCGAAACCCTCGACATCTATCCGGCGGCGCGGGCCGATGCGCCGATTCACATGTTCATTCACGGCGGCTATTGGCACTCGCTGAGCAGCAAGGAGTTCAGCTTCGTCGCCGAGGGCCTGGTCGCGGCGGGCGTGACGGTGGCGATCAACAACTACGCGCTCTGCCCAGAGGTCACGGTGACGGAGATCGTGCGGCAGAACCGCGCCGCAGTCGCATGGCTCTACCGCAATGCCGCAACCTTCGGCGGCAACCGAAGCCGCATCTACGTCTCAGGACATTCTGCCGGCGGCCATCTGACGGCCATGTTGCTTGCGACAGACTGGGAACGCGATTTCGGACTGCCGCCCGACCTCATCAAGGGCGGCACCGCGATCAGCGGCCTGTTCGACCTTGAGCCGTTCGTACATTCCTGGCTGCAGCCCAAGCTTCGCCTGACCGATGAGGAAATCGATCGGATGAGCCCGATCCGACATATCCCGGATCGCGCGTCGCCGCTGATCGTCACGCTGGGTGGCGACGAATCCGCGGAGTTTCACCGACAGTCCGAAGCCTTCCTCGCCGCCTGGACCGAAAAAGGCCTGGATGGCCGCTATCTCGATCTGCCCAGCCGCAACCATTTTACGGTGCTTGAAGAATATATGGACACCGGCAGTCCGCTTTGTCGCACAATCCTGCGTCAAATGGGTGTTTCTTGAGAAGAATCATGTTGTCGCAACGGGACCGAGGAAAATCTCTGCATGCGCTGCCCGGCGCAGTACGGATAAGCTAACGTCTCAAGGTGATAGAGATTGCCGGAACCGTGTATCGCTCAAATCGGCTTCGCCGGTGCGGCTTTAAGAGGGAGAGCCCTTCGCCAAAATGGTGAGCCCTTTCGCTCAGCGAGGTGGTCACCCATCTCTGACGATGGGAACGAATTGGCGCTGTCCCAGCAGGCGATCTCGCTTGCGGTTCGGACGCCTTTGAGGCTTTGTCCGCCATCGCGAGACAAAACACAGACCGACATTGGAAATCTGGCGTGGTCGGGAGTTTCTTTCGTGGTGCTTACTTAGTGTAAATTTTCCGGATTTCGCCCCCAATCTCCGGGAATGTTTTTCGATGCATTGATACATAGAGATTTATTTTGCGGAGTTATGTGGAATACCCGAGATCTGACCTAGATGACATGGTTGTTGTGCTCGCCATGGTCCTACCGTGCTGGGATCGTCGGCGGACATGCAGGACAGCACTAGAGCACGATCCGACCGACCTGGATCACAACCCACTCCGAACGGCTGCCAACTTCGATGACACCGGCAACTTGAGCACCCCGGAACCCAAGGGAGACGTATCCGCCTCGACCGAGAGAAGACTAAGCTATTGAAAATCAGAGCGATTCAATTAGATCGGATCGTGCTCTAGGAGTGGTCCAAGCAGAATTTTTGTCGCTCGGTGAAGTCCCCTGTTGCCAGGGCGCGGTGAAACCAGTTGCAAGGGGAAGTGTCCGACTGTCGGGGCGGACGCGCAGCAGGTTTTTCATTCTTCGGCACACACCGATTTCACGGTCGTGAACGGCTAAACCCTCCGCCGCGCGGCGTACCGTCAGGACGATGCTGCGGCCGGCGACTAACCGCTCTCCATTGCGGCCTCGATGGCCCTTCCGATGCGTTCGGCAGCGGCCTGCAGGTCGCGGTCGCCGACATGGGCGTATCGCAGGGTCATCCTGGGGTCGGCGTGCCCGAGCATCCGCGCGACGGTGGACAGAGGAACACCCCTGGCGACGGCCTGGCTGGCAACGGTGTGCCTGAGATCGTGCAGGCGGACGTCGTCGAGACCGGCTTCCTTCCGCGCCCGATGCCAGAGGTGCAGTGTGGGTGAAAGCGGTTTGTCCGGATGCCTCGGGGACGGGAACACGTAGGGACCTGCGGCACGCGGCTGGCGGGCGAGGATGGCCTGCGCGGCCTGGCTCAGCCAGACCCTTCGCGGCCCGGTCTTGGTGTTGGCGAGGTTGAGGCGGTCGCCGTCGACCTCCGACCATTTGAGCGTCAGGATTTCGCCCACCCGGCAGCCGGTGAGCAAGAGCAGCCGGATGACGTCGGCCTGCTGCCGGCGGGAGGGCCGTTCCCCTACCAGCCGGTCGAGGACGCGGTGAAGCCTTTCGATCTCTCCGGCGGAGAGGAACCGGGAGAGTTTCGGGCGGGGGTTCTTCGCGATGCCCTTGACGGGAGAGGCCCCGACATGGCCGGCGGCGAGGGCGGCGTTCATGATCTGACCGAGGATCTCGAGCGCCTTGTTGGCGCCGCCCGGAGCGGTACGGCTGTAGGCGTCGAACCAGCGTTCGACGTCGATCCGCCGGATGGCGTCCAGCGGGAGGCGGCCGAAGGCGGGGATCAGCTGCCGTTCGAGCACTTGATTGGCGGATCGGCAGGACGACGGGGCGCAGCGGCGGCGGTACGCCGGCAACCACTCGTCCTGTACGAAGTCGCGAAACAGGGGAGTGCCGGAACGTCCTTGCGCCGGGCGCGGGGCGTTTCCCACGCTGAGCGCCAGGGCTTCCTTCCGGGCGTCCTCGACGGTCATGAGCGCGACCGGGCCGACGGTCGCCCTGACCGGCTCTCCCTGGACGCGCCCTTGCCAGACGAAGCCGCGATGCCCGGACGGACGCACCCTTACGCCGAGACCGGGCACCTCGCTGTCCCAGACCGCGTATTCCGTCGTGTCCGGCTGTAGCTTTCCGACGCCCGCGTCGGTGAGCCGGACCCTCTGCCCCTTCATGCCCGCCTCCCCGACAGGACGGAAGACAGGGTCTCCACCGCCTCGCGGACCGTGGTGTCGGACATGTGGGCATATTTCAGGGTAGTCGACGCACGCTCGTGACCGAGCAGGCGGCCGACGGTGCGCACGCTCTCGCCCCCGAGCAGCGCCATGCTGGCGTACGAATGCCTGGTGTCATGCAGGCGGACATCCCTCAGCCCGGCATCCACCCTCACGCCGCGCCAGAATTGATCCAGCCACAGCCACGGGGTACGCAGACCGGCAACCGGGAAGACCCACCCGGAGGACCGGGGCAGACTGTCAAGGACGCCGCGCGCCGCCGCGCACAACCAGACCGTGCGCGGCCCGGTCTTGCTGTCCGGCAGATGGAGCCTCCCCTCCCGGTAGGAGCGCCATTGGAGGGTCAGGATCTCCGACTCGCGGCACCCGGTGAGCAACAGCAGGCGCACGGCGGCCACGTGCAGGGGGCGGCTGTCCTCGTGCCGGTCCAACACGCAGGCAAGGCGGCGATACTCCTCAGGTGTCAGGAAGCGCTCGGATCGCCCCGGCCGGTAGCGGCGAATGCCGGCGCAGGGGTTGCTGTTCTCCGGGCGGTATCCCAGACCTCGGCCTGCTGCATGATGACCGAGAGGACCGGCGCAGAGCGGTTCGCGGCAGCGGGCGTCGCGTGGAGCCCGCGGAACCAGGCCCGCACGTCCTCCCGGGTTATCTCTCCGATGGGCCTGCCCGCGAAGAAGGGCAGTATCTGCCGACGGAGATAGTCCCGGTTCACTTCCAGGGTGCGCGGCTTCCAGCGGCGGCCGTAGCGGTCGAAGACCTCCTCGGCGACCGTCTCGAAGAGGGTGCCACCGGGGTCCGTCGCGACGGCCTCCCGACCGTCGCGCAACGCAGCAAGCATCAACCTGGCCCTGGCCCGCGCCTCGGGCTCGGCGATTGCTGCCGCGTCGCCTATGATCTTCCAGACCCGTTTACCCCTGTGCTGGCTGTGGATGAAGTAACGTCTGGCGCCGGATGGCATGACCCGGACGCCGTACCCCTTGAGCTCGGCGTCCCGGATATCGCGCACCTTGCGGCGGGGCCGAATGGCGTCGACCCGCCGCTGGGTGAGGCGGATGGTTGGCATGATCGCGTGTCTCCGATCTGTTGCAGCGGGGTGCGGAACGGGTTTGCATTCCGCACCCGGTGGCATTAGAAACGGATTACTATCGCAATCGAATCAGATGTTTAGCACCGAAGGGGCGTGTTTCCGTGTGAAACGGAAACGCTCTAGGACAAGTCGGGGACGCTATTCTCCGAAGGGCGCGTTGATCGAGACATCGCCGCCTGCCTGCAACCGGGCGCCTTCGGCGAGGCAGCCGGACGACGCGTGCCCAACCTGCGTCACGGCGACTCGTGAACTCGTTCAGCTTAGAACAGGAACGGCGCGGAACGGTGTGTTCACGCTTTGCCCTGCCCGACCTTCGACAAGGCATCCTTGCCGAAGCGCTCCACGGCTTCCAGGGTCTCACGCACGTCGTCCCAGGTCGTGGTGTGGTTCATGATGCACATTCGGAGTGCGAACGTGCCGTGGAGCATCGTCGATGACATGAACGCGGGGTCGTCCCAGAACATGCGGGCGAGCACGGCCCTGTTGATCTTGTCCAGCGACTCCTCGTCGAGGCCGTCATCCGCCGGGTTGACGCGGAAGCACACGATCCCCAGCGATGCGGTGTTCATGGCTTCCAGAACCCGACTCTCACGAACATAGTTTTCCGCCCTGGCGGCCAGCTCCATCCCATTGGCGATCGCTCGTCGAAACGCCGCCATTCCGAAGGTCTGGACCGACATCCAGACCTTCAACGCCCGAGCCGAGCGGCTCAGTTGCAGGCCGAGGTTCGAGAAGTTGGGGTGGTTGGCTCCCCATACCGTGTCCTGGAGGATATCGGGCCTGACCGAGAAGGCGTCCGTGAGCGTGCTCTCGTCCTTCACCATCAGGCAGCCCGCCTCGTAGGGCTGGAAGAACCACTTGTGCGCATCCAGCCCGATCGAATCGGCGCGCTCGATCCCCTGCAGGAGCCGCTTGCCCCGCTCCGTCACGATCGCGAAGCCGCCGTAGGCGGCATCGACATGGAGCCAGAGCCCTTCCGCCGCG
This sequence comes from Rhodospirillales bacterium, assembly GCA_028820995.1. GTDB lineage: Bacteria > Pseudomonadota > Alphaproteobacteria > UBA828 > UBA828 > WTGU01. The sequence goes on from JAPPHR010000124.1 coordinate 21,402, forward strand.
CAGAAGTCGGCCAGCTCCCCAAGCGGGTCGATGGCTCCCGTGCCCACCGTGCCGGCGTTGGCAGCGACCGCGATGGGGGTGAGGCCGGCGTCGCGATCGGCGGCCACGCTGCTGGCGAGGGCATCCATGTCCAAGCGGAATCTCGGATCGCTCGGAATCATGCGGATGCGGTCGCGCCGGACGCCGACGATCATCGCCGCGCGGGAGAGCGCGCTGTGGCTTTGGTCGCTCATGTAGACGGTGGCGCGTTCGGGGTGGCCCGCCGCCTCGCGCGCGGCAACGAAGGCATCGACGCTGGCGGCCGAGCCTCCGCTGGTGAAGAGCCCGCCCGCGCTCTCGGGATAGCCCAGCCAGCGCCGAAACCAGTCGATGACGATCAGTTCCAGCTGGCTCGGTCCGCTCGCAACCAGCCATGTGCACTGGTTGACGTGGTAGCCGGCGGCCATGAAGTCGGCCACGATGCCGGGCCAGGTGGGCGACGACGGGATGAACCCGAAGCAGCGTGGGTGATCCAGACGTGTCGCGTGCGGAAGAATGTCGCGAGCCGCTCTCTCGATCGCCTCTGTGGCCGGCCTCCCGTCCTCCGGCGGGTCCTCCGACAACTGCTCTTCGAGCACCTGCCGGAACTCGCCCTCCCAGGCATTCTCTTCCGGCAGAGTTTTGATCCTCTGCACCAACAGGTCGGCCACCCTACTGGCGAGGTCTAGCATCTCGTCAGGGGGCAACTGGAGATCGTTGGCTGCGTCCGCGCTTGATGTCACCTTTGTTACCTCACTGGCACACGGCGGGAGGGTGATTGTCCCCTCTCGCAACTATGTTCTATGCGATGCTCTTTCATCGGTCCAAAGATTTGGCAACTGTACCCCAACAGTGAGAGTGCAGCGAAGCACCCCTTCACTCGCGACATGGGTATAATATTCTTATTATGCCAAAAATGAGTTGAACAAAAGTAGTGGGACGAGAGAACAGTGTCCAGAGCGGAAGTGTGTGAATCGCGAGGAAACTGAGTGCATTGTCATGACGGCAGATAACCTCCAACAATTGGGGGAAGTTCGTAGTTTCATTTAACGGATTAGCGGTAATTCTTGAGAAAATTTTCCAGCGGCGATCTCGGTCCCACCACTAAGTTCGCTCTTAAGTTACGTACCGACGACCAGGTTTTCGGACTCGAAGAAAAAAAAGACTGAGCGCCCAATGCGCTTGTGGGGAGCCAAACGGTGCCGGTTGGCTCCGGCACCGGCGGGCAAGGCTGCAAGGACAGGCGCCAGTTATCTCGAGCCGTGCAGGTAAGTCCCGGGTGTTATCGAACGTCGACGCCGCTATGCTGCCGCTCCCTGCTTCGCGATACTCGCGGGCCACGCGGTCGAGCGACAGTCCGCAGGGCACGGGCAGTCAATCCGATTGAGTGAGCGGTTCCATGAACGACCCTTCACCGCCATCGCTGCTGCAGCGTGCCGGGCGCGAAGCGATCGCCTACCGCAGGATGGAAGGCGCGGAACCGGGCGTGATGTTCTGCGGCGGCTTCATGTCGGACATGACCGGCACCAAGGCGACGGCCCTGGAGGCGCACTGCCGCAGCACGGGCCGCGCCTTCGTGCGCTTCGACTATTCCGGCCACGGCGAATCCGGCGGCGCGTTCCGCGACGGCACCATCGGCGCGTGGCACGACGATGCGCTGGCGGTGCTCGACGAGGTCGCGCGCGGCCCGCAGGTCCTGGTGGGCTCCAGCATGGGCGGTTGGATCATGCTGCTGGTGGCGCTGGCGCGGCCCGAGCGTGTTTCGGCTCTCGTGGGCGTCGCGGCGGCGCCCGATTTCACCGAGGACCTGATCTGGTCCACCCTCGACGACGAGGCGCGGCGGACCCTCACCGGGGCCGGCGAAATCGTGATGCCCTGCGACTACGGCGAAGAGCCCTATCCCATCACCATGGGCCTGATCGAGGAGGGGCGCGGCCACCTCCTGCTGCGCGCCCCCATCGCGCTCCATTGCCCGATCCACCTGTTGCAGGGCATGGTCGACGAGGACGTGCCCTGGCGGACCGCCCTGCGCATCGCCGAGCTGGTGACCAGCGAGCGCGTCGTGGTCGAGCTGGTCAAGGACGGCGACCACCGCCTCTCGCGGGAGCAAGACCTTGCGCGGCTCTGCAGGTCCTTGGACGCTGCGGCCCGCGCCGGCACGGCTTCAAATCATGGTGAGCACGGCTCGGGGCGCTAGGCAGCCAGCCTCTGGGTTACTATCTATGCCTGCATGAGCGGTTGGCAGACACGGGAATCAAGGCCATGACCTCTATCCGCATCTTCGGGCGCGTTGCCGCGGCCGTCGCCATGATCGGCGTCGCGCTCTATGGCGGCTCCCTGCTTGCCGCCGAGGGCGATGCGCTGCGCGCGCTCGACCAGCGCGCCGATGGCAGCGCCATCCTCAACCTGGTGGTGAGCGACGGGCCGATGGAGCCGCCGCCCATCGTCTTCACCGACGAGGCCGGCGAGGAGCTGAGCCTCGCCGATTACCGCGGCACGCCCGTTGCCGTGCACTTCTGGGCGACCTGGTGCTTTCCCTGCCGCGCCGAGATGCCGACAATGGACGCCCTGCAGCGCGAGCTGGGCGACGAGCTGGTCATCCTGCCGCTCTCGCTCGACCGCGACGGCGCGCCGCTCGTGCGCAACTACTACGACGACCACGACCTCGTCACGCTGCCGGTGATGATCGACGAGAAGATGAAGGCGGGCCGCGCGCTCCGAGTGCACGGCATCCCCGCCACGGTGTTCATCAACGCAGACGGCGCTGAGGTCGCCCGCGTGCTGGGCGATCGCGACTGGTCCGATCCCGACGTGATCGAGCTGGTGCGCCACATCATCGAGTAGCGGTGCGAACCGGGGACGCATCGGCCACCGGCTGACCGGCCATGGAAATCTCTGCCATAAGCATCGCTTCGGTCTTCGCCGCCGGGCTGATCTCCTTCCTCTCGCCCTGCGTCCTGCCGCTGGTGCCGGGCTACGTCTCCTACGTCGCCGGCGGCTCGCTGGAGGACTTGCGGGACGACCAGGGGATCTCCCGCCGCCGGCTCGCGGCGATGATGCTGAGCGCGTTCTTCGTCCTCGGCTTCACGACCGTCTTCGTGGCGCTCGGCGCCAGCGCGAGCGCCGTGGGCGGATTCCTGCTCCAGCACAAGACGATCTTCGAATACGCCGCGGGCGGGGTGATTATCGTCTTCGGTATCTTCCTCACGGGCTTGGTGAGGATTCCGTTCTTCGAGCGCGAGATGCGCTTCGCCGGCCGCATCGCCGGCGGGCGGCCTGCGAGCGCGTACCTGCTGGGGGCGGCCTTCGCCTTCGGCTGGACCCCCTGCATCGGGCCTGTGCTGGGCGGCATTCTCACTTTGACCGCGACGTCCGCCGATGTCGGCCGCGGCGTCGCCCTTCTCGCGGTCTATTCGCTGGGGCTCGGCGTGCCGTTCCTGATCGCGGCCGCGTTCACCGGCGCCTTCCTGCGCCACATGCGGCGCATCCGCAAGGTCAGCAAGCCGCTGCAGATCGGCGCCGGCGTCATCCTGATTGCCATGGGTGGCGCGCTGATCACCGGGTACCTCAGCTCCTTCGCCTTCTGGCTTCTGGAGGCCTTCCCCGGCCTCGCCGCGGTGGGCTAGGGCCCGCCTGCTTCCTCGGCGAGCAGGGCGGCAAGCCCCGCGCGATAGTCGGGGTAGCGCAGCGCGACCCCCAGCTCATTCTTGATGCGGGCGTTGGAGACCCGCCGGTTGTCGGCGTAGAAGCTCCGCGCCATCGGCGAGAGGTCGGCGTCGTCCAACGGTGTGAGCGGCGGCGGCGCGACGCCCAGCAGGGCACAGGCGTGGGCAACGACATCGGCAGACGGCGCCGGTTCGTCGTCGCATACATTATATATAGCGCCAGGATCCGGCTTCGCGATGGAGGCTGCCAGCACCTGCGCGATATCGCTCACGTGGATGCGCGAGAAGACGTGGCCGGGCTTGTCGATGCGCTTGGCCGCGCCGCGCCGCACGGTGGCGAGCGCGTTGCGCCCCGGCCCGTAGATCCCGGCCAGGCGGAAGACGTGAACGCCGAGGCCGTGCCGCGCGCCGAAGGCAAGCCAGGCCTGCTCTGCCGCGAGCCTTCGCCTGCCGCGCCCGCCGGTGGGCGCCGGCACCGCAGCCTCGTCCACCCAGGCGCCGCCGGTATTGCCATAAACCCCGGTGGTGGAGAGGTAGCCGATCCATTCCACGCCCCGCACGGCCGCGATGTCGGCGCCGTGGCAGTCGAGCGCCGGATCGCCCTCCTCATCGGGCGGAATCGAAAGCAGGACGTGGGTCGTGCCCGCGAGGCACCCCGCCGCATCGGCGAGCGGCGCATCGCGCGAGAAGGGGACGGCACCGATGCCTTTTTCGCCGAGCGCGTGGCACGCTTCAGGCGTCCGGCAGGTGCCGGCGAGCGACCAGCCGGCGGGGCCGAGCAGCGCGCCGAGCGCGGAGGCGGTGAACCCGTAGCCGAAGCAGAAAAGCCGCGTGCCGGACATGGTCACGCGCGGCCGGCCGCATCGCTTGGGGAGCCCGGCTCGGCCTCATAGCGCCATTCGGCCAACACCGCCGGGTCCCGCTCGGCCGGTTCGTGCAGGGCGCGGAGCGCGGCGAAGGCGGCGGGTGGCGCAAGCCGCCGCGATGCCCAGACCGCCATGGCGCGCACCAGGGGGGAGCTGTCGCCCAGCAGCCGTTTGGCCGTCGGCCAGAGCCCCGCCTCCCCGCAATTGCCGATTGCGATCAGCACGTTGCGGACGAAGCGGTCGCGCCCGGTTCGCTTAATCGGGCTGCCGGAAAACACTGTTCTGAAGGTCTTGTCGTCCAGCGCCGCGAAATCGGCGAGTCTCGGCGCCGTCAGCTCCGCGCGCGGCAGGAAGGCATATTCCTCCGTCCGTTGCGCGAACTTGTTCCACGGGCAGACCGCGAGGCAGTCGTCGCAGCCATAGATACGGTTGCCCATGGCCGCGCGGTACTCCGGCGCGATGTGGCCCTTGTGCTCGATGGTGAGGTACGAGATGCAGCGCCTGGCATCGAGCCGGTAGGGCGCGGGGAAGGCGTCGGTCGGGCAGACATCGAGGCAGCGGCGGCAGGAGCCGCAGTGGTCCGCCTCGCCGGCGTCCGGCGGCAGATCGAGGGTCGTGAAGAGCTCGCCCAGGAAGAGCCAGGAGCCGTGCTGAAGCGAGACGAGGTTGGTGTGCTTGCCCTGCCAGCCGATGCCTGCGCGCGCCGCGAGCGGCTTCTCCATCACCGGCGCCGTGTCGATGAAGAGCTTCACCTCGGCGCCGAAGGTATCGACGACGAAGCGCGCCAGGCGCCGCAGCCGGCCCTTGACCACGTCGTGGTAGTCGCGGCCCTGGGCGTAGGCCGAAACGATGCCGCGCGCCGGCGCATCCAGCAGGCGGAGTGGGTCGTGCGCCGGGCCGTAGCTGATGCCCACCACGACGATGCTGCGCGCCTCCGGCCAGAGTGCGCGCGGACTGCTGCGCCTCTCCGCCGTGCGCCGCAGCCACGCCATGTCACCGGCATAGCCCAGGCGCAGGAACGCGCGGAGCGATTCCGCGTCCCTCGGCGCTTCGTCGGCGCTCGCCACGCCCGCCGCCTGGAAGCCGAGCGCCCGTGCTTGCGCGAGGATCGCGTCCCGCGCTCGATCCGGCCCGGCCGTCTCGCTCGCCGTCAGGGCGCTATATCCTCCGCTCGGCACCGTCGATCAGCATGTCGAGCGCGGTCTCGACGGTCGCGAGGCGCACGCCGCCGCGATCGCCCAGATAGACCACGCGCCGGTGAACGATCGCGCCGTCCGGCCCCGCGCAGGCATGGTGCACGAGGCCCACGGGCTTGGTGTCCGTCGCGCCGCCCGGGCCCGCGATCCCGGTCACGGCGACGGCAAGATCGGCGTTGGAGCGCTCCAGCGCGCCTTCCGCCATCGCCCGCGCCACCTCCTCGCTGACCGCGCCCACGCGCACGAGCAACTCCTCGGGCACGCCCAGCAGATCGTTCTTGGCCTCGTTGGAATAGGTCACGAAGCCCCGGTCCACGACATCGGAGGAGCCGGCGATCTCCGTCAGACACGCGGCGATCAGCCCGCCCGTGCAGGATTCCGCCGTGGCGACACGCAGGCCCCGCGCCCGGCAGAGCGCGAGCAGCCGCTCCGCCTTGTTGCTCACGTTGCCCGGAAAGGTCACAACCACACCCACACGTTCCAGAGCACGACTGCCGCGAAGGCGCCGGCGACCACGTCGTCCAGCATCACGCCGAAGCCGCCCTTCACGTGGCGGTCGATCAGGCCGATCGGCCAGGGCTTCGCCACGTCGAACAGGCGGAACAGCACGAAGCCGATGCCGTAGGCAGCCGGGTCCGCCGGCACCAGCAGGAGGGCGATCCATTGCCCGGCCACCTCGTCGATCACGATGGCGGGCTGATCGCGGACCCCGGTGCGCCGCTCGCACGCCGCCGCTGCCCACACCCCGATCGCGAAGAGGACGAGGGCCGCGATCGCGAGGCCGAGCACGCCCGTGTAGCTCCGGAGCAGCCACGCCGCGGGCAGCGCCAGCGCCGAGGCCGCCGTGCCTGGCGCCCAGCGCGCGAGCCCCGTGCCGAACCAGGTCGCGACCAGGGTTGCGGGGTCGCGCAGGTCGAGGCGCGCCGGCCCTGCCTCAGCCGTCATCGCCACCCCCGGCCGGCAGGCGCACCGTGGCGACCGCCTGCGCGGCGATGCCCTCGCCCCGCCCGGTGAAGCCCAGGCGCTCGGTGGTCGTCGCCTTGAGGCTGATACGCGCGGGCGCGAGGCCCAGAACCTCCGCAAGCCGCGCCAATATGGCCTGCCGGTGCGGGCCGATCCTGGGCCGCTGGCAGATGACCGTGACATCGACGTGGGAGAGGTGCCCGCCTCGCTTTCTTAGCATGGCAAGCGTGTGGTTGACGAAGTGTGCGGAATCGGCGTCTCGCCAGGTGTCGTCGGAGGGCGGAAAGTGGCTGCCGATATCGCCTGCCGCCATCGCGCCCAGTACGGCGTCGACGATGGCATGGAGCACCACGTCGCCGTCGGAATGGCTGACCACGCCCCGGTCGTGGGGCACCGCCACGCCCCCCAGCATGAGATGGTCGCCGGGGCCGAAGCGGTGGACGTCGAAGCCCATGCCGACGCGGGTCTCCAACGCGATCGCAGGCGACACGGCGCTCTCCCCCTGCGCTGCCATGATGCGCTCGGCGCGGGCGAAATCCTGCTCGGTGGTGATCTTCAGGTTGTCCTCGTCGCCGGCCGTGAGCGCGACCGAGAGCCAGGCCCGCTCCGCGACCGCAGCGTCGTCGGTGAGCGCCGCGCCGGCGGCAGCGCGGTGGGCATCGAGGATCGCAGGATAGCGGAAGCCCTGCGGGGTCTGGGCGCGCCAGAGGCCCTCGCGCGGGACGGCGCCCGCAACCAGGGCGCTGCCGGGCGCTGCCCGCTTGAGGCTGTCGCTCACCGCGAGCGCCGGCAGCGCGCCGTCGTGGCCGGCGAGCGCGTCGAGCGCGCCGTCGATCACGGCGTCCGATACCAGGGGGCGGGCCCCGTCATGGATCAGAACCAGATCGGGAGGCGCGTCTGCGAGGCTTTCGAGGCCGTTCCGCACCGACTCCTGCCGCGTTTCGCCGCCGGCAACCGGTGCCAGCAGCGCGCCGGCCTCCGCACCGCCGTTCTCCAAGAGCGCGCCGTCGTAGAGCTGGCGGTCGGCGGGGTTGATCACCACGCGCACGGTGCCCACGCGCGGATGCGTCGCAAACCGCCGCACGCTGTGGCCGAGCACCGTGCCCCCGGCGAGGCTGCGGTATTGCTTGGGCAGCGGCCCGCCGACCCGGTGGCCGCGCCCGGCGGCGACGATGAGGGCAGCGGTGGTGACCATGCTGCGCCCTATCCCTCGGCGGCGCCCGATCGCGCCCCGGATCGAGCGGTGCCGGCGGCAGGACTCGAACCCGCAACCCCTTGATTACAAATCAAGTGCTCTACCAGTTGAGCTACGCCGGCCGGAAGCTCGCTGAAGGCGCGCGTGATCACGGAAGGCCCGCTTTCAAGCGCGGCCCGCGGGCCCTGTCAAGCACGCTGCGCTCATCGCCGCGCGACCTCGTAGAGCGCGATGGCGGCTGCGTTGGAGACGTTCAGGCTCGCCATCGCGCCGGGCATGGGGATTCGGGCGGTGAGATCGCAGCGCTCGCGAGTCAGCCGGCGCATGCCCTCGCCTTCGGCGCCGAGCACCAGCGCGAGCGGCGCCTTCACGGGGATGGCCTCGATCGGATCGGCCGCGTCCTGATCGAGGCCGAGACACCAGTAGCCCAGCTCCTTCAGCACGATAAGCGCCCGCGCGATGTTGACGACGCGGGCGAGCGGCACCGTTTCCAGCGCGCCGGAGGCGGCCTTGGCGAGCGCGCCGGCGCCCTGCGGCGAGTGGCGGTCCTGGACCACGACGGCACCGACCGCGAAGGCCGCCGCCGAGCGCAGGATCGCGCCGACATTGTGCGGGTCCGTCACCTGGTCGAGGACGACCACGGTCCGCGGCCCGCCCTCTCCCGGCGCGAGCCCGCGGCAGGCCGACGCCAAGTCGACCGCCGGCAAGGGAGCGGTCTCCAGCACGATGCCCTGATGCACGGCGCCGTCCGGCAGCAGAGCGGCGACATCCTGGCGGGAGGCGATCTGCGGCGCATCGAGCAGGGCGCGGGCGGCAAGGGGCAGCGCGCGGGCATCGATGCGCTCGGCGAGAAGGTCTGCGCCCTCCTGCGTCGCGATCAGCCGGTGGCAGCGGCGGCTGGGATTGGCGAGCGCGGCGGCCACGGCATGGGCGCCATAGAGCCGCTCGCGGCGCGGCCTGGCCTGGGTGCGCTGCTCCTGATGCGTGCGCCGGCGCCCGGTCGATCGCGCCCGCGGGCGGCGAGAAGTGTTGCGTGCCATGACGCACCCTATTATAAGACATTCATCCCTTTTGCGAGACGCCCCGGCATACGGGCCGTCCGGCGCGCGCTGACGCCGCCGCGACGGCGGCTCGGCGGTGCGATGGGCCGTCACGGAGAGCTCCTTTGGGCGTTGACAATCGACCGCGGATGTCCATAGTGCGCCCTTCCGAGTCCCGGGCGCGTCCACCTCGGCGCGGAGGGGTGGCCGAGTGGTTAAAGGCAGCAGACTGTAAATCTGCCGACGTATGTCTACGTAGGTTCGAATCCTACCCCCTCCACCAGGCGGGCGCGGCGCACGCGCGCGCGGCGATGGGCGCGTGGGACTTGAGGTCGAGCGGGTGTAGCTCAATGGTAGAGCCCCAGCCTTCCAAGCTGGTTACGTGGGTTCGATTCCCATCACCCGCTCCAGGATATACGGCCGACGCCGCAGCAGCGGTGCGCGGCTTGTGTCGTCTTGTTAGTCGCTGCGAAAGCGCGGCGGTCGAGGAATAGGGTAACGATGGCAAAAGAGAAGTTCGAGCGGACGAAGCCGCACTGCAACGTTGGGACGATCGGTCACGTTG
>JAPPHR010000095.1 GCA_028820995.1 Rhodospirillales bacterium
CCATGTCGCTGCTCGCCGAGGAGGTCATGCCCAAGGTCAACGCCGCCATCGGCGCACGTGCAGCGGCCGAGTAGTGCCGCCAACCCCGCGCGCAGGGGAGGGCGGGCGACGACCGACCATGCCCTGATTACCGGTGGTGCCCGCGGGATCGGGCGGGCGTGCGCCGCGCGGCTCCGCGCCGAGGGCTGCCGGGTCGTCGTCTTCGACCGCGTCGAGCCGGAAGACGCGGTGGATGCGTTCGTGGCCGTCGACCTCGCCAACCGAGCGGCCACCGCAGCGGCGCTGGAGCAGGTGCTCGCGGACCGCGCCATCACCCGGCTCGTCAACAACGTCGGCGCCGTGCGGCCGGCGCTGCTGGAGGACGCCACCCTCGACGACTTCGACTACCTGATGGCGCTCAACGTGCGCTCGGCCATCCAGTGCACCAAGGCGCTGGCGCCGGGGATGCGGTCTGCTGGCTTCGGGCGCATCGTCAACGTCTCCAGCCGCTCGGTGCGCGGCAAGGAGCTTCGCACCAACTACGCCGCGACCAAGGCGGCGCTGATCGGGCTCACGCGCACCTGGGCGCTGGAGCTCGGCGGCGACGGCATCACGGTCAACTGCATCTGCCCGGGGCCGACGGCGACGGAGCTTTACGTCGAGGCCAACCCGCCGGATTCGCCCCGCACCAAGGCGGCGCTCGCCGCGATCCCGGCAGGCCGCATCGGCACGCCCGAGGACATGGCCCACGCCATCGCCTTCTTCCTCGACGAGCGCAGCTCCTTCGTCACCGGCCAGGCGATCATGGTCTGCGGCGGCTCAAGCCTCGGTGCACGGGAGAGCTACGCGGCGAGTTGAGTTCTTTCGGTTCCGTCAGCGACCCCGGCTCACAGGAGCGGATCAGGCCGCCTCGCCGACGGTGACGGTCACGCGCTTCCCCAGTCGGCGCAGGGCGCGGTCGATCGTTGCGGCCTTGGTGCCATGATCCGGATTCAACATCCGCCGTACCTCGCTCTCGGCGACGTCGAGATCGCGAGCAAGACGGCGTTGCGAAATCCCGGCTTGGCGCCAGGCCTCGTAAAGCGCCGCCTTCAGCGCGATCTGCACCGGCGGGACGACGAGCGGCCTTCCCTTGCCGGCGCGTGACGGTTTGGGCAGGGTCTCGCCTTCCCGAATCGTGGCCGCGATCAGCTCGCGCAGCAGATCCTTGGCTTCAAGGAGCGCCTCGTCGCGCGTGGCGCCGTCAGTCGCGCCCCATCCGAAGTCCGGGAACGTGATGACATGCCGGCCCTCCTCGTCGCGTTCGATCTCGGCGGGATAGTTGTAGGTGTCAGACATGCGTTCGGTCTCCGGGGACACTTGCGTCATTTCGTTCCCTAGAAATCGTCCCTGTCGATCCCAAGGTCACTGAGCATCTTAGCGAGCAGTCCCTTGCCGATGTCCTTCTTCCGATCCTTGACGGTCGTTCTGCGCCCGCCAGCATAGAGCGTTCCATGCGAGCCGGCCCCTTCGGACGCCACGAAGCGCACCTCCAAATTCCGGCTCCTCGCCCACTTGCGAACCCTCGCTATGAACTGCCGTCCGTTCATCTAGCGAGCGCGTGAGCCGGCACCTGCACCCGTCAAGGATAGGTGCGCGCACTTTTGAGCGCAACAGTCCATTCCCGACGACGACTCGAGCCAGAGTCCCACAAGGCGAACTCTTCTAAATCGGGCGGACGAAGGTGCCGGTGCCGGGGGCGCCGGTGACTCGGCCCTCGGCATAGACGGGCGTGCCGCGCACGTAGGTGCCCGTTACCCGCGCGCCGAAGGTCATGCCGTCGTAGGGGCTCCACTTGACCGCAGACGCCATGCCGGCGGCGTCGAAGGTCCAGGGGCCGGGTGCCACGATGGCGAAGTCCGCATCGGCGCCCGGCGTGAGCGCGCCCTTGCGCGGATAGAGGCCGAAGTGGCGCGCCGGCCGTTCGGAGAGCAGGGCCGCGACGCGGCCGGGCGCGAGGCCGCGTTCCGTCACCAACCCGGTGTAGAGGGCTGCGAACAGGGTCTCCAGCCCCGGCACGCCGGAGCCGTTCTCCGAGAATTCGGGGTTCGACTTGCGCGAGAGCGGCCAGGCGACGTGGTCCGACGACACAAAATCCACCTCGTCGGCCACCACCTTCTCCCAGAGCGCCGCGCGCTCATGCGCCGGGCGTATGGGCGGGTTCTGCTTGAGCCGGGCGCCCATCTCCAGCACCTGGCTCTCCTCGAAGACCAGATACTGCACGCAGGTCTCGGCGGTGGCCGCCACGCCTTCCTCCCGGTAGCGCTTCGCCTGCTCGATCCCGCGCGCGAGCGAGCTGTGCACGATGTGGCAACGCACGCCGGTCACGCGCGCGATCTCGAAGACCGCCGCATTGGCCACGACCTCGGCGACCGGCGGGCGGCCCGCGCCGTGGCTCTCCGGCGTGTTGCGGCGCTCGTCGAGGAAGCGCCGGGTGAGGCGGCGAACGATGGCGGCGTCCTCGTTGTGGAACGCGACGGAAAGCCCGGTCTCGCGGATCGCGGGGAAGAGCTCGTAAAGCTCGCCCATGTCGTAGCCGGGGAAGCGCACCGGGTGATACTCGTAAGTCGAGACCTTGAAGGCGCAGACGCCGGCGTCGGCGAGCGCCGCGATGCCCTCGGTGCCCGCGCCCTTCTTCGGCGCGCCGTAGAGGGCGACGTCGACGACGGCGATGCGCTCCAGGGTTTCGACCTTGGCCTGCAGCAGCTCGACCGAATTGACCGGCAGCGGATCGTCGAAGGGCATGTCGACGATGGTGGTGACCCCGCCGGCGGCGGCCGCGACCGACGCATCGCCCAGCCCGGCGATCCCCTCGCAGCTCCCGGCATGGACCTGGCCGTCGATGACGCCGGGGAAGATCAAGTGGCCTGCCGCATCGACGGTCTCCGCCGCCTCCGGGGCCTCGCCCGTCCCAAGCGCGCCGATGACGCCGGCGCGGACTGCCAGAAAGCCGCCTTCCAGCACTCGATCAGGGAGAACCAGATCGCCGTGGACCACGAGGTCGAACATCACGTTTCTCCCCTAGCCTGCAGGCACGTCGTAGTAGTCGCCGGCGTCTTCCGTGAAGATGTGGCGCTCGATGGCGAGCCCCGTCGCGCCGTCGAGCGTGCCGGCCGTGATCGAGACGCGATCCTCGCCCACCGGCTCCCAGAACAGGTTTCCGCCGCAGCGGTTGCAGAACCCGCGCCGGGCGATGTCCGAGGAGTGGAACCAGACCAGGGTCTCGTCGCGCTCGATGGCGAAGCGCGCCAGGGGCACCGAGGTCATGGCCGCATGGTGGCCGGAGGTCTTGCGGCATTGACCGCAGTGGCAGGCGATGACCGGACGCAAGGGGCCGGTCGCCCGGTATCTGACGCCGCCGCAGAGGCAGCTTCCCGTGTGTACGTCGGTCACGTCCCCCTCCCTGTGGTGGCGGCGGTCAGGCCGCGAGCCGGGCGATCGCGGCCGCGAGCACCGCGACGCCGGCACCGAAGTCCTCGAGCGTCATGGCCTCGTCCGGGTTGTGGCTGCCGTGGGCGTTGCGCACGAGGACCATGGCGGCCGGAATGCCGGCGCGCTGGAACACGGCAGCATCGTGCCCCACGGTCGCGAAGCTCCGCGTCGGTATATCCAGCGTCGCCGCCGACTCGTCCAGCACGGCGCGAAGATCGGCGTCCAGCGGCGCCGGCGCGGCCTGCACGTACTCGCCCAATTCGAACGCGACCCGGCGGCGCGTGGCGATCTCCGCCGCGCGGGCCTCGACCTCGGCGCGGCAGGCATCGAGAAATGCCTGGGTCGTGCCGCCGAAGTTGAGGGTGAAGTCGCAGCGGCCGGGAACCTTGGTCATCGCGTGGTGGGCGCCGTCGGTGAAGCACTTGCCCACGGTGAACACCGTGTCGGGCACGCCGCTCTCCTCCTGCGCGATCCAGAACGCCTCCAGCGCCTGCACCAGCTCGGCCACGGCGAGCACCGTGTCCTGCCGGTGGGCGCGGGGGGTGGCGCCGGAATGGTCGTAGCGGCCCACGCATGTCGCGCCCGGCCAGCGCAGGTTGCCGCGGATGGTTGTGGGGATCGCAACCTGAACGCCCTCTGCCACCAGCACAGGCCCTTGCTCGATGTGAAGCTCCAGAAAGGCGCGCGCGTTGGCAGGCGAGAGACGGGGCGCCGTCTCGCGGCGCAGCGCGTCCGCATCGAGGCCGAGCGCCGCCATGTGGTCGGCGAGCGTGCGCCCGGTATCCGAGCGTCGCAGGGTGTCGAGGTGATCGTGGGAGAGCGAGCCGAGCGCGAGGCGGGCGCCGATGAAGGGGATGCCGAACCAGACGCTCTCCTCGGCCCTCGTTGCGATGGCGGTCACGTCGCGGCCCGGCTGCCAGCCGACGTCGCGGAATGCGGCGAGCACGACGAGGCCGGCGACCGCGCCCGCGAGCCCGTCGTAGTGCCCGCCCGTCGGCACGGAATCGGTGTGCGAGCCGGTGAGGACCGCAGGGGCCGCGCGGTCGCGTCCCGGCAACGTGCAGTAGAGGTTGCCCGCGTGGTCGTACGCGGTCTCCAGCCCGAGCGCGCCGGCGGCCTCGGCGATGCGCCGGGCGGCGAACTGGTCCTTCTCGCTCCAGGCGGGGCGGGTGACGCCGGCGCTGTCGGCGCTGGCCTCGCGGATCTCGTCGAAGAGCGCCGCCGCCAGCGGCAGGCGGGCCTCTACGGCAGCGCGCAACGCCCGCGCGTCTGTGACGCTCACGGCGCGAAGACCTCCAGGATCTCGTCGTAGTTGCGGCTGAGGGGGATCAGGATGAGCCCATCGAGCCCGGTGTCGAGCCAGCGTTGCGCGCTGGCCCGGCATTCGTCGGGCGTGCCGTGGGCGATCAGCTCGTCCACCAGCCCATCGTCCACCAGCGCCATGGCATCCTCGATGCCGCCTGGCTTGGGCGGCCAGCCGCCCATCACCTGCTTGATCTGGGCGAGGCGGTCCTCGGGGAACTCCCAGGCCTTGGCGAAGTGGGGCTGCTGGCCGAGGTACTGGGTTACCAGGCGCTTCGCGTCGTAGAGCGCCTTGCCGCGGTCGGCGTCCATCGAGATGTTGACGAGCTGCAGCTTCTCCACGTCGCCGAGCGTGCGGCCGGCAGCCGCGGTGCCTGCGGCGACGCGCTCCAGCGAGCGGCTGGTGTAGGCCGGCGAGAGGATGCCGTTGATGAGCACCCCGTCCGCGACCTCGCCGCCGAGCTCCATCATGCGGGGGCCGGTGGGGCCGATGAAGATCCTGACGGCAGGCGGCACGCGCGCGTCGCCGTGGCCGAGGTCGAGGGTAAGGTCTCGCACGCTCACCAGCTCGCCCTCGTAGGTCACGCCGTCTTCGAGCGCGAAGAGCCGGCGCAGGACGCCCACGTACTCGCGCATCTGGGTGAGGGGCTTGCGGCGCTCGATGCCCTGCTTCCAGGCGAGCGGGTCCCAGTAGGCGCCGAGGCCGAGGTTCATGCGACCCGGCGCCAGGTTGTCGAGGGTGGCGAAGGTCATGGCCATGAGCGCAGGGCCGCGCGTCCAGCTGTTGACGATGCAGCTGCCGAGCCGCACGCGTTCGGTGGTGGCAGCCATCGCGCCCAGCACCGAGACCGCATCGCGCGCGAGCCTCGTCTCGGTGACCCAGAGCGAATCGTAGCCCAGTGTCTCGGCCTTGGCGGCGAGCCTGAGCTGCTCGCGCACGCCCGGGCGATCGAGGAAGCCGAAGCCGAGCGTGGTCATGTCGCCCCGGTTGCGGCGCGCATCAGCTCCGAGCCTGGACCATGGTGCAGGCGATGACGTCTTCACCCAGCGCCTTGCACGCCTCCAGCCGGTGCAGCCCCTCCACGAGCACGTAGCGCGCGCCGTCCTCGCGCACCAGGATCGGGACCTTCAGCCCGTCCTCCATGATGCTCTCGGCGAGCGCCTCGACCGTCGCCTGCTTCAGCGTGCGTCGGCGCTTGGCCGGCACGTAAATGTCGGCGATGGCGAGGTCCTTGTTCTCCAGTAGCGGCGACGTGTCCTCCCTGCTCCCGCAATGCGGGCCGGGGACGACTCTGGCAAAGCCATTCGGGCCGCGCAATATCGGCGCGTCCGGCGCCTGGTTTCAGGGTCTCGGGCTCTACTCGGCCGCGGCGTGGGATAGCACGCTGCCCGCCCGATCGAACAGCAGGCAGTGCGTGGGATCGGGCGCCGCATGGAGCCGGTCGCCGACCCGGCCAGCGAACCCCGGCTCCACCAGGGCGTGCAGCTTGTTGCGCCCGCCGTCCTCGAGAATCACAACCGACTCCCGGCCAAGATGCTCGACGGCGAAAACCGTCACCGGCACCGCGCCATTCCGCCCCTCGGCGTGGATGTGCAGATGCTGCGGCCGGATGCCCAGAGTGGCGGGCCCGGCATCGCCCGCGGCCAGCTTCGGCTCGAAGGTAAGGTCCCGGGAGACGAAGCGCGTGCGGCCGTCCTGCGTGACGATCTCGCCCTCGATCAGGTTCATCGGCGGCGAGCCCACGAAGCCTGCGACGAAGAGGGTGGCGGGGCGGTTGTAAATCTCGTCCGGCGTGCCGATCTGCTCCAGCCGCCCGTCGTTCATCACCGCGATGCGGTCGCCCATGGTCATCGCCTCCACCTGGTCGTGGGTGACGACGATCATGGTGGTCCCCAGACGCTTCTGGAGATTGACCAGCTCGGCCCGCAGTGTCAGCCGCAGGGCGGCGTCGAGCGCGGCAAGGGGCTCGTCGAGAAGAAAGGCCGTCGGCTGGCGGACGATGGCCTTGGCGGTGGCGACGCGCTGGCGCTCCCCGCCCGAGAGCTGGCTCGGCAGCTTGTCGAGCAGCGCTTCGATACCGAGGATCGACGAGGCTTCCGAGATCCGCCTGTCGGTTTCCGCCCGGTCGAGCTTCTGCTTGGCGAGGCTGGTGCGGATGTTCTGCCGCGCCGTCATGTGGGGGTAGAGCAGCGACGACTGGAACACCATGGCGATGTTGCGCTGGTGCGGCGAGGCCGCGGTCACGTCCTCGTCGTCGAACAGGACGCGTCCGGAGGTGGGCGTCTCCAGGCCCGCGATGCAGTTGAGTGTCGTCGTCTTGCCGCAGCCCGACGGGCCCAGCAGCACCAGCAGCTCGCCGTTCTCGATCGTGAGATCGAGATCGCGCACGGCGACGTGGCGATGGAAGGTCTTGTGCAGGCGATCGATCTGGATGCGGGACATGGCTCAGCGGACCGGGTCGACGAGGTTCATTTCGGCGATGTGCCGTTGCAGGAAGAACGCAACCAGCGCCGGCGGCACCATGGTCAGCGCCACCGCTGCAGCGAGGTGGGACGGCTCCGGATGCTGGAACAGGAAACCGGAAATGGCAGTGGGCAGCGTATTGGCCGTGGTGCCGTTCACCAGCATCAGGGCATAGGTGTACTCGTTCCAGGAGAACAGGAAGGCGATGACCGCCGCCACCGCCACGCCGCTCCGCCCCTGCGGCACGATGATCTTGAGGAAGGTCTCGAAGCGGGAGAACCCGTCGATGCGAGCCAGCCGCTCCACCTGGGGCAGGTTCCGGAAGTACCCGATCAGCATCCAGGTCACGAAGGGGATCGTGATCGTGAGCGTGACGATGATGAGGCCGACCAGCGTGCCCGAGAGGCCGAGACGCACGTACATGGCGTAGAACGGGATGAGGGTCGAGACCGGCGGCAATGCGACCGCGAGCAGGATCGCGAACAAGAGCTTGTTCTTGTGGGGGAAGTCGAGGCGCGCGAAGACGTAGGCCAGCGGCAGCACCACGAACAGCGTCACCACCGTGACGACCGCCGAGACGATCAGGCTGTTCCCGAGCCCGCGGATGATCTGATTGGCCTGGCCCGAGCCGCGGCGGACGATGCCGTCGGCCATTTCGTAGTCCAACCCGAAGATGTTGAAGAAGGCCGCGGGCGTCGGCTCCAGGGGATAGAGCGGCGGCGGGAAGCGCGCGATCTCGTCAGGCGTCAGCAGGGAGTTCTTCAGGAACCAATACAACGGCAGCAGGGTCCAGATGAGGACAACCGCCAGCGCGAGCCATGACCATATCGTGGAGAGGCGGATGCTCATATCGACCGAGCCTCCCGCCGGCCCCAAAGGCCGTAGAGGATCAGCGTCGTACCCAGGATGAGCGCGAGCAGCATGAAGGACATGGCCGCGCCGTAGCCGAGGTCGAGGTCTTTGAAGCTCTCCTTGTAGATGCGGTACGTGAGGGTCGCCGAGGCCGTGCCTGGGCCGCCGCCGGACAGCACGAAGATGAAGTCGAACAGCTTCATCGAGAGCACGGTGGTGATGCAGGTGAAGACGAAGAGCGTGAAACGAAGCGGCGGCAGGGTGACGTTCAGGAACGTCTCCAGACGCGACATCCGATCGATGGCGGCGAGGTCGTAGAGCCGGCTCGGGATCGTCTTGAGGTTGGCCAGCAGGAAGAACGCGACGAGCGGCGCCATGTTCCAGGCATTGCCGACCGCCAGCACCTCGATCACCCATTGCTTGTTGACGACGTTCACCGCCTCCTCGATGCCGAGCGCATAGGCAATGGCGGTGCCGATGCCGGTCTGCCCCTTGGCGAGGTAGGAGAAGATGACGCCGGTGCCGTAGAGCGAAATGCACCAGGGGAGGATCACGATGGTGCGCACCAGGCCGGCGAAGCGCATCTTGCGGTTGAGCACCAGCGCGATCAGCAGGCCGGCCACCATCGCCAGCGCCACCGATTCGAGCGTGAAGCGGACCGTGACCCAGAGCGATTTCTTGAACTTGCGGTCGCCGATGACGTCGGCGAAGTGCTCGACCCCGACGAAGACCGCCTTGTAGCCGCCGAAGAAGCTGATCTCGTGGAGGCTCATCCACAGCGCGTAGCCGAGCGGATAGGCGACCACCAGCAGGAGGAAGACGAGAACCGGCAGCGCGAGCAGCAGTGAGAACTGGAGGTTCGACAGTTCGGCGGTGCGCTGCGCAGCCCTCATCGCAGAACAGAGTTCAAGCCGGCAGGCGACCCCTTCGAGCCGCCTGCCGGCGTGTCAGCGCTACAGTCCGTATTTCTTGTTCAGGTCGGCGATTTCTTCATTGATCGCCTCGATGGTCTCGACGATGTCGCCATCATCCTGAACGAACTCCTGCAGCGTC
Organism: Rhodospirillales bacterium; assembly: GCA_028820995.1. Classification (GTDB taxonomy): domain Bacteria; phylum Pseudomonadota; class Alphaproteobacteria; order UBA828; family UBA828; genus WTGU01. The sequence goes on from JAPPHR010000095.1 coordinate 9,122, forward strand.
TCCTTGAGCCAGCTATTGAACTCCTCGGCCCAGACGACGCTCCAGATGCCCTTCGGGTAGGGCGTGGCCGCGTAGACTCCGAGCACCGCCTGGATGTCCTGCTCGCGCGCGAGGGCGCTCTTCATCCTCTCGGCCGCGGCCTCGCTCTCCATCACCGACTTGTAGCCGGAGAAGAGCATGGACTCCTGCATCCAGCGGTTGCCGACGAAGACGTTGCCGGTCTGGTCCTGATAGCCGTACCAGCTTGCGAAACGCTTCACGTCGTCGGTGTGGCCGTCGCTCCGCTCCCGGCTCGTCATCAGGTAGACGGCGGAATCGAGCAGGCCCCAGCTCTGGCCCTGATAGGGCAGGAGGCTGGCGTGGCCGGCGATCTGCGAGCGGTCCTCGCGGTTGAAGGTCTCCAGATCGTAGAGCTGCTGCGGGCTGAAGACGTAGCGCCCCGACGCATAGGCGTCGATGTAGGAGCTCTCGTTGTAGGTGAGCACCTCTTCCGGCACCAGGCCGTCGTTCCAGATGCGCTTCCAGTCCTCGAGCGTCTTGTAGGCCGCGCCGTCCGCATCGGTGGTCAGTAGGGGCTCGTGGGTATCGGGATGCGCGACCTGGCCGCCCCGGTTCATCACCTCGAAGTCGAAGGCCCAGGAGATGCCGTACCACTCGTTGATCCAGTGCGGCAGGAAGGGCTGGTCGAGGCCCTTGTCCCGCATCTCGTAGAGCTGGTCGTAGAGCGCATCCCAGTCGGCGGGGAAGTCCGCGTCGCTGTAGCCCAGCTCGTAGTATTTCTTGAGGTTGACGTGCATCACGCCTCGTGTGCTGACGAAGTAGGAGAGGCCCAGCAGCTGGCCCTTGTAGGACCAGGCATCGAGGATGTTGGGGTACATGTCCGCCTTGATCGCATCGATGTTCGGCAGCGCCTCGGCCGGCATGATCCAGCCGCCGTCGAAGTAGCGGCCAGCCTGCGACGGGTTGGCGTAGAGCACGTCGAGCTCCGCGCCCGCCATCAGGTTCTGCTCCATGATCGCCGGGTAGTCGCCGGTGACCGTGGCGTAATCGACATTGCCGCCTTGTTCGTTGTTATAGCGGTCGACATTGTCTTGCACGATGTCGGTCTTGTACTGCCAGCCGCGGAAGAAGACCGTCTCGCCGCTCTGGGCTTCGAGACCGCCTTCCGCGAGTGCGGCGCCGCTCATCAGCATGAGTGCGCCTGTGACTGCCATTGCCGTTACACGAAGCTTCATCGGCCATTCTCCCTTTCGCACCGATTGCAATCGTTGAGTCCGCTGCCTTCGACGCTGCGATCTCGGAGACCGCGTCGTGGTCAAGTGCCTCGAGGCGCGGCGAAGCTACAATTGGGGCGCGGCGCACACAAGCGCAGGCGCCGTGGACGCATGACGGCCCGCGCGGCATGATGGGCGGACGGAGAAGGAGGGGTTCTCCACGCTCCAGGGAGGCGACGATGACGGCGACCGTGATTCGGAACGGGCGGATCGTGACGGCGGTGGACGACTACACGGCCGACATCCTGATGGAGGACGGCCGGGTGCGCATGATCGGCACCGACCTGCCGGTCGGCGAGGGGGTCGCCGAGCACGACGCGGCGGGGCTGCTGGTGATGCCGGGCGGGGTCGACGTGCACACGCACCTCGACTGGGATTTCGGGCCGTCGCGCACGGCGGACACCTTCTACACCGGCTCCCAGGCCGCGGCCTTCGGCGGCACCACCACGATCGTGGACTTCGCCAACCAGACGAAGGGGGAAAGCCCGCTCGCCGGCCTTGCCAACTGGCACGAGCGCGCCGCGGTCGCAGCCGTCGATGTCGGTGCGCACATGATCATGACCGACGTGAACGACCAGGCGCTCGAGGACATGAAGAGCCTGATCCACGACGAGGGCGTGCCCACCTTCAAGCTCTTCACCGCCTATCCCGACGTGCTGATGATCGACGACGGCCAGATCTTCAAGACGATGCGCCAGGTCGGCGCCCATGGCGGGATGGTGCAGATTCACGCCGAGAACGGCCACGTCATCGACGTGCTGGTGCAGGAGGCGCTCGACGCCGGCAACACCAGCCCCAAGTGGCACATGCTCACGCGGCCGACGATCATGGAGGGCGAGGCCACCAGCCGGGTGATCCGCATTGCCGAGCTTGCCGAGGCGCCGGTCTACATCGTGCACCTCTCCGCGGGTGAAGCCCTCGACGCGGTGACGGAGGCACGCGACCGCGGGCTCCCGGTCCATGCCGAGACCTGCCCGCACTACCTCTTCCTCACCGACGAGGAGTACGAGCGGCCGGGCTTCGAGGCTGCGAAGTTCGTGATGACGCCGCCGCTCAGGAGCGAGACACACCAGCATGCGCTCTGGCGCGGGCTCAAGACCGACGACCTCCAGGTCATCGCCACCGATCACTGCCCCTTCTGCTTCAGCGAGAACGTGCTGGGCCTGCGGCTCTCGAAGGAGCTCGGCCGCGACGACTTCAGCAAGATCCCCAACGGCGCGCCGGGGCTGGAGACGCGCATGCCGCTGGTCTACGACGGCGGCGTGCGGCGCAACGGCATGTCGCTCAACCGCTACGTGGAGCTGACGGCGACCGCGCCGGCGAAGCTCTTCGGCCTGTTCCCGCGCAAGGGCACGATCGCGGTCGGCTCCGACGCCGACATCGTGCTGTTCGACCCCGACGAGATCTGGACCATCCGCGCCGCCGAGCACCACAGCCGGGTCGAGTACTCGATGTTCGAGGGCCGCGAGGTCACCGGCCGGGTAAGCAAGGTGTTCCTGCGCGGCGAGCTGATCGTCGACGGCCGCAACTGGCTCGGCCGCGAGGGCGGCGGCCAGTTCCTCAAGCGCGGCCAGGCGGGGAAGCAGAAGTAGGGTTACTTGCCCGTTCCGAGGTTTCTGCGTTTTCGAAAGTGTGCGCGTTCGCTTTGGCCTCAGTTCCTCACGCCGTCTTGCCCGGACTTGTTCCGGGCATCCACGTTCTTTGTCCCTGCCCCACGAAAAACTCGTGGATGGCCGGAACAAGTCCGGCCATGACGAGGAGGGGTGGCTTGCGCGTGCGCAGGAGGTTCGTAACGGAACGCTAAGGCACCAGCACCATCTTGCCGAAGACGGCGCGGTCGGCGGTGCGCCGCGCGGCCTTCTGGATGTCGGCGAGCGGGTAGACGGTATCGATCACGGGGCTGAGCCGGCCTTCCGCCATCAGCGCGAAGACGGTTGCCAGCTCGCGGCGGCCGCAGAAGTGGCTGCCGTGGATGGTCATGTGCTTGCGGAAGAGCTCGATCACGTTGATCGGCACCTCCTCGCCGGCGTGCGCGCCGCAGGTGACGAGGTGGCCGTTGAAGCAGACCGCGTCGATGCTCTGGCGCAGCACGTCGCCGCCCACGCTCTCGATCACCAGGTCCACGCCGCGGCCTTGGGTGAGCCGCAGCGCCTCGTCCCGGATGCTCTGGCGCGAGTAGTCGATCACGTCCGCGGCGCCGAGCGCGCGCGCCTTCTCCAGCTTCGCTGCCGAGCCGGCGGTGGCGATCACCCGCGCGCCGTGCAGGAGCGCGACCTGGATCGCCGATGAGCCGACCACGCTGCCGGCCGCGTTGACCAGCACCGTCTGCCCTGCCTGCACGCGGCCCAGCGCCACCGTCATGTGCCAGGCGGTGCCGAGGCCGATCATGCCGGCGGCGGCGGTCTCGAAGGAGAGCGCGTCCGGCAGCGGGATCACCGAGAGCGCGTGGGAGACGCAATACTCCGCGTGCGTCCCCCACTGGCCCGCGCCGATGCGGCCGTATGTGAAATCGACGCCGTCGAGGCCGCTCAACCAGGGCTCGGACAACGGGTCCCCCTGCGCGAAGTCGATGGCGACGTGGGTGCCCGGCGCCGGGCCGTCCACGCCGGCGCCCAAGGCCGCCACCTCGCCCACGCCCTCGCAGCCCGGCACGTGCGGCAGCGTCACCGGGATGCCGGAGACCCCCTCGCGCACGTCGTGGTCGAGATGGTTGATCCCGCTCGCCCGGATGCGAACCAGGAGCTCGCCGGGCCCGGGCTCCGGCGTCTCGACCTCCTCGTAGAGCAGGTTCTCCACGCCGCCGTGGGCGCGGATGACGACCGCCTTCACGGCAGGCGTCTACTCGGCCGCTTCTGCGGCAACATCGTCCGAGAGCGCTGCCATCGCCTCTGCGCTGGTGACGATGTCCGCGTACTTCTGGGCCATGTCGAAGAGGTTGGCCTCGTGGGGCCCGAGCGCCCGGTCGCCGACGCAGTCGCCGATCACCACCGGGCGGAAGCCGTGGCACATGGCATCGAGCACGCTCGCGCGCACGCAGCCCGACGTGGTGCAGCCAGCGACCATCACCGTGTCGACGCGCATCCTGGCGAAGGCCGGCGCGAGGTCGGTGCCGAAGAAGGCGGAGGGAACCCGCTTGCGCACCACGATCTCTCCCGGCGCCGGCGCCAGCGCATCGACGATCTGGCTGTCCGGTGCGTCCTCGGTCAGCCCCGTGAGCGAGGGCACCTTCATGCACATGATGTTCGCGTCCGCCGCGTCGTCGGCGAAGATCACGCGCGTGTGGGCGACGGGAACGCCGCGCTCGCGGCAGAAGGCGAGCAGCCCCACGGTGGCGTCGATCGCCTCCTGGATGTTGCCGCCGCCGAACTTCGCCGGGTCGGTGAAGCCGTTGACGAAATCGACGATGAGCAGCGCCGCCTTCTCGCCGAAACCCAAACGGTTGCCGAAGTTCTGGGTCTTGTAGATGTCGATGTCCGAAGCCATGCCGCCCCCCGCCACGTTAGCCATCGGAGAACAGACGGAACGCCGCGCCCTGTCAAGCGGCGTGTCGGGAGTGGGTCAAGTCGTTTCGGCGCCGTCGCTCTCGATCGTGACTGCGGCCAGCTTGCCGTTCCCCAATTGGAACGAGGCCTGCCCGCTCGTCTCCCGCGCGCGGCCCTCGGCGTCTTCCAGGCGCAGGATGAAGCGGCAGGTGGAGCGCTGCGCGGTCTCGTCGACCTCGTGGCTCTGCACCTCGTGGCGGATGGTGGGATGGTCCGCCAGCATCTGCGTGAGGTACTGCCTGATCTCTCCGTCGCGGCCGCGGTGGTGGCGGCCGTCGACCGAGAGCACCGCATCGTGGGCGAAGCAGTCGAGCACCGTGCCGAGGCGCCGGAAGTCGATGTTGCTGTAGTAGCTGTGCTCGACCAGATTGACGATCTGGGCGCGCCTGAGCGTCACCACCGGCGCCTCCTCTCCCCACGAGAGCTCATGGTAGCTGCCGCCGGCGGGTGCCCAAAGGGCCGGCGGCCCCCTGACCATGGTCCTCTGGAAAATTCGGTTTGAAGGCCATAGTCTGGCCGCAGAGGAGCGCACGCCATGCATGCATTCAACTATCGTCGGGCAGCATCGGTGGAGGACGCGGCCGCCGCGTATCGGAATGTCGACGATGCCGCTTATCTCTCCGGCGGCCACACGCTGCTGCCCACGATGAAGCAGCGCCTCGCGGCGCCGTCAGACCTCATCGACCTGGCGGGTATCGCGGGGCTGGTCGGCATCGCGGTCGATGGCGAGGCGGTCGAGGTCGGCGCGCTCACGCCGCACGCGGCCGTCGCGGCGTCTGCCGAGGTGCAGGGCGCGATTCCGGCGCTTGCCGCGCTCGCCGGCAAGATCGGCGACCCGCAGGTGCGCAACAAGGGCACCATCGGCGGGTCGGTCGCCAACAACGACCCGGCGGCGGACTATCCGGCCGCCCTGGTGGGGCTGGGCGCCGCCGTCGTCACCGACCGGCGCACGATTGCGGCGGACGACTTCTTCACGGGCCTGTTCGAGACGGCGCTGGAGGACGGCGAGATTATCACGGCCGTGCGCTTTCCCCGGCCCAAGAAGGCGGGTTACGCGAAGTTCCCGAACCCGGCGTCGCGCTATGCCATCGTCGGCGTCATGGCGGCGGAGACGGCGTCGGGCGTGCGCATCGCCGTGACCGGGGCGGGACCCTGCGTGTTCCGCGCCACCGCCATGGAGGCCGCGCTCGGCGGCGGGCTGGACCCCGACGCGGAGCTGCCGGCGCTCTCGCCGGACGGGCTCAACTCGGACATTCACGCGAGCGCCGAGTACCGCGCCCATCTGGTGGGCGTGATGGCCCAGCGCGCGATGGCCGCTGCGTGCTGACCTGGAGCATTCGCCGCGAGAAAGACAAAATTACAAAACGAAGCCAATTTCTAACAATACGTTGTTTTACAACAATTTTCGGTGATTTTTGCTGCCGGGCGGCACCTTGAGTTGACGTTGCGCGGGCCTCGTCACGACAAGTTGATGCATCGCGATTGGCTCAGAGCCCCGGCAGACCCGACATTTCACCCGTCACAGGACGGAGGATGACCCGATGCGGATCCTGGCTCTTTCAGCGCTGACCGTTCCCGCGATTGCGCTCGTCGCGGCGCTCTCGCTCCACTCGACTGCGGCGCGCGAGGCGCCCTCGCACTGGCTGTACGAATGGGGGGAGACGGACTTTTCGAAGGCGTCGATCGAGTTCGACGAGATCATGTCAGGCGGGCCGCCCAAGGACGGCATTCCCGCCATCGACAATCCGGTCTTCGTGACCGCCGCCGAGATCGACCATCTTGCCGATACCGAGCCGGTGATCAGCGTGCTCCTGGGCGGCGAACACCGCGCCTATCCGCTGCAGATTCTGATGTGGCACGAGATCGTCAACGACACGGCCGGCGGCGTGCCGGTCTCTGTCACCTTCTGCCCGCTCTGCAACTCGGCCGTGGTCTATGACCGGCGCGTGGGCGATGCGGTGCTGGATTTCGGTACCACCGGCAAGCTGCGCAACTCCGACCTCGTGATGTACGACCGCCAGACCGAGAGCTGGTGGCAGCAGTTCACCGGCGAGGGGATCGTCGGCGTCCACACCGGCACCGTGCTCAAGCGGCTGCCGTCGCGGGTCGAATCCTTCGCTCGCTACCGGGAGCGCGCCGGCGCCGACGCCCTGGTCCTGGTGCCGGAGCGCGAAGGCGCCCGCTCCTACGGTACGAATCCATACGGCGGGTACGATTCTTCCGCGCGCCCCTTCCTCTACCGGGGCGACCTGCCGGAGGGGATCGCGCCGCTCGCCCGCGTCGTGGTCGTGGATGGCGAGGCCTGGAGCCTCGACCTGATCCGCGAAGCCGGCCGCTACGAGCGGGCCGATCTGGTCATCACCTGGGAGGCCGGGCAGAACTCGGCGCTCGACAGCAGCACGATTGCAGACGGCCGGGACATCGGCAACGTGGTGGTGCAGCGGAACGGCGGTGAGGGTCTCGAAGACGTGCCCTACGACATCAGCTTCGCCTTCGCCTTCCACGCCTTCCACCCGGACGCGCCGATCCACACCGCGACCGAGTAATCGGCGTCGCTGACGATTGTTGCCGGGGCGGCTGTAACTCGCCGTCCCGGCGCCTCTTATTGCTCCGCGAAAAACTCTTTTAGTGCGGCGGTGAAGGCCGGCGCCTGCTCGATGTTCGAGAGGTGGGCGGTGTCGAGCTCGACGAAGCGGGAGCCCGCGATCCGCTCCTGCATCAGGCGCATGCCGGCGGGCGGCGTGGCGGGGTCCTGCGTGCCGGCGATCAGCAGCACGGGATGGTCGAGCGAGTCCAGCTCTTCAAGGTAGGCCAGGCCCTGAATGGCGCGCGCGCAGCCGGTGTAGCCCGCGACCGAGGTGGTGCGGATCATGCCCCGCACCGTGTCGAGCCAGGCGCCGCCGCTCGCCCGGTAGCTCTCGGTGAACCAGCGCTCGATGGTGGATTCGACCACCGCCTCCATGCCGCCGTCTTCGGCCAACGCCACGCGCTGATCGAAGGCAGCGCGGAAATCGTCGCTGCAATGCGCCGTGGTGTTGGCCATGACGGTGGCCCTGACCCGGTCGGTATGGCGGAGAGCCAGCCCCTGCGCCGTCATCCCGCCGATGGAGAGGCCCACGAAGTAGCTCTCGCCAATACCCAGGTGGTCCCACAAGCCCACGACATCGCCGATCAGATCGTCGAACGAGTACGGCCCCTCGATGGGCGCCGACTTGCCGTGCCCGCGCTTGTCGTAGCGCAGGATGCGGAAGTCGCCGGCGAGCGCGGCCTCCTGCTCGCTCCACATGCCGAGGTTCGTGGCGAGCGAGTTGGAAAAGGTGAGCCAGGGACCGTTCGCGTTCCCCGAAATCTCGTAGTTGATCTGCACGCCCCGGATATCGGCAAGCATTCGCTCTCCCCCTGTCGAAAGGCCACGGTCCCGTTCCGGCGGCACTCTAGCCCGGATGTCTCGCCGGGGTCATGGCCCGCGCGCCGCGCGCGCTTGACCGCTCCGGAGAACGCTGCGACAACCGCCCGGCGGCGCGGCCGGTCGTCGCCCGCCTCCACAATACTGCCAGGATTGGGGGAAGCCGTGGGCCGAAGAGAATACCTGTTCACCAGCGAATCGGTGTCAGAAGGGCACCCGGACAAGGTCTGCGACCGCATCTCCGATGCGGTGGTCGATGCTTACCTGGCGCTCGATTCCAACGCCCGCGTGGCCTGCGAGACCCTGGTCACGACCAACCGGATCGTGCTGGCCGGCGAGGTGCGCGGCCCCGAATCGATCACTGCCGAGGCTCTCGCATCCATAGCGCGAAACTCTGTCCGTGAGATCGGCTACGAGCAGGACGGCTTCCACTGGGCCAAGGCCGCCGTCGAAATTCATGTTCACGCCCAGTCGGCCGACATCGCCCTCGGCGTCGACCAGGCCGGCAACAAGGACCAGGGCGCGGGCGATCAAGGCATCATGTTCGGCTATGCCTGCCGCGAGACCGATGCGCTCATGCCGGCGCCGCTGCACTACGCCCACGCGATCCTGGCGGCGCTCGCCCGCGCCAGGCACGGGGGCGAGGCACCCGGCCTCGGGCCCGACTCCAAGAGCCAGGTGACTCTCCGCTATGAGGACGGCGTGCCAGTGGGCGCCACCTCGGTCGTCGTCTCCACCCAGCACGCGGCGGACCTCTCCCAGGACGACGTGCGGGAGATCGTGCGCCCCTATGTCGTGGCGGCGCTCCCCGACGGCTGGATGTGCGAAGAGAAGTGGTTCTACGTCAATCCGACCGGCCGCTTCGTGATCGGCGGGCCCGACGGCGATGCCGGCGTAACGGGACGCAAGATCATCGTCGATACCTACGGCGGGGCGGCGCCCCACGGCGGCGGCGCCTTTTCGGGCAAGGACCCGAGCAAGGTCGACCGCTCGGCGGCCTACGCGGCGCGCTATCTCGCGAAGAACGTGGTCGCCGCCAACCTCGCGTCGCGCTGCACCATCCAGCTGGCTTATGCCATCGGCGTGGCTCACCCGCTTGCGGTCTATGTCGATACCCACGGCACCGGCGCAGTCGACGAAGCGAAGCTCGCCGAGGCGCTCGAGTCGGTCATGGACCTCTCGCCGCGCGGAATCGGCGAGCATCTCGCCCTCGCGCGTCCGATCTTCGAGCGGACCGCGGCCTACGGCCACTTCGGCCGCGAGCCCGAGGCCGACGGCGGCTTCTCCTGGGAGCGGACGGACCTCGTCGAGCCGCTTCTCGCAGCGGTGGGGTGAGGGCGCGGCCTGCCGGCGCCCGACCTTCCGTGCGATGGAGGATCGCCGGCGCCGCGTCTATGGCAGGAGGCTCGCCCACCGGCTGCGCCCCGGCCGCCAGGCGCTGCTGGAGCGCGCCCTGCCAGGGCTCCGGATCGTACTTCCCGACGATGAGGCCGCGCGGCTCGACCTGACCAGTCTGTTTCAGGTGCCGGTCCGCGATATCTGGCTCGAGATCGGATTCGGCGCCGGCGAGCACCTCGCCCATCAGGCGCGCACCAACCCGGACGTGGGCTTTATCGGCTGCGAGCCGTTCGTCCAGGGTGTCGCAGGCCTCCTGCGCTATCTGGAGGACGATGGAACGGGCGAACGTGTCCGCATCTTTCCCGACGACGCGCGACTCCTGCTCGATCGCTTGCCGGACGCCTGCATCGGGCGGCTCTTCATGCTGTTTCCCGATCCCTGGCCCAAGAAGCGCCACCACAAGCGCCGCCTGATCGATGCCGAGGCCCTCGTCCATTTCGCCCGCATCCTGAAGGACGGCGCTGAGTTCCGATGGGCCTCTGACGATGGGGGCTACGTGGAATGGACGCTTGAGCGCGTGGCGGCGAACGACGCGTTTGCGGGACCCGACCGGGAGTCCGGCGAGTGGCCGTCACGGCCAGCCGACTGGCCCGAGACCCGCTACGAGCAGAAGGCCCGCGCCGCCGGCAGGCAGGCGGTCTTCCTCCGCTACGTCCGTATCCCGCGTTAATCCGCAACTCGGAGGCGACGGCGAACGCCCCCACCTCACCCCGTCCCTCTCCTCCCCCGAGGGGAGGAGAGGGGGCGCAAGCCGTCGCCGCCTGCGTTCCCCCTCCTCCTGGGAGGAGGGGGACAAGGGGAGGTGGGGAGCCATTGGGTGCCTCTCTCGCAACGGTCTGTTCAACGGCGGTGGGGAGAAACTCCTTGAAATCGGGGCACGCCGCACGATAGGGTAGGAATGCGGTGCTCCTCCGGCGCGAAGAGCGCCGCGTGTAGTATGCCCAGGGTTTGGAGTGATCGTGGTGGGCAGTGTTGGCCCGCCTTTTTTCTGTCCTGCGGTGTGACGAAGACGCGAGACGTGGACTCGGAACGGCAGATCGAACGTGCGATTGCACCGGTGCTGGCGGCGATGGGCTATGAGGTCGTTCGAATCCGCCTCGGCGGGGGTAGGCAGACGGTGCTTCAGGTGATGATCGAGCGGGCCGACCGCGTGCCGCTGACCGTGGACGACTGTGCCGCGGCGAGTCGCGCGCTTACCGCACAATTCGAGAACGACAACCTGCCCGCCGCCGACTATGCGCTCGAGGTCAGCTCGCCGGGCATCGACCGTCCGCTGGTGCGGCTGGCGGACTTCGCCCGATTCGCAGGCTTCGAGGCCAAGGTGGAGTTGAGCGCGCCGCTGGAGGGCCGCCGCCGCTTTCGCGGCCGGCTGCAGGGTGCCGGCGACGGATGCGTGCGCATGACCGTGGACGATCGGGATGTGTTGTTGCCTTTCGACGGGATTCGCGCGGCGAAGCTCGTGCTGACCGACGAGCTGTTGGCGGCGAGCCAGGCGGCGGAGCGGCTGTGATGGCGGATCAGGACACAGCGGGCCTCGCCCGCCTCGAGCTTCTCCAGGTGGCCGACGCCGTCGCCCGGGAGAAGGGAATCGAGCGCGAGCTCGTGCTCGAGGCCATGGAGCAGGCGATCACCCACGCCGGCAAGCGAAAGTACGGTCAGGAGCACGACATCCGCACCGATATCGACCGCGAGACCGGCGAGATCAAGCTCATGCGCTACCTCGAGGTCGCCCAGGAGATCGAGAACGAGGCGACCCAGATCGCGATCAGCGAGGCGCAGGAGCGCAACCCGGCCGCGCAGGTCGGCGACTACCTGGCCGACCCGCTGCCGCCCATCGATTTCGGCCGCATCGCGGCGCAGACGGCGAAACAGGTGATCGTCCAGAAGGTGCGCGAGGCCGAGCGGGCGCGCCAGTACGAGGAATACAAGGACCGCGTGCAGGAGATCGCGAACGGCCTGGTCAAGCGCACCGAGTACGGCGGGCTCACCGTCGACCTGGGACGGGCCGAGGCGGTGATTCGCCGCGAGGACCTGTTGCCCCGCGAATCCTTCCGCAACGGCGACCGCGTGCGTGCTTATATCTACGACGTGCGCCGCGAGCCGCGCGGGCCGCAAATCTTTATGTCGCGCACGCATCCGAACTTCATGGCCAAGCTCTTCGCCCAGGAAGTGCCGGAGATCTACGACGGCATCATCGAGATCGACGCCGTGGCGCGCGACCCCGGCAGCCGCGCGAAGATCGCCGTGCATTCCAACGACAGCAGCATCGACCCCGTCGGCGCCTGCGTCGGCATGCGGGGCTCCCGTGTGCAGGCGGTGGTCGGCGAGCTCCAGGGCGAAAAGATCGATATCATCCAGTGGTCGCCCGACCCCGCGGCATTCATCGTCAACGCGCTTGCGCCGGCCGAGGTCACCAAGGTCGTGCTCGACGAGGAAGCGAAGCGCATCGAGGTGGTCGTGCCGGACGAGCAGCTCTCGCTCGCCATCGGCCGGCGCGGGCAGAACGTGCGGCTCGCCTCAAACCTCACGGGCTGGGACATCGACATCCTGACCGAGGCAGAGGAATCGGAGCGCCGCCAGGAAGAGTTCCTCACGCGCTCCGAGATGTTCATGAAGGCGCTCGACGTCGACGACGTGATCGCCCACCTGCTGGTGACGGAAGGTTTCGGCACCGTGGAGGAGGTGGCCTTCGCTCCGATCGAGGAACTGGCTGCGATCGAGGGCTTCGAGGAGGAGCTCGCGATCGAGCTGGCCGACCGTGCCGCGGCGTATGTCGAAGCGACCAACCGCGCGCTCAACGAGCGCAGGCTCGAGCTGGGCGTGAGCGACGAGGTGGCTGCCATCGAGGGCCTGGATCCGGCGATCCTGGTCGCCCTCGGCGAGAATGGGGTCAAGACGCTGGACGATCTGGGCGATCTCGCGGGCGACGAGCTAATCGAGATCCTGGGCGATCTCGCCCCCTCGAACGAGGAGGCCAACGCCGTCATCATGGAGGCACGGGCCCACTGGTTCGACGACGACGAAGCACCGGTCGACGGGGCGGAGGCCGATGAGGCCGCCGAGACCGCCGCCGAGGAGCACGAGAGAGCGAACGTTTGACCGCGCGGGCACACATGCGCGACCGCCCGGCCTCGTCGGATGCCGGCTTCCGGCGCTGTATCGTGAGCGGCGCCAGCAGGCCCCGCGACGCCTTGCTGCGCTTCGTGGTCGACCCCGGCGGCGCGCTGGTGCCGGATCTGGGCGAGAATCTGCCGGGGCGGGGTCTCTGGGTCTCCGCCGAGCACGCCATGCTGGCAAAGGCCTGCGAGCGCGGGCTGTTCGCGCGTGCCGCACGCCGGCCGATCGCGGTGGCACCCGATCTGATCGACGAGGTCGAGCGGCAGTTGACAGCACGGGCGCTGGACATTCTGGGCTTGGCGCGGCGGGCCGGCGCGCTCGTCACGGGCTTCGACAAGGTGCAGCGCGCGCTCGTCGAAGGGCGCGTGGCTGTGCTGGTCGAGGCGAGCGACGGCGCGCGGCACGGCAGGGCGCGCCTCGGTGCGCTCGCGCGGGACATTCCCGTCATCGCGCAATTCGACGGGGCTGGTTTGAGCCGCAGCCTGGGCCGTGAGAATGTGGTGCACGTCGCATTGGCGCCCGGCAGCCTCGCGGACCGATTCCTGCGGGAATCGGCGCGGCTCACCGGCGTGCGCGCGGAGCCCGGCGACCGGGATAGAGCATGATGAGTGACGAAACCGAAGCCAGTGATCAGGAACGCCGCAAGCCGCTCTCGTTGAAGCGGCCGGGGGGGCGGCTCGAGCTCAAGAAGACTGTCGACGCCGGCCAGGTGCGGCAGAGCTTCTCCCATGGCCGCAGCCGTGCCGTGGCCGTCGAGGTGCGCAAGAAGCGCACGCTGAAGCGAAGCCCCGCCGCCGACGGCGCCGTCGCGCCCGAGCCGAAGGCGCCGCCCAAGAAGGCGCCGTCGCCCGAGCCAGTGGCCGAAGCGCCGCCGCCTCAAGAGGAGGTGGTGGAGCAGACCTCCACGGCGCCGCGCTCCCGCGTCGTCCTGCGCACGCTGACGAGCGACGAGAAAGCGGCGCGTGCGCGTGCGGTCGAGGATGCGATCCGCGCCGAGCGCCAGGAGCGCGAGCGGGCGGAGGAGGAAGCCCGCCGGCGCGCTGACGAGGAGAAGCGCCTGGCTGCCGAGCACGCCGAGGCGGAACGGCGCAAGAGCGAAGAGGACGCCCGCCGCAAGGCCGAGGAAGAGGCGCGCAAACGGGCGGAGGAAGATGCCGCCAAGCGGCTGCCGGCGCCGGAGGAGCCCGCGCCGGAGGAAGCCGCAGCGTCCGAGACGACGAGTGCTGCGCGCCCGGCCCGGCCCGGGGATGCACCGACGGAGGAGGAGCGCGGCCGGCCCCGCCGCCGCGGCGAGCAACGCCGCCCTGCCGGCCCCTCGCGGCGCGATCAGCCGCGCCGTCGTGGCGGCAAGATCACCCTTTCGGAGGCCCTCGACGGCTCCGTCGGCGAGCAGCGCGGGCGCAGCCTCGCCTCGCTGCGCCGGCAGCGAGAGCGCGAGAAGCGCCTGGCGCGGGAGGCGATGCGCGCGGACGAGCTCAAGCCGGTCGTGCGCGAGGTCGTGGTTCCCGAGGCGATCACGGTGCAGGAGCTCGCCAGCCGCATGGCGGTGCGCGGGGCCGAGGTGGTGAAGAGCCTGATGGAGATGGGCACGGTCGTCACCATCACGCAGTCGATCGATGCCGACACCGCGCAGCTCGTGGTCGAGGAGTTCGGCCACAAGGTCAGGCGCGTCAGCGAGGCCGATGTCGAGATCGGGCTCAAGGGCGAGGACGACACGGAAGATGCGCTGATCACGCGCTCGCCCGTGGTCACGGTCATGGGCCATGTCGATCACGGCAAGACGTCGCTGCTGGACGCCATCCGCTCCAGCGACGTGGCCTCTGGCGAGGCGGGCGGGATCACGCAGCACATCGGCGCCTACCAGGTGGAGACCGCCAGGGGCGCCCGCATCACCTTCATCGACACGCCGGGCCATGCCGCATTCACGGAGATGCGCGCGCGTGGCGCGAGCGTGACGGATATCGTCGTGCTCGTGGTCGCGGCGGACGACGGCGTGATGCCGCAGACCGCAGAAGCCATCAATCACGCGCGGGCGGCGGGTGTCCCGATCCTCATCGCCATCAACAAGATCGACCGGCCGGACGCAGATCCCAACCGCGTGCGCCAGGACCTGCTCCAGCACGAAATCGTGACCGAGAAGATGGGCGGCGACGTGCTCGCCGTCGAGATTTCGGCGACGGAGAAGCTCAACCTAGACAGGCTGGAGGAGGCGATCCTGCTCCAGGCGGAGCTGCTGGAGCTCACAGCCAACCCGGACCGCGCCGCCGAAGGCGTCGTAATCGAGGCCAAAGTGGACCGGGGCCGCGGCGCAGTGGCGACCGTATTGGTCCAGCGCGGCACGCTCCGCGTCGGCGATATCGTCGTTGCCGGCGCACAATGGGGCCGGGTGAGGGCGATGTACGACGACCACGGCGCTGCCGCCAAGGCGGCGGGGCCGGCGGTGCCGGTCGAGGTTCTGGGGCTGAGCGGCGCCCCCCAGGCGGGCGACGAGGTCGTGGTGGTCGAGAACGAACGCCGGGCGCGGGAGGTTTCCGAGTTCCGGCAGGCGCGTGCCCGCGAGAAGGAGGTCGCGCGCGGCGCACCGCTCAACCTGGAGCAGCTCTTCTCCCAGATCCAGGAGAAGGACGGCACGAGCGAGCTTCCGCTGGTCATCAAGGCCGACGTCCAGGGCTCGGTGGAGGCGCTGGTCGGTGCGCTCGGCCGGCTCGGCACGGACGAGGTGGCGGTGCGCGTGCTTCATTCGGGCGTCGGCGGCATCACCGAGTCGGACGTGACTCTTGCCGCGGCATCGGATGCGGCCATCATCGGGTTCAACGTGCGCGCCAACGCGCAGGCACGCGAACTCGCGGCGCGCACGGCGATCGAGATTCGCTACCACGCCGTCATCTACGACGTCGTGGATCAGGTCAGGGCCGATCTCGAAGGGATGCTGCGCCCGGAGGCGCGCGAGCGGACGATGGGCAGCGCCCAGATCCTTCAGGTGTTCGAGGTGGGCCGCGTGGGCAGGGTCGCGGGCTGCAGGGTGACCAACGGCCTCGTGCGCCGGGGCGCGAAGGCGCGGCTGCTGCGCGACGACGTCGTCATCCACGACGGCGCGCTCAAGACGCTCCGGCGCTTCAAGGACGACGTGCGCGAGGTGAAGGAAGGTTACGAGTGCGGCATGTCGTTCGAGAACCATTCCGACCTGCGCGAGGGCGACGTCATCGAGCTTTATGAGATCGAGGAGGTCGCGCGCACGCTCGAGGCGTAGAGCGCGTCTGCCAAACGGTCGATGACGAGGAGGAGCGGCAGCGCCGGCTTGCCGAGCCAGCGGCAGCGGCGGGTTGGCGAGCTCATCAGGGAAGCGCTGTCCGAGGTGCTCGCCCGCACCCAGTTCCGCGACCCCGTGTTGAGCGACGTGCGCCTCACCGTGACCGAGGTGCGTCCGGCGCCGGACCTGCGCTCCGCCAAGGTCTACGTGATGCCGCTCGGCGGCGAGCGGGCGGCGGAGACGATCGACGCCCTGCAGCGCGCCGCAGGCTACCTGCGCGGCGAAGTGAATCGCCGGGTCCGGCTGAAGTTCTCGCCGACGCTCCGCTTCGAGCTCGACCGCAGCTTCGAGAACGTGGAGCGCATCGACAGGCTGCTCGATCCGGGCGGCGGCTCCGATGACTGAGAGCGCGGCTGCTCGCGGCCCGCACGGCTGGCTGGTGGTGGACAAGCCCGGCGGGATCACGTCGGCGGCCGCCGTCGCCCGCATCAAGTCCGTCGTCGGACGCGGCGCCAAGGTGGGGCACGCGGGCACCCTCGATCCGATGGCCACGGGAGTCCTGCCAATCGCCATCGGCGAGGCCACCAAGACGGTTGCCTTCATGATGGAGGCGCCCAAGCGCTACCGATTCGGCGTGCGCTGGGGGGAGCAGCGCGATACCGACGATGCCGAGGGCGCGGTGATCGAGACAAGCGACAGCCGGCCGGGCGCGGCGGCGGTGGCAAGCGTGCTGCCTGCCTTCATCGGGCGCATCAAGCAGATGCCGCCTGCGTATTCCGCGCTCAAGGTGGGCGGCGAGCGCGCCTATGCGTTGGCGCGTCAGGGCCGGCCGCCGCAGCTCGCGCCGCGCACCGTCGATGTCGAGAGCCTGACACTGACGGAGGCCGACGCCGACGGCGCCGCCTTCGAGGTCGCGTGCGGCAAGGGAACCTACGTCAGGGCGCTCGCCCGCGACATCGCGCGCGCCGCCGGAACGGTGGGCCACGTGAGCTGGCTGCACCGCGCTGCGGTGGGGCCGTTCGGCGAAGAGGATGCGAAACCACTGGATAAACTGGTCGCGCTCGGGCATAGTCCGGCTCTCGCCGAAAGCCTGCTACCGGTCGAAGCGGCGCTGGCCGACATCCCGGCGCTGCCCCTGACCGCACGCGAGGCAGATCGTCTGCGCCACGGCCAGCCCGTGCCCGCGCCCGGTGCGGCACCCGGAAGGGTCCGCGCCATGGCCGGCTCCTGCCTCGTGGCGCTGGCCGAGGTCGGCGCAGGCAAGGCCCGCCCGGTGCGGGTTTTCAACATTCGAGATGCGGAGTAGCCAGATGTCGATCACCGCGGTGCGGAAGACAGAGCTGATATCGGAATACGCCACCAAGAGCCACGATACCGGCTCGCCGGAAGTCCAGGTCGCGATCCTGACCGAGCGGATCAACAACCTGACCGAGCATTTTCGGACCCACAAGAAGGACCTCCATTCGAGGCGGGGCCTCCTGAAGATGGTCAGCCGCAGGCGCCGCCTGCTCGACTATCTGAAGCGCAACGATCAGGAGCGCTACGCCACCGTGATTCAGCGGCTGGGCTTGCGCAAATAGGATTGGCGTTCGCGTGGTCCGCACCCATGCGGCACGCGGGTCAAGAGGGCACGGTGGGAGGCGCGGCATGGGGCCGCAGCCTCCGACGCTGCGCCCATGCAGGGGCGAGCCGAATGAGCGGCTCGCCAAGGGAACGAAGGAAACAGCATGTTCGATATCACACGTCGTGAGGTCATGTGGGGCGGGCGCAAGCTCGTTCTCGAAACCGGGCGCATCGCCCGTCAGGCGGATGGCGCCGTCCTCGCGAGCTACGGCGAAACGGCGGTGCTCTGCACCGTCGTCGGCCAGCGTTCGGCGCGGGAAGGGCAGGATTTCTTCCCGCTGACAGTCAACTACGAAGAGAAGGCGTTCGCCGCCGGCAAGATCCCGGGCGGCTTCTTCAAGCGCGAAGGGCGCCCGAGCGAGAAGGAAACCCTGGTCTCCCGTCTCATCGACCGGCCGCTCCGGCCCCTCTTCGTCAAGTCGTACCGCAATGAGACTCAGGTCATCTGCACGGTGCTCTCGCACGACCTGATCAACGATTCCGACATCGTCGCCATGGTCGGCGCGTCGGCCGCGCTCACCATCTCGGGCCTCCCCTTCATGGGCCCGATCGGCGGCTGCCGGGTGGGCTACGCCGACGGTGCCTATGTGCTCAACCCGACCTACGAGCAGCGCGCGGCCTCCGATCTGGATCTGGTCATGGCGGGCACGCAGGAAGGCGTGCTGATGGTCGAATCGGAGGCGTCCGAGCTCTCCGAGGACCAGATGCTGGGCGCCGTGACCTACGGCCACGAGGCGATCAAGCCCGTGATCGAGGCCATCGTCAGCCTCGCCGAGGCCTGCGCGAAGGAGCCGTGGGAGCTGCCTGAGGAGCAGGTGGACACGGCGCTCGTCGAGCGCATCCGCGCTCACGCCGAGGCCCCGCTCCGCGAAGCCTACGCCATCGCCAGCAAGACCGAGCGGCTGGAGAAGGTGGCGGCGATCAAGGCGGAGACGGCCGCGCAGTTCCGCGAGGAGGAAGGCGCTGCCAGCATTCTCGACGGGACGCTGAAGTCGCTCGAGAAGGATATCGTGCGCGGGCAGATCCTCGAGAGCGGCGGGCGCATCGACGGCCGGACGACCAGCGACGTTCGCGCCATCGAGAGCGAGGTGGGCGTGCTGCCGCGCAGCCACGGCTCGGCGCTCTTCACGCGCGGCGAGACCCAGGCGCTGGTCACGGCAACCCTCGGCACCGGCCAGGACGAGCAGATCATGGACATGCTCGAAGGCGAGTACCGCGAGCGCTTCATGCTGCACTACAACTTCCCGCCCTATTCGGTCGGCGAGGCGCGCTTCCTGCGCGGACCCGGCCGGCGCGAGATCGGTCACGGCAAGCTCGCCTGGCGGGCCCTTCATCCGCTCATGCCCGACGCCGAGGCATTCCCCTACACCATCCGCGTAGTCTCGGAGATCACGGAGTCGAACGGTTCCTCGTCGATGGCGACGGTGTGCGGGGCATCGCTCTCCCTGATGGATGCCGGCGTCCCTCTCTCCAGGCCGGTCGCCGGCATCGCCATGGGGCTGATCAAGGACGAGGATCGCTTCGCGGTGCTCTCCGACATCCTCGGCGACGAGGATCATCTCGGCGACATGGACTTCAAGGTGGCCGGCACGGAGCAGGGCATCACCTCGCTGCAGATGGACATCAAGATCACCAGCATCACCGAGGAGATCATGCGCACCGCGCTCGCCCAGGCGCGCGACGGCCGCCTGCACATCCTGGGCGAGATGGCGAAGGCGCTCGCGCGGGCGCGCGACAGCGTGAGCGATAACGCGCCCCGCATCACCACCTTCTCGATTCCGAAGGACCGCATTCGCGAGATTATCGGCCCTGGCGGCAAGGTCATCCGCGAGATCTGCGAGACCACCGGGACCAAGATCGACATCGAGGACGACGGCACCATCAAGGTCGCGGCGGTCGAGGGCGAGGCGGCCAAGGCCGCGATCAACATGATCCGCGATATCGTCGCTGAGCCCGAGGTCGGCGTGATCTACGACGGCAAGGTGGTCAAGATCGTCGACTTCGGCGCCTTCGTGAACTTCATTGGCAAGCGCGACGGGCTGGTTCATATCAGCGAGATCGCACCGCGCCGGATCAAGAGCGTGAGCGACGTGCTGAGCGAAGGCGATAACGTCAAAGTGAAGGTGCTCGGCATCGACGACCGCGGTAAGGTCAAGCTGAGCATGAAGGCCGTGAATCAGGAGAGCGGAGAAGACCTGAGCGCGGCCGAGGATGCCGCACAGGCAGGGTAGGGAACGCCGCCGGGAGAAGCGGCGTCTTGCAATCGGCGCCTCCGTTGCCCACATCGCGGCGTAGCTGCGGCGCCGGCCCGCCACCCTGCCTCCGCACGGCGTGCGGATCGAGCCGGGCTGAACGGTGGACGGACCGACCATGAAGGCGTTGAACGCAATCAGGTTGTCGGGGCGCGAGGTCCTGCCCTTGATCGAAGGGGGCAAGGGCATCGGCGTGACCAACGGCCTGAGCTCGGGCGCCTGGGCCGCCGCTGGCGGCGTCGGCACCTTCTCCGGCGTCAACGCCGATTCCTACGACGAGAGCGGCCGGGCCGTCCCGCAGACCTATCGCGGGCGCACGCGAAAGGAGCGCCACGAGGAGCTCGTCGACTACGCGATCCGTGGTGGCATCACCCAGGCCCGGATCGCCCACGACGTCTCGGGCGGCCAGGGGCGGCTCCACATGAACGTGCTGTGGGAGATGGCCGCCGCCGAGCGCATCCTCCACGGCGTCCTAGAGGCCACGCGCGGCATCATTCACGGCGTGACCTGCGGCGCCGGCATGCCCTATCGGCTCGCCGAGGTGTCCGCGCAGTACGAGGTCCACTACTACCCGATCATCTCGTCGGCCCGCGCGTTCCGTGCGCTCTGGAAGCGCGCCTATCATCGCTTCTCCGAGTGGATGGGCGGCGTCGTCTACGAGGACCCCTGGCGCGCCGGCGGCCACAACGGCCTCTCCAACAGCGAGGATCCCGAGCAGCCCGAGCCCGCCTATCCGCGTGTCCTCGCGCTTCGCAAGCAGATGCGCGAATACGGCCTGGGCGACGTGCCCATCGTGATGGCGGGCGGCGTCTGGTACCTGCGCGACTGGGAGGACTGGCTCGACAACCCCGAACTCGGACCCATCGTCTTCCAGTTCGGCACCCGCCCGCTGGTCACCGAGGAGAGCCCGATCTCGGAGCGGTGGAAGCATAAGCTGCTGACGATGAAGGAAGGGGACGTGAAGCTGAACCGCTTCAGCCCCACCGGCTTCTATTCGTCCGCCGTGCGCAACGACTTCATCCATGAGCTTGCCGAGCGCGAGCAGCGCCAGGTTGCCTACACCGCCGAGCCCATCGGCGACCATGACCAGGTGTTCACGCCTGGGCCGCGCGGGCGCACCTTCTATCTGACCAAGGGCGATCTGGTGCGGGCCGAGGAGTGGATGGACGAGGGCTTCACCTCGGTGTTGAAGACCCCCGACACCACGATCATCTTCGTGACCGGCGAGAAGGCGCGCGAGATCAGGGCCGATCAGGCAGCCTGCATGGGCTGCCTCAGCGCCTGCCGCTTCAGCAACTGGGCCACCAACGAAACGGGTTCGACCGGCAAGAAGACCGATCCCCGCAGCTACTGCATCCAGAAGACGCTGCAGGAGATCATCCACGGCGAGGACATCGAAAACCAGCTCATGTTCGCAGGCCACGCGGCCTTCCGCTTCGCGGACGATCCCTTCTACTCGAACCGCTTCATCCCGACCGTGCGCCAGCTGGTGGACCGCCTGCTCACAGGCGACTGACCGCCGCACTCCTTCAACGCTCCTTCACGTAGGGAGTGCCGCTCGCCTTGGGCGGCACCGCCTTGCCGACGAAGCCCGCAAGCAGCAGCACCGTGAGCAGGTAGGGGAGCGCCTGGATCGCCTGCACGGGAATGACTCCGACGCCCGGGATGTCCACCCCCTGCAGCCTGGCCTGCACGGCGTCGGCGAAGGCGAAAAGGAAGCAGGCGAAAAGCGTCGGCACCGGGCGCCACTTGCCGAAGATGAGGGCGGCGAGCGCGAGGTAGCCCATGCCTGCGGTCATGTCGCGCACGAAGAGCGCGTTCTGGG
>JAPPHR010000022.1 GCA_028820995.1 Rhodospirillales bacterium
GCTCCGCGCGCGTCCCGCGCGACGGCGCCGGCCGCAGGCCGGCTGCCGTGAGCGACAAAGAATCAGAGCGTTTCCGTGCAAAATGGAAACGCTCCAGGCGGGACGCTACCAGACGCCGGGGTAGCGGCCGCCGTCGATCACCAGGTTCTGGCCGGTGATGTAGCCGGCCTGCGCGCTGCAGAGGAAGGCGCAGGCCTCTCCGAATTCGGTCTCGTTGCCGAAGCGCTTCGCCGGCACGCTCTCCTTCTGCCGCTCGGCGAACTCGTCGACGCTGACGCCGGCGGCCCTCGCGCCCTTCTCGATGCCGTCGTAGAGCCGCTCCGTGTCGAAGAAGCCCGGCAGGAGGTGGTTGATCGTCACGTTGCTGGCGGCGACCGCAGGCAGGACACCGGCGAGGAAGGCGGAGAGGCCTGCGCGGGCGCCGCTGGAGAGGTCGAGGCCGGGGACCGGCATCTTTACCGAAACCGAGGTGATGTTGACGATGCGCCCGAAGCCGCGTTCGGCCATGCCGTCCACCACCCGGCCGATCATCTCGACCGGGGTCGCCATGTTCATCACCACGCCCTGGAGGAAGGCTTCGCGGTCGATCTCGCGAAAGTCGCGGCGCGGCGGGCCGCCGTTGTTGTTGACGAGGATGTCGGGCTCGGGCACCGCATGGATCAGGGCTTCCTGAACCGAGGGCTCGCTGATGTCGCCGGCGACCGTCTGCACGGCAACGCCGGTCTCGGCGCGGATGGCCTGCGCCGTCTCCTCGAGAGAGGCGGTATCGCGCCCGTTGATGACGAGGTCCACGCCGTTGCTCGCGAGCGAGACGGCACAGCCGCGGCCCAGCCCGCGGCTTCCGGCACAGACGATGGCCCGACGCCCCTTGATACCCAGATCCATGGTTCCTATCTCCCTGCAGCGGCCGCATCCTGACGCGGCTCCCCCCGCAGACGCAAGGCCGCAACTCCCTGACCGCGTGGGCGGTATCGGCCCCAAACAGGCGCTTGATTCCACGCGGCAATGATGTTAGCACTCACTCTCAGCGAGTGCTAACACCTGCTACCAGACCATCATTCGAAGGAAGACGGAGGAACCAATGAAGTTTCGACCGCTGCATGACAGGGTCGTGGTCCGTCGCATTGGCGAGGACACCAAGACCGCCGGCGGAATCATCATCCCCGACACGGCTCAGGAGAAGCCGCAGGAAGGCGAGGTCGTGGCCGTGGGCCCCGGCACCCGCACCGATGACGGGGCGCTGCACGAGCTGGAGGTGAAGCCGGGCGACCGCGTGCTGTTCGGCAAGTGGTCCGGCAACGAAGTATCCCTCGACGGCGACGATCTCCTCTTCATGAAGGAGTCCGACATCATGGCCATCGTCGAGACCGGCAAGAAGGCGAAGAAGGCCGCGTAGGCGGGCCGCTCGCAGTCAGAAAGGAAAAGAATCATGGCAGCGAAGGAAGTACGTTTTTCCGCCGACGCGCGGACCCGCCTCCTCAAGGGCGTGGACACGCTGGCGGGCGCCGTCGGCGTGACGCTCGGCCCCAAGGGCCGCAACGTGGTGCTCGACAAGTCGTTCGGCGCGCCCCGCATCACCAAGGACGGCGTGACGGTCGCCAAGGAGATCGAGCTTAGCGACAAGTTCGAGAACATGGGCGCCCAGATGGTGCGCGAGGTCGCGAGCAAGACCAACGACGAGGCCGGCGACGGCACCACCACGGCGACGGTGCTGGCCCAGTCGATCGTGCGCGAGGGCTCCAAGGCGGTCGCCGCCGGCATGAACCCGATGGACCTCAAGCGCGGCATCGACCTCGCGGTCGGCGCTGTGGTGGCCGAGATCGGCAAGCGCTCCAAGCGGGTGCAGACCGATGAGGAGATCGCCCAGGTCGGCTCCATCTCCGCCAACAACGAGCGCCACGTCGGCGACATGATCGCCGAAGCCATGCAGAAGGTCGGCAAGGAAGGCGTGATCACGGTGGAGGAGGCCAAGGGCCTCGACACCGAGCTCGACGTCGTCGAGGGGATGCAGTTCGACCGCGGCTACCAGTCGCCCTACTTCATCACCAACGCCGACAAGATGACCTGCGAGCTTGAGGATCCCTTCATCCTCCTGCACGAGAAGAAGCTCTCCAACATGCAGGCCATGATCCCGATCCTCGAGTCGGTGGTGCAGTCGTCCAAGCCGCTGCTCATCATCGCCGAGGAGGTCGAGGGCGAGGCGCTGGCGACGCTGGTCGTCAACAAGCTGCGCGGCGGCCTCAAGGTCGCGGCGGTGAAGGCGCCGGGCTTCGGCGATCGCCGCAAGGCCATGCTCGAGGACATCGCCATCCTCACCGGCGGCCAGGTGGTGAGCGAGGACCTCGGCATCAAGCTCGAGAACGTCACCGTCGACATGCTCGGCACCGCCAAGCGGGTCTCGATCACCAAGGAGGAGTCCACCATCGTCGGCGGCGCCGGCAAGAAGGGGGACATCACCGGGCGCTGCAACCAGATCCGCGCCCAGATCGAGGAGACCACCTCCGACTATGACCGCGAGAAGCTGCAGGAGCGGCTGGCGAAGCTCGCCGGCGGCGTTGCGGTGATCAAGGTCGGTGGCGCCACCGAGGTCGAGGTGAAGGAGAGCAAGGACCTCGTCGAGGACGCGCTCAACTCCACCCGCGCCGCGGTCGAGGAAGGCATCGTCGCCGGCGGCGGCGTGGCGCTCCTCTATGCCGGGCGTGCGCTCGACAAGCTGCAGGGCGCCAACGACGACCAGAACGTCGGCGTCAACATCGTGCGCCAGTCGCTCAAGTCGCCGGCCCGGCTGATCGTCGAGAACGCGGGCGAGGACGGCTCGCTCGTGATCGGCAAGCTGCTGGAGCAGAAGAGCGCAACGCAAGGCTTCGACGCGCAGAACGGCAAGTACGTCGACATGGTGAAGGAGGGCATCATCGACCCCGCGAAGGTGGTGCGCACCGCGCTGCAGGATGCGGCTTCCGTCGCCGGCCTGCTCATCACCACCGAGGCGATGGTGGCCGAGAAGCCCGAGAAGAAGGACGACGCCGCAGGCGCCGGCGCCGGCATGCCGGACATGGGCGGCATGGGCATGTAGCCCGGCCTTCAAGGCTTTCGTTCAGGGGCGGGCCCGCGGGTCCGCCCCTTTTCGTTTGCAGAGGCCGGAGCCGCGGGATATGTGCAAGGCGCCCGCAGGGCGGAGCGCACGAGAAACCGGGGAGAGTTCATGAGCGCCGATATCGCAGCCTTGTTCGACGAGCGGGATTCGCTCGAGATCGCAGCCCTGGTCAAGGCCGGCGAGGTGACGGCAAGCGAACTCGCAGACGAGGCGATCAGGCGCATCGAGGCGCTGAACCCCGTGCTGAACGCGGTCTCGATCCCGCTCTTCGACTATGGCCGCGAGGCGGCCGCCGACCCCGCGCTCCCCGACGGCCCCTTCAAGGGCGTGCCGTTTCTGCTCAAGGACCTCGGCACGCTCTGGGAGGGCGTGCCCATGGTCAATAGCTGCCCCTACTTCAAGGACTTTGTCTGCCCTGCGGACATGACCTACACGCGGCGCATCAAGCAGGCGGGCTTCGTCCTGCTCGGCCGCAGCAACGCGCCCGAGCTCGGCTGGTGCCTCGCGACCGAGCCCGCCCTCTTCGGCCGCGCCAACAACCCCTGGAACCTGGAGCGGACGCCGGGCGGCTCCAGCGGCGGCGCGGCGGCGGCGCTGGCGTCGCGCATGGTGCCCTTCGTGGATGCGAGCGACGGCGCGGGCTCGACACGGGTGCCGGCGTCGCACTGCGGACTGGTGGGGCTCAAGCCCGCGCGCGGCCGGGTCACGCTCGACCCCTACCCCGACTACTGGTACGGCGGTGCGAGCTTTCTCGCCGTGACCCACACCGTGCGCGAGACCGCCGCCTACCTGGATGCCGTCGGCGGCCGGGTGACGGGCGACGTCTACTACACGGACATGCCGGAGACACCCTATCTGGACGAGGTGGGGCGCGACCCCGGCACGCTCCGCATCGGCGTCACCACGGCCTCACCGGCCGGGCTCCCCATCCATGACGAGGTCGCGCAGGCGGTGCAGGCCGCCGCCGCGCTCTGCGAGAGCCTCGGCCACCAGGTGGAGGAACGGGAACTCGACCTGGACTGGGAGCGCTTCTGGGGTGCCTACACCCGGATGACCGCGGCGCAGACGGCCTCGGGCTTCGAGGATTCGGAAGCGCTGATCGGCCGCCCGGTGACGGAAGACGACGTGGCGCCGCTGATCTGGGGAATCATCCAGAAGGGCAAGGCCATCGACGGGCCGCAGCACTACCGCGACGTGAACGATCTCAGGCTCATGGGCCGCGAACTGATCGCGAGCCTGGCCGACTGCGACGTCCACCTCATGCCGGTCATCGGACACCCCGCCCGCCCGC
Organism: Rhodospirillales bacterium; assembly: GCA_028820995.1. Taxonomy (GTDB): domain Bacteria; phylum Pseudomonadota; class Alphaproteobacteria; order UBA828; family UBA828; genus WTGU01. The sequence goes on from JAPPHR010000022.1 coordinate 4,386, forward strand.
ACGGCCACTATCCGATGACGAGCACCGACATCGACCGCTACAACGCCGAGCTTCTGGGGCCGGATGCCGTGTTCACGGCGCCCTTCAACGCGTCCGGCCTGCCCGGCATGTCGCTGCCGCTGCACGTGACGGCGGACGGCCTGCCGGTCGGCGTGCAGCTCGTCGGCCGCGAGTGCGACGAACGCGCGCTCTTCCGTCTCGCCGGCCAGCTGGAGGCGGCGAAGCCCTGGAAGGATCGCCGGCCGCCAATTCTCGCCAGCTAGAGGCGCAACCTACGGACCGGGAGGCTCCCATGACCTCAGTCTTCGCCAATGACGCGTTCGCCGGCCGGACGGTCCTGGTCACCGGTGCCACCTCCGGCATCGGCGAGGGCACCGCCAAGGCCTTCGCCGCCCACGGCGCCAACGTCATGCTCAACGGGCGCGATGCGGCGCGCGGCGGCGCGGTGCTGGATGCGATCGCGAACGACGGCGGCAGCGCCGCGCTCAGCCTGGGCGACGTGGCGGACGCCGCCTACTGCGACCGGCTGGTGGAGGAGACCGTCGAGCGCTTCGGCCGCCTCGACGTGCTCTTCAACAACGCCGGCATCTGCCTGCACGGGCCGATCGACGAGACCTCAGACGACGATTGGGACCAGCTGATCGGCATCAACGTGAGCGGCAGCTTCTACATGGCCCGCGCCGCGGTGCGGCAGATGAAGGCGCAGGGCGCGGGCGGCTCGATCGTGAACATGTCGTCGGAATGCGGGCTCATCGCCTACGAGCGCCTGCCTGCCTACAGCGCGACCAAGGGCGCCATCGTCATGCTGACCAAGTGCATGGCGATGGATCACGCCCGCGACGGCATCCGCGTGAACGCGGTCTGCCCCGGAGACATCGACACGCCCATGACCGACCTGGGCTGGGCGCACCTGGATGTCTCCTCGGCGGAGATCCGCGAGAAGCTCAAGGAGCACATCCCCCTCGGCAAGGTCGGCCAGCCCGTGGATATCGCCCACGCGGTGATGTACCTCGCCTCCGACGCCGCCGGCTTCGTCACCGGCACCCTGCTCCCCGTCGATGGCGGCACAACCGCCAGGTAAGCGTGCCACCGGCACGACCGCGCGTTAGGCGCCCTTAGCTCGCCGCCAGGAGGTAGATACCGGCGGCGACCATGGCGACTCCGCCTGCGCGCGCCACCCACTCCCCCTTGGGTGCGAGCTTCTCGGCGACGACGAAGACGGTGATCGCCGCGACCCAGGCGAGGTTCATCACCCCGCCGACGAAGAGAAGCGCCATCACGAAGCCGCAACAGCCGAGGCAGAAGGCGCCGTGGCCGAACCCCATGCGCAGCGCGCCCCACCGGCCCGGCCGCCAGTGCCCCATGATGAAGGCCATGGGCGAGCGACAATGCTTGAGGCAGGCGTACTTCAGCGGCGTCCACTGATAGATACCGGCCGCGATGAACAGGACGCCGCCGAGGATGGTGCTGGTGGAGACCATCATCGGCGAGAGCAGGGCCGCGCTCTGCAGCCCCCACTGCATCGCTGTCGCCGCCACGCTGAACCCGGCCCAGACCGCCACGTAGCCGAGCGCGAAGAGGGTGGTGGGGGTATAGGGCCGGCCGCTGCCCTGGGAGCGGTCCAGGCGGGCGAAGATCAGGATCATCGGCGCCGCGCTTGGCACCATCATCGCCACCATCATCACCGCCCACATGGCCCACATGAGCAGGCCGTGGGTGACGCTCCACGCCTGCATCCGCATCATGGCGCCGGAGCCCGCCGCCATGTCGCCGCCCATGTCGAGGGCCATGTCGATGAGGTAGAGCCAGGCGAGCGCGGCGGCGACGACGAGGCCGGCCAGCACCACCAGCCGGTCGCGCCGCGCAATCCCCTCGATCATGGGCGCCAGGGCCGCGTCCTCAGTCGCATTTCGCCGTGAGGCCGCCGTCGACCACCAGGTCGGCCGCGGTCACGTAGGCGGCCTCGTCGGAGGCGAGGTAGAGCGCCGCGTGGGCCACGTCCCAGCCGGAGCCCATGCGGCCCATGGGCACCTGGGCGTGGCGCTTCGCCACCAGGGCATCGAGGTCGCCCGCGCCGTACTGGGCGGCAAGGCGCGCCTCGACCAGCGGCGTGTGCATGAGGCCGACGGAGATCGAATTGCAACGCACGCCGCGGCCCGCGTACTGCACGGCGACCGCCTTGGTGAACTGCACCAGACCGGCCTTCGCCGCAGCATAGGCCGCGTGGTGGTTGCCGATGAAGCGCAGCCCGGCGACCGAGGAGATGTTGACGATGGCGCCCGCGCCCTGCGCCTCCATGATCGGCAGCGCGCAGCGGGTGGTGAGAAAGGCACTGGTGAGGTTGAAGTCGAGCTGCGCGGCCCAGTCCTCCTCACTCAGCTCCACCGGCCCGCCGGGCACCGAGCCGCCGACGTTGTTGACCAGCACGTGCAGCGCGCCCCAATGCTCGCAGACCGTGGCCATCACCCGCTCGATCTGGCTGCTGTCGGTCACGTCGGCCGTCTCGACGGCGCAGGCGTTGCCCTCGCTCTCGATGATTTGCCGCGTCGCCTCTGCGGCGGCCGTGTCGCGGTCGAGGGCTACGACCCGCGCGCCCTCGCGGGCGAAGAGCACGGCGGTAGCGCGTCCGTTGCCCCAGCCGGGGCCGACCGAGCCCGCGCCCGTGATCAGTGCAACCTTGCCGTTGAGACGCCCTGCCATGGCCGCCACTCTAGCACCCGTAGGCGTTCAGCGCAGGCCGGGCGCCTGCGCCTCCATGAAGGCCATCACCTCGGCGTGGCTGGGCTGCGGCGCGATGGCGCCGACACCGGATGCGGTAAGCGCGCCCACGGCATTCGCGTACCGCCCCGCTTCGGCGAGCCCGGCATCGGCGAGCAGGGACAGGACGAACCCGGCGCTGAAGGCATCGCCCGCCCCGGTGGCATCGACCGCGTCGATCCTCCAGGCCAGAACGTGGCAGCGCTCCCCGGCATCGCTCTTGATCAGACAGCCGTCGGCCCCGAGCTTCGCCACCGCGAGTCGGGGCCGTTCGGCCACGATGCGATCGAGAACGGCCTCGAGCGGGGTATCGCCATACAGGTAGGCGGCATCCTCCTCGCTCACGAACACGATGTCGGCGCGCGCCTGGGCCGCCTCGAAGTTGCGGCGCAGGGTCTCACGGTCACCGAGGGCCGGCCGCACGTTGGCATCGTAACTGACGGTGGTGCCGGCCTCCTGCGCCAGCTCCATCGCCACGCGGACCGCGTCTGCGCACGAGCCGGAGATCGCCTGGGAGATGCCGCTCGCGTGCAGGACCTTGGCGCCGGCGACGTAGTCCGGATCGATGTCGGCGCCCGAGAGATGGCTCGCCGCCGAGCCGCGGCGCAGGTAGTCGAAGCGGTGCTGCCGCTCCTCCGTGTAAGTCACGAAATAGAGGCCGGTGTGGTGGTCCGCGTCGGCCTTGACCTGGGCGGCGTCGACGCCGTGCGCCTCCAGCATCGCGACGAAAGCCGCGCCGAACGCATCCCGTCCCACCCGCGTCACGTAGCCGCAGGTGCCGCCCAGGCGCGCGGCGGCGAGCACGAAGTTGGCCGTGTCCCCGCCCCAGCCGCTGCGGAAGCGGTCGACGGCGCCCAGCGGGCCGGCAGATTCCGCGGCCATTTCCGCGAGCGGCTCTCCGATTGCGATCAGGTCAGGCACGCGGCGCCTCCGCAATAAGGGAACGGAATCATGGTGAGCGAAAAGGCCGCCGGGTCAACGGTCGAGAGACGACGTATTGACGCGGGGGCACCTGCCGCGAGAGGTACGCGCGTGATAGGGTTCGCCCGCTCAAGCGATTGGCGCGCAGCGTGGGAAAGGGCCGGAACATGAGGGATCGGGCGCGGGTGGTGGTGATCGGCGGCGGCATCGTCGGCTGCAGCGTGCTCTACCATCTGGCGAAGCTTGGCTGGTCCGACGTGGTGCTGGTCGAGAGGACCGAACTCACGGCAGGCTCCACCTGGCACGCGGCCGGCCTGCTGCCGCTCTTCAACATGAGCTACAGCGTCGGCCAGCTGCACAAGTACTCGATCGATCTGTATCAGCAACTGGAAGAGGAGACCGGGCAGGCGGTGAGTTTTCATCGCACCGGCAACCTGCGCCTCGCCACCAACCGGGAGCGGATGGACGAGTACCGCAACTACTGCGGCACCGCGAACACCATCGGCGTCCCCTTCGAGCTGATCGGCCCCAACGAGATCGGCGCGCTCTGGCCCCTCTGCAACCTGGATGGCTTGGTGGGCGCCCTCTTCCACCCGCACGACGGCCACGTGGCGCCGGTGGACGTGACGCAAGCATTGGCCAAGGGGGCACGCGACCGTGGCGCGGAGATCTACCGCAACACCGAGGTGACGGGCATCGAGCGCACCCGTGCCGGCGAGTGGCTGGTCAAGACGACACGGGGCGACATCACCTGCGAGACCGTGGTGACGGCGACCGGCTCCTGGGCGCGGCAGGTGGGCGCCATGGTGGGCCTCGACCTGCCGACGATCCCGGTCGAGCACCAGTACATCGTGACCGACACCATCCCCGAGCTGGAGGAGCGCAAGGCGCAGGGCCTGCCCGAGATGCCGGTGCTCAGGGAGAGCGATGCCTCCTACTACATGCGGGAGGAACGTCAGGGCCTCATCCTCGGGCCTTACGAGAAGGACGCACCCGCCTGGGCGGTGGACGGCGTGCCCGAAGGCTTCGGGCAGGAGCTTTTGCCGCCGGACGTGGACCGCCTGGAGCCCCATATCGAGGCCGCGATCAACCGCGTGCCCATGTTCGGTCGCGCCGGCATCAAGGACTGCGTCAACGGTCCCATCCCTTACACGCCGGATGGCAACCCCCTCATCGGACCGGCCCATGGGCTGCCCAACTTCTGGCTGGCGGAAGGCTTCAGCTTCGGCATCACCGCGGCGGGCGGCGCGGGCTGGCAGCTCGCGGGCTGGATCGCGGACGGCGAGCCCTCCATCGACATGCTGGGGGTGGACCCCCGCCGCTTCGGCGCCTACGCCAACAAGCACTACACCAAGACCAAGAACGAGGAAGCCTACGCCCACGTCTTCATCATCCACTACCCGGACGAGGAGCGTCCGGCGGCGCGGCCCGCCAAGACCAGCCCCTGCCACGAGCGCTTGGCCGCCCACGGCGCCGTCTGGGGCCAGCGCTACGGCTGGGAGCGGCCCAACTGGTTCGCGCCCGAGGGCGTGGAGGGGCGCGACGACTGGAGCTTCCGCCGCACCAACTATTTCGCGCCCGTCGCCGCCGAGTGCCGCGCGGTGCGCGAGCGCGCTGGTCTCATCGACATCACCAGCTTCTCCAAGTTCAGAGTCTCTGGGCCAGGCGCCGAGGCCGCGCTCGACCGCGTGCTCGCCAACCGGTTGCCCAAGGCCGAGGGGCGCATCAAGCTCGCCCATGCGCTCACCGTCACCGGCGGCGTGCGCTCCGAGTTCACGGTGCTGCGCGAGGGGCCCGAGCAGTTCTATCTGGTAAGCTCCGGCGCGGCCGAGCGCTACGACCACGATTTCCTGCTGCGCCACGTGGCAGGCGAGGGCGTCTCCATCGAGAACATCACCACCGCCCATGGCGTGCTGGTGCTCGCAGGTCCCCGCGCGCGCGACATTCTGCAGGCTGTGACCGACGCCGATCTTTCCAACGCGGCCTTCCCCTGGCTGACGGCGCAGCCCATCTCCATCGGCCTGGCGCCGGCCACCGCCATGCGGGTCAACTTCGTGGGCGAGTTGGGGTGGGAGCTGCACCACCCCATCGAGTACCAGAACCGCATCTTCGACGCGCTGGTCGAGGCCGGCGACGCGCACGGGCTCGCCATGTGCGGGATGCGGGCGATGGATTCGCTCAGGATCGAGAAGTCCTACCGCATGTGGGGGCAGGACCTCACCATCGAGTACTCGGCCTTCGAAGCCGGGCTGGACCGCTTCATCGCGCTCGACAAGGGCGATTTCGTCGGGCGCGACGCGCTCAAGGCTCAACGCGAGGCCGGTGTGCCGCAGGACTTCGTGACCCTTGAGGTCGAAGCGGACGACGCCGACCCCTGGGGCAACGAGCCGATCTACGACGGCGAGGCCATGGTGGGCCGCGCCACCTCCGGCGCCTTCGGCCACACGGTGGGGCGGAGTCTCGCGCTTGGCTATGTCCTCCGCAATCACGCGGTGCGCGGCCGCCGGCTCGCCGTCGAGATCCTGGGGGAGCGCAAGCCCGCACGGATCGTCCCCAACTCGCCGCTCGATCCCTCCAACGAGCGGCTCCGCGCGTAGAGCCATGACACTCGCCGAGCGCGACATCACGGTCGAGGGGCACCGGGTTCATCTCTGGGAAGGGGGCGAGGGCTTCCCCATCCTGATGCTGCACGGCTCCGGCCCCGGCGCCGGCACCGTCGGCAACTGGCGCCTGGTGCTGGAGCCGCTGGCCGCGCGCTACCGAATCGTGGCGACCGACCTGATCGGTTTCGGCGCCTCCGGCTGCAAGACCCAGGAGCCCTACTTCGATCTGCCGCTCTGGCGGCGCCAGGCCCAGGCGGCGCTCGACCTGTTGCCCGCAGGAGACGCGGGTGTGATCGGCCATTCGCTCTCGGCCAGCCTTGCGCTGGGTCTCGCCATCGACAACCCGCGCGTGACCAAGGTAATGACCACCGGCGCCATGGGTGCGCGCGGCAGGGCCAACCGCGAGACCGAGATCTGCTGGCGCTTCCCCGAGACCCGTGAGGAGTTGCGCGAGGCGGCGGAGATCCTGGTGCACGACCCGTCCGTTATCACCGACGCCTTCCTCGATGCGCGCATGGCGATCCTGCATGACGGCACGTACGGCCCCTACTTCCGCAGCATGTTCGCGGGCGACAAGCAGCGCTTCATCGACGAAGCGGTGCTCCCGCCCGAGAAGCTGGCGACACTGACCTGCGACGTGATGATGCTGCACGGCCGCGACGACCGGCCCTTCCCCTGCGAGGAGAACACGGCCGTGCTCGCCCGCCACATCCCCAGGGCGGACACCTTCGTGATCGCCGGGTGCGGCCATTCGCCGGCCCTGGAACATCCTGATAAACTGCTGGCTGCGGCGCAGATGCTGTTCGGCTGACGCCGAGTAAGCGTGGCCCCCGAGCGCTGCGGGTCTCCGGACCCGATGGGCGTCGGCTCGGACGCGCCGCTAGAGCGATGGAGCGGGCGATGCGCAGACACATCCGATGCGGTCAACTGTTCACCGGCTTGCACGACGGCGCGGCGCGCGACCAGACGGTTGTGACCGAGTGCGAGAGGATCGCCTACGTCGGCCCCAGCGCGGGCGCGCCGGTCGTAGCGCCGGAAGACGAGGTGCTCGACCACGCCGGCCACTTCGTGATGCCGGGCCTGATCGACGTCCACGTCCACCTCTCCTACGGCAACGCCAAGACCGAGGAGGACATCGACCTCTACGCGCCGGTCGAGTTCCGTGCGCTGCGCGGACTGGAGGCAGCCCAGCGCGTGCTCGCCGCAGGCTTCACCTCAATGGCCGATCCCACCACCAGCGGCCGCGTCACGCCGTCCATCCGGGATGCCATCGATGCGGGCCTCTTCACGGGCCCCCGCATCACCTGCTCCGGGCGCCAGATCACCAACCGGCAGGGACTCTCCGACTGGTATCCCACGTGGGTGGGCGTGCCCGAGACCTCCATCGGCGTGCTCGCCCGCAATGCCAACGAGGGGATCGCGGAGATCCGCACCATGGTCAAGGACGGCGTGGACTTCATCAAGATCGCCATGGACGGCGATTCGATGAACCCGATGACCAGCGTCCTCGTCGCCGGCTACAACCAGGAAGAGACCACGGCGATGGTCGCCGAGGCCCACCGGCTCGGCAAGAAAGTGGTGGTGCACGCACGCGGTGCCGAGGCCGTGCTCTATTCCGCCCGGGCCGGGGTCGACGTGATCCTGCACGCCGCCTGGATGGACGACGAGGGCCTGGAGGCGGTGGTCGAGAACGGCTGCATGATCTGCCCGACCTTCAGCCTCGTGGTGAACGACATCGACTTCACCCGGCCGGGGGACGGCTGCTATCCGGGCTTTCCCGACGCGCACAAGCGCGAGATCGAGGCCGCCCAGCGCTCCCTCGTCAAGGCGCGGGATGCGGGCGTCACCTTCCTCTCCGGCACCGATTCCGGCTTCGCGGTCACGCCCTACGGCGAATGGCACGCGCGCGAGCTCGAGCACATGGTGACCTACCTCGGCATCTCGGCGGCGGACGCGCTGCGCTGCGCCACGGTCAACAACGGCACCTTCGTGCGCGAGGAAGGCCGGGTGGGCGCGCTGGAGCAGGGCCGCCTCGCCGACATCCTGGTCATCGACGGCGATCCGCTCGCCGACATCACCCAGCTTCAGGACCGCAGCCGCATCCGCGAGATCATCCTCGGCGGCGAGACCGTGACCCTTGCCATCAACCCCAAGGCGCAGCGGCTCCGCTCCGAGTTCTCCTACGAGATGTGGCACCAGGTCTACACGCAGGAGCGGATTGCCGAGATCGGCATGAACCGCCCGGTCCCGGCCGAGGCCGCCGAGTAGCCCGCGGCGGCCCAGGGACCAGGCCTCCACCTGCCCTCAATCCACACGTCCAGACGGGGAGCGAGACGCCATGCCCGTGATCAACCGCATCGCCGCCATCCACGACGACATGACGGCGTGGCGGCGCGACATTCACGCCCATCCGGAGCTCGGCTTCCAGGAGGAGCGCACCTCGGCCGTCGTCGCCGAGAAACTGGAGTCCTTCGGCATCCAGGTGCATCGGGGGCTGGCGAAGACCGGCGTGGTGGGCATTCTCAACGGCACGCCGGGCGAGGGCGCCATCGCGCTCCGCGCCGACATGGACGCGCTGCCGATCCTCGAAGCGAACGATGTCGAACACTGTTCCACCAACGACGGCGCCATGCACGCCTGCGGCCACGACGGGCACACGACGATGCTGCTGGGGGCCGCGCGCTACCTGGCCGAAACCCGCAACTTCGCCGGCACGGTCTATTTCGTCTTTCAGCCCGCCGAGGAAGGGCTCGGCGGCGGCGAGGCCATGGTGAAGGAGGGGTTGTTCGAGCACTTCCCGGCGAGCGCCGTCTACGGCATGCACAACTGGCCGGGCCTGCCGCCGGGCGAGATCGCCGTCCGCACCGGGCCGATGATGGCGGCCTGCGACGAGTTCACCATCACGGTGGAGGGCACCGGCGCCCACGGCGCCATGCCCCACCTCGGCCACGATGCCGTGGTGGCGGCGGCGCAGATCGTCACCGGCCTGCAGTCCATCGTGGCCCGCAACGTGGACCCGCTGGAGGCCGGCGTCGTCAGCGTGACGATGATCCACGGCGGCGACGCCTTCAACGTCATCCCGCAGGCGGTGGAGCTCGGCGGCACCGTCCGCACCTTCAAGCCCGAGGTCAGGGACCTGATCGCCGCCAACATTGAGCGGATCGCGGAGAGCACGGCCGCGTCCTTCGGCGGCAGGGCCACGGTGAACGTGGAGGGGCGCTTCCCCGCCACGGTCAACACCGCCGACGAGACCGACCGCGCCGAGGCGGCCGCGACCGCCGTGGTGGGAGCCGAGCGCGTGCACCGCGACCTCGCGCCCTGCATGGGCTCGGAGGATTTCGCCTACATGCTCCAGGCCCGGCCCGGAAGCTACATCTGGATCGGCAACGGCACGGGCCCCGGCGGGTGCTTCCTGCACAACCCCGGCTACGACTTCAACGACGAGATCCTGCCCATCGGGGCGAGCTACTGGGCCACGCTGGTCGAGCGGGAGCTTGGGGCGGACCGCTGAGCGACGGCCCCGCTGTGGTTGCGGTTGCATGAGATCGCCGGCATGAGCGGCACGGTGGACGCGGTGGACACGCGCCGGGCAGGCTGGGACGGCGCGGCAGCCCGGCGGCAGCTCGTCGCCGACGGCTTCTGCCACGTGCCGGGCGTGCTCGACCCCGTCGCGCTGCAAGCGACCAGAGATGCGGCAGAGGCAGCGCTCGGGACCATCGGCGCGGATCACCGCACGCAATGGCGTTCGCAGGGGAGCCTCGTCCCCGTCGCGGACCACCCCTCCTTCGCGCCGCTCATCGCCCATGTCGGCTTTCAGGAGATGTTCGGGCGGCTCGGCCTCCACGGCACCCTCTTCTCGTCGGGCTACGTCATCAGCAAGCCGCCGGGCGGGCCGGCGCTCTTCTGGCACCAGGACTGGTGGGGCTGGCAGCACCCGATCTCACGCGAGGACCGCGTCTCCCAGGTCGCGCTCTTCCTCTACATGACCGACACGACGCGCCAGAACGGCTGCCTCAGGCTGGTCCCCGGCACCCACCGCAGGCGGCATCCGCTGCACGACCTCGTCGATGCCCACGATCCCACGCTGGCGGAGGTGAAGAACCCCGACGACGACGCCTTCGCTTCGCACCCGGACGAGATCGACGTGCCCGTGAAGGCCGGCGATGTCGTCGTGGTCGACGCCCGGCTGATCCACGGCGCCCATTCCAACCGCTCCGGCAAGGAGCGCACCAACATCACGCTCTGGTGGCACCCGGACTACGAGAGCCTGCCGGCATCGCTCCAGGCCCGCATCTGGCGGGTCTACGAGCGCGAAGGCATCGATACCGATTTCGATCCCGACCGCTCGCTCCGCCTCGATACCTGGCCAGAGCCCCAGCGCAGCCAAGTACTGCCGTTCATCGTCACCGACCCCGGCCCGGCTGAGCCGGAACCCTGGATGCGCACGCCCGTGTTCTAGCCTACTGTTGGCCAACCGCGGCGAGAGACGCGGGGCTCAGTAGAAGCGATCGAAGAAAATGCGCTCAGGCCGGACCTTGCCGCTCTTCATCACGGGCCTGAGCAGCGCGTCGATCAGCCCCGGCGGCCCGGCCATGTAGAAATCGCAGTCGTCCAGGTCTTCCATCGCCGCCAGCGCGACGTCGCCGACGAGTCCGGTGGCCGCGCCGGGAGCGCCGTCTCGGACGGCGAGCGTGAGCGAGAAGCGGTCGTGCGCGGCCGCGAGCGCCTCCATCTCCTCCACCATGAAGAGCTCCTCGGCCGTGTTCGCGCCGAAGAAGAGCCGGACACCGGGGGTATCGGGCCGGGCCAGCGCTCCCTCGATCACCGAGAGCATCGGCGCGAGCCCGGAGCCGCCGGCGACGCAGACGATTTCGCGCTCCGGCGGGATGCGCAGATAGGCCCGGCCGTAGGGTCCTTCCAAGCTCACCGTGTCGCCTATGGCGAGGGACTCGAAGAGATAGCGGGACGCGTGGCCACCCGGCTTCTCCTTGACGATGAAGGCGAGTGTCTCCGCCTCGGTGTTGGCCATCGAGAAGGCGCGCCGCTGGCCGCCCGGCACCTGGAGCAGCACGTACTGCCCGGGCAGGAAGGGCACTGGCTGCTCCGGCCGGCATTCGAAGGCGATCACGCCCGGCACCGGCCGCTCCAGCGTCTCCACGGTGGCAGTGAAGGCCGCAGGCGCGGGCTCCTCCCGCGCCCCCTCGACTTGGCCCAAGCGCACCTGAACCTCGCAATCGCCCCTGGGCAGCGCCTGGCAGCAGAGGATGCGGTCGCCCTTGCGGCGGTCGCGCTCGCTCAGCCCGGTCGCCTCGGGCCAGAGGTAATCCACCTCGCCCGCGAGGAGCCGCCCCTTGCACGAGCTGCAGCTCCCGCTCGCGCACTCGTAGGGCATGGCGAAGCCCGCGGCGAGCCCTGCGCGCAGGATGGTCTCGCCGGGGCCGCAGGTGAAGCTGTCGCCGGAGGGCTCCAGCCTGATTGTCGCGGGCTCGGTCAAAGGGTCAGGCCTTGGGCAGAGCGTCGAGCGCCTGGGCCGGCAGGTGCGCCCGGTACCATGCGAGCGTGGCCGCCATCACCTCGCCGAAGGCGGGCTCGGCATAGACGTCGTAGTGCCCGTAGCCCTTGAGCACGATGAGTTTTTTCGGCTCGCCGGCATGGTCGTAAAGGGATCGCGACTCCTCGGGCGGCACCAGACGGTCGTCCTCGGTCGTGATGAGGAGGAGCGGGCGGGGCGCGATCTTCTCCACCACCCAATCCGCGTGGAACGAGAGCGTCTCGTCGATGAAGGAGGCCGGCACCGTGGAGACCGCGTCGGGATTGTCCGCACGCGCCGCAGCGGAGAGTTCGGCGGACGCGCGGTCCTGCAGCAGGATCTCGTCGCGCTTGGTCATCGCGGATTCACCGCTCGCGACGGCCTGCTCCCTGTCCTCCCGTGCACGGGCGAGCAGATCGTGCCACTCGTCAGGGCGGCGCACGCTCCGCATCCAGCGGCGCCCGTCGCCGACACCGACCACGCTCACCACGCAGCGCACGCGCTTATCGAGCGCCGCCGCCCAGATCGCCGTGGCGCCGCCGTAGCTGGTGCCGTAGAGGCCGAGATGCGTCCGGTCGACCCCCGGCCGGGTCTCCAGGAAGGTAAGCGCTGCCTGCACGTCGGCGACACGGCTGAAGGGCGCGAGCCGGGTGCGCGGCCCCTCGCTCGCCCCCCAGCCCTTGTAGTCGAAGGTCAGCACCACGTAGCCCGCCTCCGTCAGCACCCGCGCGTTGTCGGGCAGGTAGAGGCTCTTCACGCCGGTATAGCCGTGGCAGAGGACGATGCCCGCGCGCGCGTCGTCTGGGCCCGCGCCCGCAGGCCGGTAGAGATCGCACGCAAGCCGCACGCCCTCGCTGTAGAAGCTCACGCTCTCGCACTGCATGGTGGGTGCCTGATCTCACGGCGGCGCCGCGATGTCCACGAAAACCTGTGGGCACAGTTGGTGCTATCGTTGCCGGCCATGACGTGGGCGGCGCGCCGTGCCCGTTCGCGGCCAACATCGTGATGGTGAGCGCAATGACGGAGCCGCAGCCTTTCCCCAACCTGTTCACGCCGGCGCGGCTCCGAGGACACACGCTCAATTGCCGCATCGTCTTCGGCGCGCACACGGCGAACATGTCCGAAGGCGGGCTGCCGGCCGAGCGGCACTTCGGCTACTACCGCGAGCGCGCGCGGGGCGGCGCCGGGATGATCGTCGTCGAGCCGACGCCGCCGCATCCGAGCGCCGTTCTCATCCGCGGCAACTTCATGGCCGACGACGCCGTCATCCCCCACTTCCGCAGGATCACAGACGAGTGCCACAGCCACGGCACCGTCATGTGCCACCAGATCTATCACGTCGGCGCCCACGGCGATCAGGACAACTCCTGGGCGCCCTACTGGTCCCCCTCCGGTCAGGTCAGCCACCACGACCCCTGGGGCAGCCATGCCATGAGCGAGCCGGAGATTCGCGAGCTCATCCAGGCCTTCATCGATCAGGCGGTGCGCGACCAAAAGGGCGGCTTCGACGGTGTCGACCTCTTCGCCGGCTACTCCTGCCTGATCGACCAGTTCTGGTCACCGCTCACCAACCGGCGCGACGATGCCTGGGGCGGCAGCCTGGAGAACCGGCTGCGCTTCGTCACCGAGATCGTGGACGGCATCCGCAAGGCCTGCGGGCCGGACTTCATCGTCGGCATGACCGTCTCGGGCGCCGAACCCTATCCCGGCGGCCTCACCATGGCCGACAAGCAGGAGATCTTCGCCTGGCTCGACGAGCGCGGCCTCGCGGACTACTTCTCCTGCGGCACCGGCAGCTACATCAACAAGTTCACGACCATCGTGCCGGGCTTCCACCACGCGACGCCGCTCGGCACGGGCGATGCCGCCGCCATCAAGCAGGTCGTCAGGCACGCGCTGGTCACGGCCGAAGCGCGGGTCAAGACGCCCGAGCGCGCAGAGGCCGCCATCGCGGGCGGGCTCTGCGATCTCGTCTCCATCGTGCGCGGGCAGATCGCCGATCCGCACCTCGCCAACAAGGCGCGCGGGGGCCGGCCCGAGGACATCCGGCCGTGCATCTCCTGCAACCAGCTCTGTATCGGGCGGCGCATGCGGGACTACCACATCTCCTGCCTCGTCAATCCCTCCGTCGGCCGCGAGCACGCGTGGGACGGCGACGCCGCGCCGCCGGCCGCGAGCCCGCGCCATGTGCTGGTGGTGGGCGGCGGCCCGGCCGGGCTGGAGACCGCGCGCATCGCGGCGGAGCGCGGGCACAGGGTGACGCTGGTGGAGAAGGCGCCGGACCTCGGCGGGCAGTTCCGCCTCGCCGCAGCGCAGCCGGAGCGGGACGAGATCGGCGAGCTGCTCGGCTGGTATCGCACACAGCTCGAGAAGCTGCAGGTCCGGGTGGAGCTGGGCGCGGAGATGACCGCCGATGCCATTCGGGACTTCGGCGCCGACGCGGTCGTGCTCTCCACCGGGTCCCGGCCGACACGGACCGGGTTCCAGCGCGCGCTCCCCCACGTCGATGCGCTGCCGGGCGCGGAGCAGGAGAATGTGCACACCGCCAACGACGTGCTCGAAGGCACCGCCCGGCCCGGCAAGCGCGTCCTCCTCCTCGACGACATCAACGGCTGGTGGCCCGCCTCCGGCACCGCGCTGCACCTCGCCGAGCGCGGCCACGACGTCACCGTCGTCACCGCATCCGACAAGGCTGCCGAGGCGCTCGACGGCTCCCATCTCGGCCCGAGCACGCGCGAGCGCTTCGCGAAGCTGGGCGTCACGGTGATCTGCAGTCACGCGCTGACACGCTGGGCCGGGAACACGGCCTCGATCCAGAACCTCTACACCGGCGAGACGCAGGAGCTGGCGTTCGACAGCCTTGTGCTGGCGACCACGAATACGGTGGACGATGCGCTCGCCCGCGACCTTGCGGATGACGACATCGAGGTCCACACCATCGGCGACATGGTAGCGGCCCGTACCGCGGGCATGGCCTTCTACGAAGGCAGGACCCTCGGCATGAGGCTGTAAGGCTGGGGCCGGAGGACGGCGTGTGACGGAGCCCGCATCGCGTAACGACGGTGCACACTCGCTCCTCTGGCCGGCGGTTCTCCTGACCGTCTCGGCGCTGGGCTGGGGAATCCTCTATTCGCTCAACCGGCTGGCGACCACCGACGGCATTCCCTTCATCCCTTACGTGTTCTGGATGGGGACCGGCGCGGCGCTCATCCTGCTGGGGCTCGGCGCCGCCTTCCGCACGCTGCCCAGGCTCTCGTGGGAGCATATGCGCGGCTATCTCGTGCTCGGCACGATCTCCTTCGGCATGACGTACACCGTGCTCGCCTTCGTCGCGCCCAAGGTGCCGGCAGGCGTGCTCGGGCTGGGCGCGACGCTCACGCCCATCCTCACCTATCCTGCGGCCGCGCTGTTCCGCATGGACCGCTTCCGCGCGATCCGCACCGTCGGACTGATCCTCGGCGTCGCCGGCGTCGCCCTGGTGGTCGTGCCCGAGACCAGCCTCCCCACACCCGACATGGCGCCCTGGGTCTTGCTGAGCTTCGCAGCACCTGTGCTCTATGTCGCGAACGCGCTCATCATCTCGTGGCTCGAGCCGCCGCCTGCCGGTGCGCTGCCGCTGGCAGGCGGCATTCTCGCGACCGGCGCCCTGTTCATGTTCGTCGTGATGGCGGCCACCGGTCAGTGGTGGTGGTTCGAGGGTCCGATGACCGACGGCGACTGGGCGCTGGCCGCAGCGGCGGGGGTCACCGCGCTGGTCTTCTACCTGATGATCGAGATCATCCGCCTCGCCGGCCCGGTCTTCTTCACGACCGTCAACTTCATGATCCCGCTGACCGGCATCGGCTGGGGCGTGCTCTTCTTCGGCGAAAGCCACAGCTACTGGATCTGGCTCGCGCTGGTCCTCATGCTCGCCGGGCTCTTTCTGGTCAACCGGCCTTCCGCCCCGGCGGGCGATGCATCCGATCCAGCGTCTTGACGTACGCACCGCTCCGGGCGCAATTTGCGCCTCAGC
Organism: Rhodospirillales bacterium; assembly: GCA_028820995.1. GTDB lineage: Bacteria > Pseudomonadota > Alphaproteobacteria > UBA828 > UBA828 > WTGU01. Next base: position 20,209 of record JAPPHR010000022.1, read on the forward strand.
CGCAGGAGGGAGCGGGCGATGAAGCTCACGGGCGAACAGTGCGAGACCCTGGATCGCGAGGGATTTCTCTTCCTGCCGGACCTCTTTTCGGCCGAGGAGGCTGCGGCGCTGCGGGCCGCGCTGCCGGCCGTCTTCGCCCGCACGGGGCCGGAGATCGTGCGCGAGCATAGCGGCGCCGTGCGCACCGCCTTCGGCGTCCACACCTACAGCGACATCTACTGGCGGCTCTCCCGCCATCCGCGCCTCGTCGAGCCTGCGATGCAGATCCTCGGCGGGCCCATCTACATCCATCAGTTCAAGGTGAACGCCAAGGCCGCCTTCGACGGCGACGTCTGGCAGTGGCACCAGGATTACGGCACCTGGTCGCGGGACGACCTGATGCCGGAGCCCAAGGCCATGAACCTCGCGGTCTTCCTCGATCCGGTGAACGAGTTCAACGGCCCGCTGATGTTCATCCCGCGCTCGCACCGGCTGGGCCGGATCGAGGCCGGCCACGACTTGGAGACCACGAGCTACCCGCTCTGGACGGTCGACAACGAGACCATCGAGAAGCTGGTGGCGGAAGGCGGGATCGTGGCACCCAAGGGCGAGCCGGGGGCCGCGCTGCTCTTCCACTGCAACCTGGTGCACGGGTCCGCGCCCAACATGTCGCCCTGGGGCCGGCTTGCGGTCTACTTCTCGGCCAACCGGGTGGACAACGCGATCCGCCGCTTCCAGCGGCCGGAGTACATCGCGCACCGGGACTTTGCGCCGATCGAGCCGCTCGACGACGATTGCCTTCTGGTGGAGCCGGAACGCACCGCCAGCGCAGCCGCCCAATAGTTTTCTAGCACCTCTGCCTTCAAGCCCGATGCGGCGCCGCGGGCCGCTCTCCCTCCCGATCTTCCTGCTGTTCACGATCGGAGCGGTCTATCCGCTCATCTTCACCATGAACAAGATCGGGGTGGAAGCAGGGACGCCGCCGGTCGGCTTCACCTTCTGGCAAACGCTCGGCGCTGCGGTCCTGCTCCTGATCCTCGCTGCATGGCGGCGCGAGCTGCCCAGGCTGGAGGGTCGGCACCTCAGGGCCTACTTCGTGCTGGGCCTGTTCGGCATCGCCGCACCGGTCGCGCTGATTACCTGGCTCGCGCCCAAGTTGCCGACGGGCATCCTCTCCATGGTGGTGATCCTCTCGCCGCCGATCACCTACCTGATCGCGCTTTCCCTCCGGCTGGAGCGGGTGCGCTCGCTCAGTTTGATCGGCGTGCTGTGCGGCGTGGGCGGCATCCTGCTGATGATAATTCCCACGTTCTCCCTGCCGGAGCCCGGCATGGTGGGCTGGTTCCTGCTCGCCCTGCTGGCACCGGCCTGCTTCGCGCTGACCAACAACCTCGCGGCGCTCATCGACCCGCCGGAGACGCCGGTGCTGACGTTTGCGAGCGGTATCGTGACGGCGGCGGCGATCATGCTCGCCCCGGTGATGATCGGGCTCGGCCAGACCTACGTGGTGCCGGGGCCGGACACCGTCGCCGATCTCGCGATCATCGGCGCCGCCGGCGTCACGATCACCATGTACGTCACCTTCCTCATCATCATCCGCGCCGCCGGTCCGGTGTTCTTCTCGCAGTTCAACTACGTGGTGGTGGTGGCCGGCCTCGGCTGGGGCATCCTCTTCTTCAACGAGCGCCACAGCGCCTACGTCTGGGGCGCCGCGGTGCTGATGCTGGCGGGCGTGGCACTTCTGATTCATGCCGCGCGGCGCCAGCCCGCGACGCCGGCGGAGCCCTAGCCCGCACTTCTCACCAGGGTCGCGGCGCAGGAAATGGGCCGGTTCGATGGGGTAGGGCAAGCCTTGGCGCAGAAGGCGTCGAAATCGCCCACAAGCGTGGCCGGTGGCGCTATGCTGACCCGCCCAGGCGAGACCATGGAAGACTGGAAGAAGCCATGACGGCGCTGGAAGACCTGCCCTATTCGATCGCCGACCACGACATCGTCTCGGAGGCCGACGGTATGCGCGTGCAGGTCATGACAATCGGCCCGGGCGAAGCGGTTCCGTGGCATTACCACACCATCGTGACCGACGTGTTCGTCGGCCTCGAAGGTACTGTGGTGATCGAGACCCGCGCGCCGCGCGCCCGTCACGAGCTTGCACCCGGCGACCACTGCGTCGTGCCGCCCATGACCGCGCACATGGTCTCCGGCAAGGACGGCCGACGCTGCCGCGTCACCCTCGTCCAGGGCGTGGGCGAGCACGATTTCAATCCGGTCGGCGCGGCTAGGGCACAGGACTAAGTCCACAGGGATTGTTCGCGCCGGCGCCCGGGATCGAGGCCCAAATGATTCGCACCCACGGTCGTTACCCCTATTCCAACATCACCGCCCGCCCGGTCTACGACTGGCCGAACGGGACCCGACTTGCCGTCTACATCGCCGTCAACATCGAGCAATTCAGCTTCGGCGAGGGCAAGGGCGTGGCCATCGCGCCGCCGGACCAGGCGAACAGCGCGAGCGTCTATTCGTGGCGCGACTACGGCAACAGGGTCGGGATCTGGCGCCTGCTCGAGCTGTTCGACGCCTTCGACATCCCCATCGAAGCCCAGATGAACCTCGCGATCTACGAGCACTGCCCCGACATTCCCGAGGCGCTGAGGCAGCGCGGCCACGAGATCCTGGGCCACGGCATCACCAACTCCGACATGCAGGAGCACCTCGACGAGGCGGCGGAGGCCGCGCTCATCGCCGAGGTCACTCGGACCATCGAGCGCCACGAGGGCAGCCGGCCGGCGGGCTGGATGAGCCCCTGGATTTCCAACAGCGCTGTCACGCCCGACCTGCTGCAGGAGGCAGGCTATCGCTACTTCATGGATTGGACCTGCGACGACCAGCCGATCTGGATGAAGACGCGCGCAGGCCGCATCCTGGCGATGCCCTATCCGGTCGAGTGCAACGACACCCGCGGCATCGTCTGGTACGGCCACACCGCTGCCGAGTTCGTGGACATGCTGATCGACGGCTTCGACGAGATGCTGGCGCAGAGCGAGGGGCAACCATTGGTGTGCCCGATCTCGCTCCATCCTTTCGTCATGGGGCGGCCCTACCGTATCCGCCACCTGCGCCGCTTCTTCGAGCACATCGCGCCGCTGCGGGACCGAATCTGGCTGACGCGCCCGCGCGACATCTGCGCCCATGTCGAGAGCCTTCCCCAAGGCACGGTGCCCGGCGATTCATGACCCTTGGGGCAGTGTGACACTCTCCATCTGTCCGGCCAGCAGTCGTGAAATGCCTGTTAGCCCGCCGCTTCGATCTTGTCCTGTGTGCGAAGCGCGAAGTCCGACGCGTCGTGGCGCTCGCGGAGTTGATCCCCGAGCGGCCCACTGATCCGGTTGACCTTGCGTCCGCGGATCACCGCCTCGCGCGCCGCGATCTCATCGTACCAGCGCACGACGTTCTCGTACTCCTGCGCCGCGAGGAACTCGGCAGCGTCATAGAGCTTGCCGGTCGTCAGCACGCCGTACCACGGCCAAATCGCCATGTCGGCGATCGTGTACGCATCACCGGCCACGTAACGCGTCTCGGCCAGCCGCCTGTCGAGGACGTCGAGCTGACGCTTCGCCTCCATGGTGTAACGGTCGATCGGATACTCCATCTTGTAGGGAGCGTAAGCATAGAAATGTCCAAAACCGCCGCCGAGGTATGGCGCGGAGCCCATCTGCCAGAACAGCCATGACAGGCACTCGGCGCGGTCCGACGGGTCTTCCGGGATGAAGGCGGAGTACTTTTCCGCCAGGTAGAGCAGGATCGCACCCGATTCGAACACGCGCGTCGGCCTGGGGAGCGAGTAGTCCATCAGCGTCGGAATTTTCGAGTTCGGATTGATCGCCACGAACCCCGACCCGAACTGATCGCCCTCGCGGATGTCGACGACATAGGCATCGTACTCTGCGCCGCTGTGTCCGGCCGCCAGCAGCTCCTCAAGCATGATGGTGACCTTGACGCCGTTGGGTGTCGCCAGCGAATAGAGCTGGAGGGGATGCTCGCCCCGCGGCAGCTCCGCTTCATGCGTCGCGCCGGCAACGGGCCGGTTGATGGAAGCGAACTCACCGCCATTCTCGCGTTCCCATTTCCAGACACGTGGCGGTTCGTAGGCGGCAGCATCGGTCATGACGTTCTCCCCTGTGGGCAACTGCGTGGCGATTCACTGCCTCTCATAGCGTGCGGGCCGCATTGGATAAATCTACTCTTTTGGGTCAGCGTGTGCCGAAGCTGCCGCAGAACAGCCCCCGACGGACGCCGTGAAGGCTGGAGGAGACGACGGATGACAGGGGAAACAGCGCCCCAGCTGCAAACCACCGAATGGCTGAACAGCGAGAGCCCCGTCACGCTGAAGGCGCTGCGCGGCAAGGTCGTGCTGATTGAAGCCTTCCAGATGCTTTGCCCCGGCTGCGTCTCCCACGCCCTGCCGCAAGCCATGCGCGTGCGTCAGACATTCAGCCCCGACGACGTCGCCGTCGTCGGTTTGCACACCGTGTTCGAACACCATGAAGCGCAGGGCACACGCGAGGCGCTGGCCGCGTTCCTCCACTAATACAGGATCGCCTTTCCGGTCGGCATCGATGCGCCATCGTCCGGCGGCGGCACGCCCAGGACGATGACCCGCTATGCCATGCGGGGCACCCCGACCATGATCCTCATCGATCGGGAGGGACGCCTGCGGAAGCAGAAGTTCGGCGGGGAGGAAGACCTCGTCCTCGGCGCCGAGATCATGTCGCTCCTGCGCGACGGCGCGGCCGCATCTCGGTCAAGTGTTGCGGGAGAGGTGTGAGACGGCGGCACGAATGACCGAGGCAGACGTCGTCATCGTCGGAGCCGGGTCGGCAGGCTGCGTGCTCGCCGCGCGGCTGAGCGAGCGGCCCGGCCTCCGCGTTCTCCTGTTGGAAGCGGGCGGAGAACCCGAGAGCCCCGACATCGCCGACCCCGCCGCCTGGCCCCGTCTGCAGGGCACCGCAATCGACTGGGATTTCACGACCGTGCCGCAGCGCTCCATGGCAGGACGCGCGCACCCATGGCCGCGCGGCCGCGTGGTTGGCGGGACGAGCGCGATGAACGCCATGGGTCATGTGCGCGGCCATCCGAAGGACTTCGACCGCTGGGCCGAGGCAGGCGCCACGGGGTGGGACTGGGCCACGCTCCGGCCCTGTTTCATCCGCTCGGAAGCCTCGCCCTTCGCCCCTGAGGACGGCTATGGCGAAGAGGGCCCCGTGCGGCTCTGCCAGCCCGCGAGGCCGCATCCGCTCACCCTCGCCCATTGCCAGGCCGGAGTGGAGCTCGGGCTTCGTCCGATCCGCGATCACAACGGGCCGGACCTGGCGGGCCCCACGCTCAACACGCTCACGATCGTGAACGGCCGCCGCCAGAGTGTCGCCGATGCCTACTTGACCGAAGCCGTTCGCGACCGGGCGAACTTCGAACTGCGCACGGGCTTGCTCATCGACCGGCTGGCCTTCGACGACGCCGGACGCGCGACCGGGGTCTTCGCACGCGAAGGGGGCACGGTCCACCGCCTGGACGCCCGGCGCGGCGTCGTGCTGGCGGCGGGGGTCATCGGAACGCCTGCCATCCTGATGCGATCCGGTCTGGGTCCGGGCGCCACGCTGGCGGCTCTCGGAATCGCGGTCCGGCGCGACCTGCCGGGCGTGGGGCAGAACCTGCAGGACCATCTGCTCGCCGCCGGCAACGTGTATCGCGCCTGCAAAGCGCTTCCGCCGACTACGACGCAACATTCGGAGGCGCTCACCTACATCCACGCGCGCGGGCAGAGGCCCGGAGACGCGCCGGATCTGGTGGTGGCGTGCGTCACGCTGCCTGTGGTCTCGGAGGCCCTTGCGGACAGCATTCGCGTGCCCTCGGCCGGCGAGGGATACACCTTGATGTTCGGCATCACGCACCCTCGAAGCCGAGGCCGTCTGACCATCGCCTCGTCAGATCCGCGCGCGAAGCCGATTATCGATCCCGCCTACCTCAGTGAGCCGGAGGACCGCCTGCTGTTTCTCGAGGCACTCGACTGGGCGCGGCGCCTCGGCGCTGCGGACGCCTACGCGCCGTGGCGCGGCGGGGAGCTGTTGCCGCGGCCCGCCGATCTCGCGAGCCGAGACACGCGCCTCGCCTTCATCGAGCGCGCCGCCTTCACGCACCACCATCCGATCGGCACTTGCAGGATGGGGACGGACCCTGCCGCCGTCGTCCGCCCCGACCTTTCCGTCGCGGGCGTGCCGGGGCTTCACATCGTTGACGGCTCGATCCTTCCGAGCCTCCCGACGGGTCCGATCAACGCGGCCATCGTTGCGGTGGCGGAACGGGCTGCCGATCTTCTCTCCGCAGTTTGACTAGGCCCCGTGCCGCTCATCGTTCCGGCGGCAGAATCTCCTGAACGCAAACCTGGTCGATCACGTGGGCGCGGCCGATGTCCGCCAGGTGCGCGCGCTTGTGATCGTTGCTGAGCGCGGCACCGATGCCCTGCGTCATCGCCAGCACGAGGGAGCGGTCGCTCATGTCGAGCCAGAAGGCGCGCCGGATCAGCCTGCCCTCGCCGTCGCGGGCGAAGGGGTCGTCCGGGCTTGCGCCGAGATCGGGCTCGTAGAACCTGGGCATGCTTTCTCCCCTCACTCGGCAGCGACGCGCGGGGCTGCGCGGCCTGCGATCTCGTCGAGCATTGCCACCGTGTCGTCCACCGTCGGGATGACGGCGGCGAAGCCGCCGCGCAGCGAGGACAGCGTCGCGTCGTGGGATTCCTGGCTGAAGCCCGCGACTGCCTCGTCGATCAGGGCGCAGGCGAAGCCCCGGTCCGCCGCGTCGCGCACGGTCGTCTCGACGCAGTAGTTGGTGACGCAGCCGGTGACGAGCAGGGTATCGATCCCCATTTCGCGCAGCAGGTTCTCGAAGTTGGTGCTGTTGAAGGCGCCGTAGCTGCGCTTCTGGAACACGGTCTCGCCCTCTGCGGGCGTCAGCTCCTCGAGGATCCGGTAGGTGGGCGACTGCGTCCAATAGAAGTCGGCCATGCCGGAGCGCTCCTGCAGGTTGAGGATCCAGCTCCGCATGCGCTTGTTGAAGTCCCGCAAGTCCCGGTAGTCGGAGCCGACCACCACGTGGATCACCTCAAGGCCCGTGGCGCGCGCGTGGTCGAGCAGGCAGCGGATGGCGGGCACCACAGTGGCGAGGCGCTCTGCGTAGTAGGCGGTGGAGCCCGGATAGAGCTTTTCGAGCGCGGCGACGACGCCTTGCTCCGCATGGGCGTCGTGATATTGCATGTCGATCACGATGAGAGCCGTCCGCGCGAGGTCGATGTCGATCGGCGGCAGCAGCGTGATCTCGCCTGGCGGGCGGTGGAAGTATTTGTCCTCGGTGGCGCCCATGAGCACGGTCTCCTCGCCGGCGGCGGCCGGCGGGCCCGGCGCTTCTCAACGGCGGGCGAGAGCCTAGGCGTGTGCCGGCGGGCCGGTCAACAGATGGAAACACGATGACCGAGACGGTGTTCGAGCTGTTCGAGGCGGCGGCGCTGAGGGTGCCGGAGAGCGGCTGCCTCTGCGCGCCTCCGATGCAGGGCAGGCCCTACCATCCGGACGGGATCGAGATCAGTTACTGCGAGGCGCGCGACCGGGTGGCTGCGCTCAGCGCCCTCTATCGCCAGGCAGGCTACGGCCGCGGCCAGCGCGTGGCGCTGCTCCTGGAGAACAGACCCGATTTCCACCTGCACTGGTGGGCGCTCAACGCGCTCGGCTGCGGCATCGTGCCGATCAACCCGGCCTACCGGCAGGACGAGATGGTCTATCTCCTCGACCATTCGGAGGCCGCACTGGTGGTCTCCGTGCCGGAGCGGCTGGCCGATGTCGAGGCTGCCGTGGCCGAACTGACGGACGCCGTGCCGATCGTCGATGCCGCCGACCTTCCGAGCCGTCTGCCGGCACCCCGCGTCGGCGCGGGAGCCGGCGGCGCGCCCGGCATCGACGACGAGGCGGCCCTGCTCTACACCTCGGGCACCACCGGGCGGCCCAAGGGCTGCGTTCTCGGCAACCGCTATTTCCTCAATGCCGCGCGCTGGTATCGGGAGGCGGGCGGCCTGATGACATTAGAGGAAGGCTCCGAACGGCTGCTCAACCCACTGCCACTCCACCATGCGAATGCGCTCGCCATCGGCAGCATGGCGATGCTGAGCGCGGCCGGCTGCATCGTCATGGCCGACCGCTTCCATCCCCGCAACTGGTGGGCCGACGTGGCGGCGAGCAGGGCCACCATCATCCACTATCTCGGCATCATGCCGCCGCTCCTGCTCAGCCTGCCGCCGGGGCCCGAGGACCGCGCCCATTCCGTGAGTTTCGGCGCCGGCGCCGGCATCGACCCGAAGCATCACGAGGCCTTCGAGGCGCGCTTCGGCTTTCCGCTTATCGAGGGCTGGGGCATGACCGAGGTGGCGATGCCAACGTGGGCGAGCGTAGAGCCCCGGCAAACCGACACGCGCGCATTCGGCCGTCCCCTCTCGGGCTGCGAGGTGCGGTTGGTCGACGACGAGGACCGCGAGGTGCCGCCGGGCACTCCAGGTGAGCTCACGCTGCGGATGACGGGCGACGACCCGAGGCGCGGGCTGTTCTCCGGCTATCTGAAGGATTCCGACGCGACCGACGAGACATGGCAGGGCGGCTGGTTCCACACCGGCGATGTCGTGACCCGCGCAACCGACGGCATGCTCTGCTTCGTCGATCGCAAGAAGAACATCATTCGCCGCAGCGGCGAGAACATCGCCGCCGCTGAAGTCGAGGCGGTGCTCCAGGCCGACGCGCGTGTGACCCAGGCGGCGGTGATCGCGGCGCCCGACGAGCTCCGCCAGGAAGAGGTGATGGCCTGCATCGTCCCGGCGCCGGGCGCAGGCGCGGACCTGGACGCGGCCGAGGCGCTTCAGGACCTCTGCCTGGAACGGCTCGCCTACTACAAGGCGCCGGGCCATCTGCTGTTCGTCGACTCTCTGCCGCTGACCAGCACCCAGAAAGTGCAAAAGGTGAGCCTCTTTCCCGCCGACACGGACCCGCGCCGGGTCGCGGGCTGCCACGACCTCCGCGAACGGAAGCGCGCGCGTTAGGTATCTCGATTTCGCGATGGTTCCGCACCGTGCTATACGCGGCGCCTCGCAAACAAGGCGCGAACTGCCCCTCACGGCGGCTGGAGCGCGGGGACAGCACGTATGAGCGAAGAGCACAGGGTCGCCCTCGTCACGGGCGCAGGGCAGGGGATCGGCAAGGCTGCGGCGCACGCGCTGCTGGGGGACGGCTGGGCCGTGGTCTTCTCGGGCCGCCGGCGGGAGACGCTGGAAAGCGCCATCGCCGAGGCCGGCGCAGACCCTGATATGGCGCTTGCGGTGCCCTGCGATGTTGGCAAGCAGGACCAGGTCGCGGCGCTCTTTGCTGAGGCGAAGTCCGCGTTCGGCCGGCTCGATCTGCTCTTCAACAACGCGGGCATCAGCGCCCCGGCCGTGCCGCTGGAGGACCTCCGCTTCGACAAGTGGCAGCAGGTGGTGGACACCAACCTCACGGGCGTCTTCCTCTGCACCCAGGAGGCCTTCCGCATCATGAAGGCGCAGGAGCCCATGGGCGGGCGCATCATCAACAACGGCTCGA
>JAPPHR010000104.1:0-9676 GCA_028820995.1 Rhodospirillales bacterium
CCGGTCGACGTCGGCGGCATGCTGCTCAACGAATTCGATCTCATCGCTGCCCTGGTGGCGGCCGTGCTCGTGGCGGTGCTGGCACTGCTCTTCCAGCACACGCCGATGGGCCGGGCGCTCCGCGCCGTGGCCGACGATCCGCAGGCCGCGCTCTCCCTCGGCATCTCGCTCAGGACGATCTGGATCATCGTCTGGTCGGTGGCGGGAATCGTCGCCATCGTCGCCGGCATCATGTGGGGGGCGAAGAGCGGCGTGCAGTTCAGCCTGTCGCTGATCGCGCTGAAGGCGCTGCCCGTGCTCATCCTGGGCGGGCTCACCTCGGTGCCCGGCGCCATCGTCGGCGGGCTCATCATCGGCCTCGGCGAGAAGGTCGCCGAGGTCTATTGGGGCCCGGTGATCGGCGGCGCGATCGAGAACTGGTTCGCCTACATGCTGGCGATGCTGGTTCTCATGTTCCGGCCCCAGGGCCTGTTCGGCGAGAAGATCATCGAGCGGGTGTGACCGTGCTCAGCTATTTCACCGACCTCTACAGCACCTTCTTCGCGACCCGCTCGCGCGCGATCAACACGGTCTTCGTGACCGTCATCACGCTGCTCGCCTTCTTCGCGGTGCCGACGCTGGCGAACGAGTACTGGCTTCAGGCGATCCTGATCCCGTTCCTGATCTTCGCGTTGGCGGCGCTCGGGCTCAATCTGCTCACCGGCTTCGCCGGCCAGCTCTCGCTCGGCACCGGCGGGTTCATGGCGGTGGGCGCCTACGCCGCCTTCAAGATGACGACCGCGTGGCCCGGGCTCGACATCATCGCCATCTTCTTCATCTCGGGCTTCTTCGCCGCCGGAGTCGGCATCCTGTTCGGGCTGCCGAGCCTGCGCATCAAGGGCTTCTATCTGGCGGTGGCCACGCTGGCCGCGCAGTTCTTCCTGATCTGGCTCTTCAACCGGGTGCCGTGGTTCTACAACGACAACCCGTCGGGCACGATCACGGCGCCGCCGCGCACCTTCGCGGGCGTCATGATCACGGGGCCCGAGGCTGCCGCAGAGGTGCGCTATCTGGTGGCGCTCGTCCTGTTGGCGGTCTTCGTCTTCTTCTCCTGGAATCTGATGCGGAGCCGCTTCGGCCGCGCCTGGATGGCGGTGCGCGACATGGACGTGGCCGCCGAGATCGTGGGCATCCCGCTGCTTCGCACCAAGCTGCTGGCCTTCGGCGTGAGCTCCTATCTCTGCGGCGTCGCCGGCGCGCTCTTCGTCTTCCTCTATCTCGGCAGCGCCGAGACCATCGCCTTCGACGTCAACGTGTCCTTCCTGGTGCTCTTCATGATCATCGTGGGCGGCCTCGGCTCGATCTCGGGCTCCATCATCGGTGCCGCCTTCATCACCATCCTGCCGATCTTCCTCACCAACCTGAACCCGATCCTGGGCATCGACCTCGCCGTGGACATCGCAAAGCATATCGAGGTCATCATCTTCGGCGGCCTCATCATCGCCATCCTGATCCTCGAGCCGCACGGCATGGCGCGCCTCATCGCCATTACGCGAGAGCGCCTCAAGATTTAGCCGTCGCCGGCCGGGCTCACCGGCCTCGTCGTTCCGGAATTATGCCGCGCGGGCTGAAGCGCATGACGACGAGAAGGATGAGCCCGATGACGATGAGCCGCATGTAGGCGGCGCTGTCGAGCAGGTGGGCGCGGAGCGTGTTGTCCTCGGGCAGGCCGGCGGTAATCGCGTCCATCAGCCAAAACGCAGCCGGCTCCGCCTCGACCCACAGGAACCAGATCAGGAAGCCGCCGAGCACGGCGCCCCAGTTATTGCCGGAGCCGCCCACGATCACCATGACCCAGACCAGGAAGGTGAAGCGGAGCGGCTGATAGCTGCCCGGCGTGAACTGCCCGTCGAGCGTGGTCAGCATGGCGCCCGCGATGCCCATGACCGCCGCGCCGAGGACGAAGATCTGCATGTGGCGCCGGGTCACGTCCTTGCCCATCGCGGCGGCAGCGTCCTCGTTGTCGCGGATGGCCCGCATCATGCGCCCCCAGGGCGAGTTCAGCGCGCGCTCGGCAAGCCAGACGACCGCGATCAGGACGAGCGCGAAGAGCACTGCGTAGCAGAGCTTCACGAAGATGCTCGATCCCGCGATCGCATCGGTGCCGAGCCACTGGACCAGATCGAGGAACCAGGGGCTTGCCTGAAGATCGATCTCGTAAGGCACCGGCCGGTCGAGGCCCGTGACGTTCTTCACGCCGCGGCCGAGCCAGTCCTCGTTCTTGATGACGGTGATGACGATCTCGGCGATGCCGAGCGTGGCGATGGCGAAGTAGTCCGTGCGCAATCCCAGCGCGACCTTGCCGATGAGCCAGGCCGCGCCTGCGGCAAGCAGCCCGCCGACCGCCCAGGAGAGGATGATCGGCAGGCCGGCGCCGCCGAGGTAGCCCGTCGTGGTGCTGTCGATTCGCTCGATCGACTCCACCGCTGGGTCGAAGAATTTGCGGGCGAGGAAGAAACCGGCGACCAAGAGGAGCGCCGTTGCTGCCGTGCGTAGCGGCCCCTTTCGCAGGAAGCGGCGCAGCAGGACGATCAGCAGCGCCACCCCAACGACGATCAAGAGCGCGAATCCGAGCCCATCGCCACCCGCCGCCCATGCTTCACCGACCGGCGCTTCCGAGACCAGAACGCCGGCGAGCCCGCCGAGCGCAGCGAAGCCCATCACGCCAACGTTGAGCAGGCCTGCGTAGCCCCACTGCATGTTGAGGCCGAGCGCCATGATCGCGGAGATCAGGCAGAGATTGAGAATGGAAAGGCTCACCACCCACGACTGGCCGACTCCCACGGCGGCGAGCAGCAGCGCCATGACGGCGAAGAGCGTCGGCGTGCGGAGCTTCGGCGTCATGAGAGCACCCGCCCGCGGAAGATCCCGGTCGGGCGCACGAGAAGCACGACCACCAGGATTACGAAGGAGATCGCGAGCTTGTAGTCGGTGGACAGCAGCTGCATGAGCCCGCTTGGCTCCCAGCTCTCGGGCAGCAGGTAGCGCAGGAACTTCTTGTAGGCGTACGTCACCGCGGTCTCGGAGAGCGCCACGATGAAGCCGCCGACGACCGCGCCGATCGGGTGGCCGATGCCGCCCAGGATCGCCGAAGCGAAGATGGGCAGCAGCAGTTGGAAGTAGGTGAACGGCTTGAAGCTCTTGTCGATGCCGTACATGGTGCCGGCCACCGCCGCCAGGGTGCCGGCGATCAGCCAAGCGTAGAGCACCACACGGTCCGGGCTGACGCCGGAGAGAAGCGCCAGGTCCTCGTTGTCCGAATAGGCGCGCATCGCCTTGCCGGCCCGCGTCCGGTGCAGGAACCAGAAGAGTGCGGTGACCGCGATCGCGGTGACAACCACCGTCAACCCCTGGGAGAGCTTGATGGCGAGGCCCTCCTTCAGCCCGGTCGCGGCCTTGAACTCGGAGGCCTTGATGATGAAGCGCGCGCCGTCGGCGAGGCGCCGGTCGTCGGGGCCGATGATGAAGCGGACGATGCCCTGCAGCGCGAACATCACGCCGACCGAGGCGATCAGAAGGATCACCGGCGGGCTCTTGCGGCGGCGATAGAAGCGGAAGACGACGCGGTCCGCAGAGAGGTTGAAGGCGACCGCCGCCACGATGCCGAAGGGCAGCGCGATCAGCGCTGTGGGCAGCGGTGCGATGCCGACGCCCATGCCCTGGAACCACCACGTCGTCAGTAGCGCGACCATGGTGCCGAACGCCATGACGTCGCCGTGGGCGAAATTGGCGAAGCGCAGGATGCCGAAGACGAGGGTCACGCCGAGGGCGCCGAGAGCGAGCTGGGAGCCGTAGGCGACGCCCGGCACGATAACGAAGTTCGTCAGCAGAACGATTGCGTTCGCGACGTCGGTCACGGGCTACCCGCCCAGGAAGGAGCGGCGGACCTCGGGGTCGGCGAGCAGCGCCGCGCCGGTGTCCGTGTGGCGGTTCTGGCCGGTAACGAGCACGAAGCCGCGGTCGGCGATGGTAAGCGCCTGCGCGGCGTTCTGCTCCACCATCAGGATGGCGATGCCGGTCGCGCGAATCTCCAGGATGCGGTCGAAGAGATCGTCCATGACCACGGGCGAGACCCCGGCAGTGGGCTCGTCCAGCATGAGAAGCCGGGGCTCTGTCATCAGCGCCCGGCCGATCGCCACCTGCTGGCGCTGGCCGCCCGAAAGCTCGCCGGCAAGCTGGCGCCGCCTCTCCTTCAGGATCGGGAAGAGGTCGAAGACCCGCGCCATGGTGTCGGCAGTGCCGCCCTCGCGAATGTAGGCGCCCATCTCCAGGTTTTCCTGGACGGTCATGGTGGTGAAGACGTTGCGCTCCTGCGGCACGAAGCCCATGCCCTTGCGCACGCGCTCCTGCGGGCTGAGCCGGGTGATGTCCTCGCCGTCGAGGACGACCGCGCCCTCGCGCAGCATGACCATGCCGAAGATCGCCTTCATGGCGGTCGACTTGCCGGCGCCGTTGGGCCCGACGATGACCGCGACCTCGCCCTGCTCGGCCTCGATGGTGCAGCGGCGAATGATGTCCGCGCCGCCGTAGCCGCCAGTCATCCCTTCGCTCGCGAGAAAGCTCATTGCCGGCTCGGGCCGCGCTGCCGGCCGCGGCCGAGGTAGGAATCGATCACCCGCTGGTCCGCCTTGACCTCGTCGGGGGAGCCCTGGGTCAGCAGCTTGCCCTCGGCCATGACGATCACCGGCTGGCACAGGCGCGAGATGAAGTCGATGTCGTGCTCGATCATGCAGAAGGTGTAGCCGCGCTCGCGATTGAGGCGGAGGATGGCGTCGCCGATGCTTCGCAGCAGGGTGCGGTTGACGCCGGCGCCGACCTCGTCGAGGAAGACAATCCGGGGTTCGGCCATCATCGTCCGGCCGAGCTCCAGCAGCTTCTTCTGTCCGCCCGAAAGGGCGCCGGCGCGCTCGCCCGCGACCTCGTCCAGGCCGAGGAAGCTGATGACGTCCGCCGCCCTGGCGCGGATCTCTTCTTCCTGCGCGCGCACCTTGCCGCGGCGGAACCAGGCGCTGACCAGCTCCTCCCCGGCCTGGCCTGCGGGCACCATCGTCAGGTTCTCGGCGACGGTGAGGCTGGAAAATTCGTGGGCGATCTGGAAGGTGCGCAGCAGGCCCCGGTGAAAGAGCTGGTGCGGCTTCAGGCCGGTGATGTCCTCGCCCTGCAGGAAGACCCGGCCCTGGGAGGGCGGATAAACGCCGGCGATGACGTTGAAGAGGGTGGTCTTGCCGGCGCCGTTGGGGCCGATCAAGCCGGTGATCGATCCCTCTTCAATCGCGGCGCTCACCCCGTCGACGGCGCGGATGCCGCCGAAATGCAGGTGCAGGTCTTCGACCCGGATCATGGCACGCGCGGCGTCCGCGCGACCAGCCGCGTCAGGGAGTGCGGCCGGCGGCCCGGTCATCGCTGCCCGAGCCGCCGGCCGTAATTGTGCGACCTAACGGATTTCCTTGGTCACGAAGGCGCCGCCTTCGACCTCCATCACGGCGTAGGAGCCGGCGGCCTCGCCCACCTCGGTGAGCTCGACGCTGGACGCGCCGACATAGTCTACCTCCCCGCCGTCGGCGAGGATCTGCAGCCCCTTGGCCAGCTCGCCCGGCAGAATTGGCTCGCCAGGCCCGTTGGCGACGGCCATCACGTGCCCCGCGATCCCGCCGCGATCGGCCGAGCCTGCGGCCTGCATGGCAAGCACGATCAGTGCCGCAGCGTCATAGGACTCGCCGCGGAAAGGGCCGTCGCCGTCCACGCCATTGGCGGCGGCGTGGTCGAGGAACATCTGGGCACCCTCGGAGGCCGAGCCCGGCGCGGTGCCGATGGTGCCGGTGAGATCATCGCCGATCGCCTCGATCAGCGAGTCCCCGATCATGCCGTCGGCGACGATGAAGTTCTCGAAGGCGCCGGTGTCGACAGCGGTCTGGATGATCCCCTTGCCGCCCTGGTCGATGTAGCCGAAGACAGCCAGGTGCTCCGCGCCCGAAGCGGCCAGTGCGCCCACCTCGGCCGAATAGTCGCCCTTGCCGTCCTCGTGCGCCGCCGAGATTTCGACCGTGCCGCCGAGGGCGGTGAAGGCGTTTTCGAAGCTGCCATCGAGGCCCTTGCCGTAGTCGTTGTTGGTATAGGTGACGGCGACGCTGTTGATGCCCCGCTCGGTCAGGACCTCGGCAAGAACCTGCCCCTGCCGCGCGTCCGACGGCGCGGTGCGGAAGAAGAGGCCGTTGTCCTCGATCGTGGTGAGCGCCGGCGAGGTGGCCGACGGCGAGATTGTGACTACGCCGTTCGGCACCGACACATTGTTGGTGATGGCGATGGTGACGCCGGAGCAGTCGGCGCCGAAGATCGCGGCGACGCCTTCGGCGGTGACGAGGCGCTCCGCAGCCGCCGTGGCTGCGGCCGCGTCGATGCAGGTCGAATCGCCCCTGACCGGCACCAGCACCTTGCCGCCCAGGAAGGCGCCCGAATCCGATGCCTCTTTCAGGGCCAGCTCAGCAGAGTCCCCCATGGCGGGCGTCAGCGACTCGATCGGGCCGGTGAAGCCGAGAATGACCCCGACCTTCACCTCGTGGCCGTCGGCCTTGGCGTCCGGCGCCAGCCCGAGGCACAGTGCGGCGGCAGCCGCGACGAATGCAGCCAATCGCATTTTGCTCATGGAATATACCTCCCTGTCCAAGGGTCGTGACCGCGCGCCGTGTCGGTAGTCCGGCGCGTCGGCCGGTTGCCCGATCATATCGCGGTTCGCAACGCGTTTCGAACGGAATGGCTAGTCGGTTAATGCCTTGCGGCCGGCACCCGCGCGTTGACGGGCCGCGGGGCAGGGACTATCTCTCAGGCCACGTGGCGCATCAGGCGGATGACGCGATGGTGGACGTGCAGATCGAGCGGCCGACCACGTCCGTCACGGACGATGCGGCGGCGCTCGCCGACCCCGGCGTTTCTCTCGAGCGCGGGGTTGCGGCGCTGCGCAAGGCGCTGGCCAACATGCCGGCGGGTGCCGGCGTCTATTGCATGCGCGACCGGCACGAGAAGCCGCTCTACGTCGGCAAGGCCAAGAGCCTGAAGAAGCGGGTGGCGACCTACGTCAACGTCCGCACTCTGCCCGTCCGCCTGCAGCGCATGATCGCGGGCACCGCATCGGTCGAGGTGATCACGACGGAGGGCGAGGTCGAGGCGTTGCTCCTTGAGAGCAACATGATCAAGCGGCTCAAGCCGCACTACAACATCCTGCTCCGGGACGATAAATCCTTCCCCTATATCCTGCTGCGCCGGGGTCATCGCTGGCCGCAGATCACCAAGTACCGCGGGGCCAAGAGCGGGCAGGGCGACTACTTCGGCCCCTTCGCCTCCGCTGGCGCGGTGGACCTCACGATCAACGCGCTCCAGCGTGCGTTCCCGCTGCGCTCGTGCTCGGATTCGGTGTTGGAGAGCCGCACCCGGCCCTGCCTGCAGTATCAGATCAAGCGCTGCACGGCGCCCTGCGTGGGCCGGATCGGCAAGGCCGACTACGACGTGCTGGTGGAGGAGGCGCGGGCCTTCCTCGCCGGACGCAGCCGGGAGGTTCAGAGCAGGCTCACGGAGCGGATGACGGCGGCGAGCGACGCGCTCGAATTCGAGACGGCGGCGGCCTATCGCGACCGCATCAAGGCGCTCGCCCACATCCAGATGCGCCAGGGCATCAACCTGCCCTCCATGGGCGATGCCGATGTCGTCGCGATCCACGAGGAAGCGGGCCAGGCCTGCGTACAGGTCTTCTTCTTCCGCTCAGGCCAGAACTACGGCAACCGGGCGTTCTTTCCGCGCCACGCCGCAGACGAGACGGCCGAGGCAATCCTCCGCGCCTTCATCGGCCAGTTCTACAGCGCGCGGGAGGCGCCGCCGCTCGTCCTGGTCAACCGCACATTGTCGGAGGCCGCGTTGCTGGCCGAGGCGCTCACCGTGAAGGCCGGGCGGCGCGTGAAGCTCCATCGTCCGCTGCGCGGCGAGAAGCGCAAGCTGGTCGAGGACGCCGAGCGCAACGCGCGGGAGGCGCTCGCGCGCAGGCTGGGCGAGAGCACGGCGCAGCGGCGTCTGCTGGAGAGCCTGGGCCAGAAATTCGGGCTGGAGAACGCCCCTGAGCGGATCGAGGTCTACGACAACAGCCACATATCGGGCACCGATGCGGTCGGCAGCTTGATCGTCGCGGGGCCGGAGGGCTTCATCAAGAACAGCTACCGCAAGTTCACGATCCGCTCCGTGGCAGCAGAGGACCCGGCCGCGCCCGGCGACGACTACGCCATGATGCGCGAGGTGCTGACCCGGCGCTTCTCCCGCCTCATCAAGGAAGACCCCGGGCGGGCCGGCGAGTCATGGCCGGATCTGGTGCTGATCGATGGCGGCGCCGGCCAGCTCGGCGAGGCGCGCCGCGTGTTCGCCGATCTCGGCATCGCCGATCTCGCGGTGGCGGCGATCGCCAAGGGGCCGGAGCGCAACGCCGGGCGCGAGCGCATCTTCCTGCCCGACAGGGCGCCCGTCTCTCTCGGCGCGCGCGACCCGCTGCTCTATTTCCTGCAGCGCCTGCGGGACGAGGCGCATCGCTTCGCCATCGGCACCCACCGTGCCAAGCGGGCCAAGGCGCGCGCCCGCTCGGCGCTCGACGAGATACCGGGCGTGGGCCCGCGGCGAAAGAAGGCGCTGCTCCACCGCTTCGGCTCGGCGCGGGGGGTGAGCCAGGCGGGCCTCGCCGATCTCGAGACCGTCGACGGCATTTCCAGCGCGGTCGCGCGCGCGATCCATGACCACTTCCGCGCCGATCGCTGACGGCGCCGAGGCTTCGGAGTCCGTGACCGAGGCTGACCCGCTGCGTGTGGCAAGCTGGCCCAACGCCGTTACGGGGCTCCGCATCGCCATGGTGCCCGTGCTCGTCGGCGCGTTCTTCATCGACGGCCAGGCCGGGCTCTGGCTCGGCTTCGCGGTGTTCGCGGCCGCGTCCCTGAGCGACTTTCTCGACGGCTGGCTCGCACGGAAACTCGATCAGCATTCGCTGCTGGGCCGTATTCTCGACCCGATCGCCGACAAGCTCCTGGTCACGGCGGCGCTGGTCATGCTGGCCTGGGACGAACGGGCGCCGGTAATCGCCGTGGTGGCGATCCTCGCCCGCGAGTTCCTGATCTCGGGGCTCAGGGAGGCGCTGGCCGGCACTGTGGCGCTCCCGGTTCAGGCACTCGCCAAGTGGAAGACCGCGGCCCAGATGGGCGCGATCGCGCTGCTGCTCTTCGCTCCTGCCGCCGCGCCGCTGCTGCCGGCGGCGGTGGGGGAGGGACTCGCCACCGCCGGCGAGGGGCTGCTGTGGCTCGCCGTGGTGCTGACCTGGGGCAGCGCAATCGGCTATGTTCGAACTGCCGTGCGCGGCCTTCGCACCGCGCGGGCGCGCGAGGAGGAATAGGTGCGACGCTTCGGGGTCACGGGATTGAGCGACAGCGGCAAGACCACGCTGGTCTGCCGGCTCTTGCCGCGGCTGCGTGAGCGTGGCCTGCGCGTGGCTACCGTGAAGCACGCCCACCATGGCTTCGACCTGTTGCCCGAAGGCCACCCGGCCCAGGCGTGGCGGGGCGCCCGCGCCCCGGGCCGAGGGGGGGGGGGGCCCGCCCCGTTAGCCCCACAGCGGGGG
>JAPPHR010000104.1:9686-29769 GCA_028820995.1 Rhodospirillales bacterium
TTGCCTTCGACGTGTCCCCCCACGCCCCCCCGCCCCTGGGGGGGCGCGCCGCCGGCCCCCGGCAATGCGGGGGGGCGCCCCCCGACCGTTTCGCCCAACTGCGTGAGACGGGGGATGACGGCGAGCCGCCGCTGGATCGGCTGCTCGAATGCGTGGAGCCCGCCGACCTCGTGCTGATCGAGGGCTACAAGCGGGGCGGGCACGAAAAGATCGAAGTGCGGCGCGGCGCCCACGAGGGGCCGCTCCTCGCCGCATCGGACCCGACCGTCGTCGCCATCGCCAGCGACCGGCCGGTGCCGGAAGCGACCGCGCTCCCGCGCCCGGTGCCGGTGTTCGACGTGGACGACGTGGCGGCTATTGCATCGTTCGTGGTGTCGCATTGCGGTGCTGACGACAACGAAGACCCGGTGTCGAGCCATGGCGCAGCTTAGCGACGACTGCTTCGCTTTCGGCGGCGCGCTGACCCCGGCGGCGGAAGCGCTCGCTCAGCTCGAGAGCGTCGTCCACCCCATCGCCGAGACCGAGACCGTCGACCTGCGTGCGGCGAACGGGCGCATCCTGGCGGAGACGGTCGTCTCGGAGCGCGCCGTGCCGCCGCACGACAATGCTGCCGTCGACGGATATGCGGTCTTCTTCGACGACCTGAATGCCGAGAGCGACACGCGGCTGAGCTGCACCGGGCGGGCTGCCGCCGGGCATCCGCTCGGGCGCCCGGCAGCGCGCGGCGAGGCGATCCGCGTCTTCACCGGCGCTCCCATGCCGCCCGGCCCCGATACCGTGCTGATGCAGGAGGACTGCCGTGCTGAGGGCGATGCCGTCGTCGTGCCGCCCGGGATCAAGCGCGGCGCCAACCGGCGCAATGCGGGAGAGGACATCGCGCCCGGCACGACCATCCTGACCGCAGGCAAGGCCCTCAGGCCGCAGGATGTCGGTCTCGCCGCCTCCGTCGGGCGCACTCGGCTCACGGTCTTCCGGCGCCTCAGGGTGGCGATTTTCTCTACCGGCGACGAGGTCTACGAGCCGGGGGCGGCGCTCGGCGAGGGCGGCATCTACGATTCCAACCGCTACGTCATCGCCGGCCTCGCGGAGCGGCTCGGCTGCGCCGTCACCGACATGGGCATCCTGCCGGATGACCTTGAGACGATTACCGCGGCGCTGGCCGAACGCAGCCACGATCACGACCTGCTGCTCACCTCCGGCGGGATGTCGACCGGCGATGAGGATCACGTCAAGGCGGCGGTGGAGGCCCTCGGCCATCTGCACTTCTGGCGTCTCGCCATCAGGCCGGGGCGGCCCATCGCCCTGGGTCAAGTGGGCCGCGTGCCCTTCGTCGGGCTTCCCGGCAACCCGGTCGCCGTCATGGTGACGTTCCTGCGCTTCGCGCGCCCGCTGATCCTGCGCCTCGGCGGCTGCGCGGAGGTCGAGCCCGCGCACTATCGGGTTCCCGCGGGCTTCGACTACCGCAAGAAGAAGGGGCGGCGCGAATGGCTGCGTGCCCGTCTCTCCGCGCGGCCCGACGGCACCCTCGGCGCGGAAAAGTTCGGCCGCGACGGCGCCGGAATCCTCACGTCGGCGGTCTTCGCCGACGGACTGATCGAGCTTCCGGAAGATCTCACCAACCTCAGTGCAGGGACGATGGTCGATTTCCTCCCCTTCAACGAGATGTACCGATGACACTGCTCTATTTCGCCTGGGTTCGGGAGCAGATCGGCTGCGATGCCGAGGAGATCGCGCTCCCCTCCGACGTGCGGACGGTGGCGGCGCTGCTTGACTGGCTGCGGAGCCGCGGCGGCGGATACGCCAGCGCGCTCAAGGACCTGTCGGTGATCCGCGTCGCGGTGAATCAGGAATTCGCGGCCCCCGATCACGCGGTCGGCGATGGTGACGAGATCGCGCTCTTCCCGCCGGTGACCGGTGGAGCCCCGTCGTGATCCGCGTCCAGCGCGAGGACTTCGACATCGGCGCCGAAATCGAGGCGCTCTCCGGCGGCAACAATGAGGTCGGCGCCGTCGCGTCCTTCGTCGGCATCACGCGGGCGGACGCGGGCGAGGGTGCGCCGATCACGGCGATGACGCTGGAGCACTATCCGGCGATGACGGAGAAGCAGCTGGCCGCCATCGAGGCCGAAGCGTGCGAGCGCTGGAACTTGACTGCTTCGCTGATCGTCCACCGCCACGGGCGGCTGGAGCCCGGCGATCGGATCGTCCTGGTGGTGACCGCGGCGTCCCACCGCCGCGCCGCGCTCGATGCCTGCGCCTTCCTCATCGACTGGCTCAAGACCAAGGCGCCGTTCTGGAAGCGCGAGGAAACCGCCGAGGGCCCGCGATGGGTCGCGGCGCGGGCCGCTGACGACCAGGCCGCCGAGCGTTGGCGCGACGCGTCGTGAACCGCGCCACCTCACCTGCCTGCCAACCGCACACACTCGCCAGACAGACGACACTGCCGAATGCCGGGCGATGAGCGCATTCTTGTCATCAAGCACGGAGCGCTCGGCGACTGGGTTCTTGCCACCGGGTGTTTCGCGGCGATCCGCCGTCATCATCCGTCGGCGCGGATCACGCTGCTGACCACGCCGGCGTTCGCGGACTGGGGCACGCGCTGCCCATGGTTCGACGAGGTGTGGACCGACGACCGCCCGAGCCTGCTCGCCAAGCCGCTTGCGTGGGTCAGGTTGCGCCGACGCCTGATCGGAGGTGAATTCGCGCGCGTCTATGACCTTCAGACGTCAGGCCGCACAGGCCTTTATTTCCGGATGCTGCCGCGCCGCCACCGCCCCGAATGGTCGGGAGAAGTCGCCGACTGCTCGCATCCGCACCGCAATCCTCAGCAGGCGTCCATGCATACGATTGCGGTTCGGGCCGATCAACTCGGCGTAGCGGGCATCGAGGACGTGCCCGCACCTGCGCTCGACTGGCTGGACGCGGGCATCGACGAGTTTTCTGTGCCCGAAGCGTTCTCGCTGATGGTTCCGGGCGGCTCGGCACACCGCCCCGAGAAACGCTGGCCGGCAGAGAAGTTCGCCGATCTCGCCAGGCTCCTGGCGGAGCGCGGCAGCCCGCCGGTCCTGATCGGGGGGCATGCCGAGGCGGCGACCCTGGACCGGATTGCGCGCGAGGTGCCGGACACGATCGATCTCGGCGGCCGTACCAGCCTCGCTCAAATCGCTGCCTTGGCGCGGCGTGCGACCTGCGCCGTGGGCAACGATACGGGACCGATTCACATCACGGCCACCGTCGGCTGCCCGACCGTCGTGCTGTTCGGGGCTGCCTCCGACCCCAAGCGCAGCGCGCCGTGCGGGGACTCCGTGACGATCCTGCGGCACGAGACGCTTACCGGCCTTCCGGTCGATGACGTCATCGACGCCGTCCAACGGATATCGAGGAGCGCCTGACGGCGCCCCGCGACTGCTATGTCTCCATTGCCCAAACGAGTTGAACAAGGGACACCCGGAACACGCTCGGCGAGAACACCACGGGTGCTATTGGCAGCGATATTCTGTGCGTTCGCTGCGCTGTTGCCGGTCGTCTGTGTCGTGGCTCCCAAGGGCACGGTGGTGCTCCTGCTGCTCGCGGCGGTCATGGCCATCCCGACCTACTGGTGGATGCACCGGAGATTTCCGATTCCCGACTTGCGTATTTCGATCGTTCTCGCCCTCCTGGTCGTGTGGTGCGCCATCGCCTCGGGTTGGAGCGACGATCCCACCCGATCTCTCCTTCTTACTCTCCGTGTCGCCGTGCTGTTTGCAGCCGGTATGGCCTTGTTTCCAGTCGTGGCCGCATTAAACGAGGTGGCGAAGAATTACATTTGCCTATGGCTCATCGCTGGTTCCGCGCTTAGCCTCGTCCTCATGGTTGTCGAGATGGGGCTGGGCTATCCGACCGTACACACTTTCAAGGAATTGAGCGAGGGACGCGAAGCAATCGCCTTTAATCGTGGCGCCATCGCACTGTCGATGATTACGTGGCCCGTGGTGGCATTTCTCTGGAATAGGGGGATTGGGTGGAAGGCGCTCGCAATACCTGTCGTGCTAGGGACCCTTTCGGTTTTTCTGGAGAGTGCGGCGGCAACGTTGGGATTTCTTGTGGGCGTCGCCTCAGTCCTGATCATTGTTTGCCAACGGAAGATGGGACGTTTGACCACACTCGCGGCGTGCGTCGTGGCGTTTATCGCCCTGCCCTTCGCAATGCGAGAAATGCACAAGTATGAATGGCATCGGGCCGATTGGCTGTCCCAATCGGAACAGCATCGCGTGGAGATATGGAATTTCTCTTTGGAGCGGATAGCAGAGAAGCCTGTCTTCGGATGGGGATTTGACGAGTCCCGACATATCGCAAAGCTCTTCTTCGGCGCCGACGAATCCAGTCGCAGTATGGTACCTTTGCATCCTCATAATGGACCACTACAGATTCTGTTGGAACTCGGCTCCGTCGGAGCCGTCATTGCATTAGCTTTGCTTTGGCTGATTGCACATCAATTGGAACGTCTGCCGGGCCGTGCACGGGAATGCTCGCAGGCCTTGTTCGTTGCCTCTTTGGCCGTCGGATGCGTGGCCTTCGGCCAGTGGCAGAATTGGTGGATTGCGTTGATTTTTTCCGTCGCGCTTCTCGTGCCTCTCACCGCCACTCCCTCAACGGGGGTTGGGGCGAACAGGATACAGTAGTACTGTGCGTGCGAACCAGACGGCATCGACTGGCTTTCATATTCAGTCTATCTAATCTCATCAAGTTCGGTTGCTCAATAATGTGTACGATCAGATCTTGCTGCGGAAAACCATTTCACAACGCTCTATATCGCCTACAACAAATTTCCCGGCGGAAACAATCTTGTGTGGAATTGTCTTGATGTTCTTTGGCACGCGCCGCAAAGCTCTTCTCAATCCTCTGCCTGACCGAAACTCGTCCAGGTCGGAGTCGATTTCCTTATTGGGTTGACGAACCAAGCCGGGCAACACTTGTAGCGGTCGAAGATCTCGAGCGATCCTTGAATTGCGAACATCGAAAAGAACGTGGTCCACAGGGAACGTCACTCTGCGACATCTATCCAATAGGTAGCCCGCTGAGTCTCGACTAATGATATATCCACAAGCACCGGCTACGAATACGGCTATCCGCCGCAATTCTCGGCCGCGGTACGGCTCCGTGCACACTCGACCGAGTAATCGTCCCTTTTTTCCCCAAGACTCTATTTTCACTAACGTGGCGCCTGCGGGCCACCAATCGGTAGATTCGATGAACATGGGAAGATCGACAGCAAGTTGAGCGTCGTCCTCAAGGATAAGGGCCGCCGGCGCATCTGAAGAAGATAGAAACGTATCGAGTGCCCGTAAATGACTGAGCACACAGGCGCCAGCGCCGCGATCAAATTCTATTCCACGAAAGAATCCGTCGAGGCTCACGCGTTCATTGAGCTGCGGGTCTGTAACGATTCTAGCGTCTATCGCAGGGATTCGACAGGCCTTCAAGCCCAGCAGGTCCAAATTAGCCGCGATCGATCGCATCCGGTCTGGTCTGCGGTCAAGATTGATGACATATATGGGAAGCATATTTGAGCCGTTCGGGCCAATCCATTGGATGCTGGGTCGCTCCAATCATTGCAAGTAAGTTGGCTATTGGCAATTCTCCCGGGCGGAAAGCTGCCTCTAAGCGATCACACGTCGGCCCATTCTTCGGGTGAGGCGGTGGGGCCGAATCCTAGGAAGTTTCCAGTGGGAGCGTGAAGGGAGGGTTCGGATCTGTTAAAGGGAACTATTCAGGGAGTCATGCGTGCAGTAGTTGATTGATCGCGAGGTGACTGCATTGAAGTTGCAGAAAGTTGTATAGATCGGCGCGCACAAATGTATGCCGCCATAAGCACATTCATTTGAATGTGCTTGGTAATTGCCTGTACGCGCTTTTCAAGCCCACCGGGTTGCGCCGATCGATTTGGAGCGATTCTTGGCAGGCCCCGCACGCCTCGTTGGTGTCTTCTCACATTTGTAAGGATACCTGAATGCGTCCTGGAAACACCCGGCCGAGCCTGGCACCTGTGCAAACGATTGCGAGACTTGTCTGGACATCAAAAAAACTGCAAGCGGAGCGCATCATCGTATCGAAATCGGTCGATCGTCGGTAACGACGAACAAGCGTTTCGTCGGAGAAAACAGCCTGGAACTTTCAACAGATATAGCATTGTCGATATATCATCATGCCTTTATTGGTTGTCCGGACGCCCTGTACCACAAATCCTGTGAACTCGGGCACATCCGACTCTTCGCCGGGTTGGCGAATGGATGCGTGGCTTTCGGTCTCAGGGCGGGTCGGTGGCTCGCTCTGATCGACTCCGCTGCTCCTTAGATCCCGCTCGCGGCTGTGCCCGCCGAACGCGACGGCGGGAGCGTGCAGCGATAAGGCGATGCGTGTTGCCCAGATCATGCTGGCGGGCCGCCTAGGCGGCGGGGAGCAGGTGTTCATCGACCTGTGCGGGGCAATCGCGTCGCGTGGGCATGAGGTGCTCGCCATCGGTGCGGCGGAAAGCGATGCCATGGATGCCCTCGATGCGCGTTCCGATCTCCAGTGCGCGCGGGTGCGCTGCCAAGGCACCTGGGATCCACTATGCCGGTGGGCGATCGGTCGCCTGCTGCGGCGCTTCGAGCCGGACGTGGTGCAGACCCACATGGGCCGCGCCAGTGCGCTCGGCGGCAGGGCCGCGCGCTCGGCTGGCTACCCGACGCTCGCCATGCTGCACACGATGATCCAGCTGAAATACTACCGTGCCATCGACCTGTTCGTGCCGACGACGGCGGACCAGGAGGCTTACCTGCGCAAGAACGGCGTGTCGGCCGTTCGCATCGAGCGCATCCCGCATTTCCGTTCGATGGAGCCGGTTGCCCTCGCCAAGCCGCCACGACGAACGGACGGCGTGGTCAAGACCCTCGGACGATTCGTTCACAAGAAGGGGTTCGATGTTCTGCTGCATGCGGCTGCGCACGCGACCGCGCAGGGCGCATCCTTCCGCCTGGAAATCGGCGGCGACGGACCGGAGCGCGGCTCGCTGAAATCGCTGGCCAAGCAGCTCGAAATCGGGGATCGCGTGACGTTCTGCGGTTGGATCGACGACGTCGCGGCGTTCCTCGCCGATGCGGATCTGTTCGTGCTGCCGTCGCGGATCGAGCCGTTCGGCATCGTGGTCCTGGAGGCGATGGCCTGCGGCGTTCCCATCGTCGCCACGCGCGTGAGCGGCCCGCTGGAGACCCTCGACGAGGACACCGCTCTCCTGGTTCCGTCCGACGATCCGGCGGCAATGGCGGAGGCAATGATGACGGTCTTCAAAGGCCCAGAGGCGGCAGAGGCCCGCGCCCGTGCGGCGCTTGCCTCGTTCAAGGCAAACTATGCCGAGCCGGCCGTCATGGAGCGATACCTGGCTGCCTGCAGACGCCTCGCGGCGGAGTCCGGCGGGGCAGCAACGAAGAGCTAATCCTTGGCGCGCACCGTCGCCGCGTAGTCTGCCATCAGAGTGCGGGTGACCGGCCCGACCTGGAAATTGTGATCGTCGATGGCGCCAACCGGCGTCACCTCGGCGGCGGTGCCGGTCAGGAAAATCTCGTCGCTCTTCGGGATCTCCTCGGGCATGACAGCGCGCTCGACCACCTCGTAGCCGCGCTTTTCCGCGAGCGCGATGACCGTGCGGCGGGTGATGCCGTCGAGGAAGCAATCCGGTGTCGGCGTGTGCAGAACGCCATCCTGCACCAGGAAGATGTTGGCGCCGGTGGCCTCGGAGACATGCCCGCGCCAGTCGAGCATCAGCGCGTCGTGGCAGCCCTCCCGTTCGGCTTCATGCTTGCTCAGCGTGCAGATCATATAGAGCCCGGCGCATTTCGCCGTGACAGGCGCCGTATCCGGCGCGGGCCGGCGCCAGCGCGCGGTCTTGAGCTTGATGCCCCGCGTCACCGCATCCTCGCCGAAATAAGCGGGCCACGCCCAGGTCGCGATGGCCACGTGGATCGTGTTGTGCTGCGCCGAGACGCCCATCATCTCGGCTCCGCGCCAGGCCACCGGGCGCACATAGCCATCGCCGATGCCGAGCTCCTTGACGACGAGCTTGGAGGCGTCGACCAGCGTTTCGAGGCTGTAGGGGATCTCGAATCCCAGGGCCTCGGCGGAGTCCAGCAGGCGTTGCGTGTGCTCTTCCACCTTGAAGATGCGGCCGTCGTAGACCCGCTCGCCCTCGAACACGCAGCTCGCGTAGTGCAAGCCGTGGCTCAGCACGTGCAGCTTCGCGTCGCGCCAAGGCACGAGCGCGCCATCGAACCAGATGACTCCGTCGCGATCGTCGTAAGGGATGAGGTCGGCCATGGCGCTCACGGATGGTCGGGGGGTGGGCAGAAACTTGTTGCGCTCCCTATCATCGGCCTGCATATAAGTCAATGTGACTGACGTAAAGGCCGGGCCGAATCCGCTCTACCTGCGCGAGGATCAGCTTCACGAGGCGATGGAGCTGCTGTTCTTCGCCTATCGGGACTTCACGACCGAATGCGATGCGATCCTGGCGTCCTACGGGTTCGGGCGGGCGCATCACCGGGTCGTCTATTTCGTCGGTCGCAATCCGGACATCTCGGTGACTTCGTTGCTGGAGATTCTGAGGATCACCAAGCAGAGCCTGTCACGGGTGCTCGGCCGCCTGGTCCGCGAGGGATTCGTGACGACCCGTCAGGACCCGGCCGACGGCCGCCGCCGCTTGCTGACGCTGACCGCAAAGGGTCGTAGCCTGGAGGGTCGGCTCTCCGCCACCCAGCGGGCCCGTATCGCCAAGGCCTATCGCAGTGCCGGCGGCGTCGCCGTGGAGGGATATCGGGAGGTCTTGATGGGAATCATCGACGAGGCTGACCGGCGCCGCTTCGAGCGACTCTGAGGCTGGCGTTTCGGATCGGCTCAGGGCTGGCGGGGGACGATGCGTCGATGAACGCAGATGGCGTTGCTGCAGGCACAGCCCGGCGCGAGACGCCGCCGGCCGAGGCGCCTCATATTCTGGTGGTCGACGACGATGACCGCCTGCGCGCCCTGCTTGGCCGCTATCTGCGCGATCACGGGTATCACGTGTCCACCGCGAGCTCGGCCGCCGAGGCGCGGGCTACACTCGATGGCATGGCCTTCGATCTGATCGTGCTCGACGTGATGATGCCGGGTGAGTCAGGCATCGAATTCACGCGCGGGCTCCGCCGCTCGGCCATGGTTCCGATTTTGCTTCTGACGGCGATGGGGGAGCCGGAGGATCGCATCGCGGGGCTGGAGAGCGGGGCTGACGATTACCTGACCAAGCCCTTCGAGCCGCGCGAGCTGCTGCTGCGCGTGGCCACCATCCTGCGCCGCACTGCCGCGCCGCCGCCTGCGACGGCGACCACCTGCATCAAGATCGGAGAGTTCCGCTACTTTCCGGCGCGGGATCAGCTCCTGCGCGGCGACGAACCGGTGCGGCTGACGACCGCCGAAGCCGACCTGCTGCGTATCTTCGCCGCCAATCCGGGGGAGACTCTGAGCCGGCATGCGCTGAGCGAGCGGCTCGGCGGAAGCACATCGCGGCGCGCCATCGACGTGCAGATCGCCCGGCTGAGGCGAAAGATCGAGCCGGAACCCCAAAACCCCCGTCATCTTCAGACGGTCTGGGGCCGGGGCTATGTCTTGCGGGCCGATTGAGCCGCCCTGCCGATCTGGCGAGGGCGCGCCATGAGCCTGTTGAGGCGTATCGCGCCGCGCGACCTTTTCTGGCGCTCCTTCCTGATCATGACGATCCCGCTTGTCCTGGTTCAGGTGACGGTTGCCCTCATATTCTTCGAGCGCCACTGGGACACGGTGAGTCGCCAGCTGGCGATGGACGTTACCGGAGACATCGTCACCATCCTGCGCATGACCGACGATGCGTCGGGCTCCCAAGAACGCGCCGCCATCGATCGCATTGCCCGCCAGGAGATGCAGTTCCGCGTGCACTTCGAAGATGGCGCGGTCCTGCCCGACGATTCTCCCAATCGCTACGACCGTGCCATCGACGCGACGCTGCACCGGCAACTCGAGCAGCGCCTTGGCGTCCCCTACCATCTCAACACGCAGTTGCCCGACAAGCGGATGACGATTCGCCTCCAGCGGCCGGACGGCGTGCTCACCCTGGAGACGACGGTCAAACGCATGCGGGAATCGACCACGGTTCTGGTGATTCTGTGGATGGTGGGCTCCGCGCTCATCGTCACGGCAATCGCCGTCATGTTCCTGCGCAACCAGATCCGCCCGATTCGGCGGCTGGCAACGGCAGCCGAGGCACTGGGCAAGGGGCGGCCGGTGACCGACCTCACGCCCTCAGGCGCAACGGAGATCCGGCGCGCGGGCGCGGCCTTCCTGGAGATGCAGGGACGGATTCAGCGCCAGATCGCCCAGCGCACGGAAATGCTGGCCGGGGTCTCCCACGATCTGAGGACGCCGCTCACCCGCGTCAGGCTGCAGCTCGCCATGCTGGCCGAGGCGTACCCCGGCTCGCGCGAGGAGATCTCCGAATCCGAGCAGGACGTGCAGCTCATGGAGCACATGATCGACGAATACATGGCCTTCGCCCGCGGCCAGGGCGGGGAGGCGCCGGTCAGCACCGATCTCGCCGAGATCATCGACGACGTTGCAGGCGATGCGCGCCGCAAGGGCAGCCCCATCATGCTCGAGGTCGAGCGCCCGTTGGTCCTGGCGCTGCGGCCGAACGCCATCCGCCGGTGCCTGACCAATCTGGTCGAGAATGCCCTGCACCACGGCGCCCAGGTCGCGATCAGCGCGACCCGCCGGGACGACGTCGTCTCGGTAACGGTGGAGGACGACGGACCGGGTATCCCGGAGGATCAGCGGGAAGAGGTGTTCAAGCCCTTCTTCAGGCTGGACAGCGCCCGCAACCCGCGCACCGGTGGGGCCGGTCTCGGCCTTTCCATCGCGCGCGACGTGGCCCGCGGGCACGGCGGCGATATCCGCATGAGCGGTGGCTCGCTCGGCGGCCTTCGGGCCGAGCTAAGACTGCCCGTCTAAGCGCCTACTGCGCCGGATGCTATCCGGATTCCTCCGCCGGCCGGCTCTCGCGCCAGCCGCGCCGCGGCGCGAGACGGCAGAGGCTCCGCGTGAGCCCGTCGAGGCGCCTGAGCCGCCTGTCGAGCACGGCCATGGTGCGCGCCATGTCCTCGCTGTCGTCGCGGAGCCAGACCGGCAACATGGAGAGATAGAGCGCCGACAGCGCCTGGACCCGAAGCCCGCCCCGCAGGCCGGCGCTGCTCAGATCTGCCGCTTCCAGCATCCAGCGCATGGAGCGCCGCAGCGTGACCGGGCCGCAGAGGATCGCCTCCGGGTCCGACGGGCAGCTCCGCACGATCGCACCGACCCCGTCCTTGCGCGCGTTGAGCAGATCGAAACGCTTCATGAGCACGTCGAACAGGCGCTCGGTGGCCGGACGCCCGGCCATCTCGGGGTCCCGCGCTGCCAGCACCGCCCTGTCGATGTCCGCGGCATAGGCCGCGACGATGGCGCTCTTGGAGGAAAACTCCTCGCGCACTTCGGCGAGCGAGACCTCCGCCGCCTCGGCGATGTCGCCCAATCCAACCCGCGCCCAGCCGCGGCTTGCAGCCAGGGTCAGGGCGCTCTCAACGATGGCCTGGCGCGCATCCTTGCGCTTGCCGGCCCCCGATGCAGTCTTCCTCGGCATGGTTCTGCACCTCGTCGCCGCTGCCAGTCAGGCAAGTGTAGGCCGCGAGAAAACCGAGCGTCAACGCGGCTACGACGGGGCGAGGGCGCGGGAGCGCTCGGTGGCGGCGCGAACTGCGCGAGTCATGAGCGGGGCGAGCCCGTCCTCCGCCATGAGGACCCGGAGCGCGGCTTCGGTCGTGCCGCCCGGGCTGGTCACGTTGCGGCGGAGCGTCGCGGCGTCCTCATCCGATTGAGCCAATAGCGCGCCGGCGCCGCTGACCGTGCGGTCGGCCAGCGTGCGGGCGAGGTCGGCTGGCAGCCCGGCTTCGACGGCAGCCTCGGCCAGGCATTCCGCGAGCAGGAAGACGTAAGCCGGCCCGCTGCCGGAGGCAGCCGTCACGGCATCCATGAGGGCTTCGTCGTCGATCCAGGCGACGGCGCCCACCGCCCGCATCAGCGCCTCGCAGAGCGCCTGCTGATCGGCGTTCGCGGCCCGGTTGGCGCAGGCGACGGTCATGCCCTCGCCGATGGCGGCGGGCGTGTTGGGCATGGCGCGGACGATCGCCACGGGGCCCAGGTCACGCTCCAGCAGGCGCACGGGCCAGCCGGCGGCGATCGAGAGGTGCACGGTGTCCGGCCCGCCGATGTCGGCGTAAGGGGGCACGACCTCGGCCATCACTTGCGGCTTCACGGCGAAGACGATCGCCGCCGGGCGCAGCGTGCCGGGAAGCGCGCCGGGCGCCGCAACGCATGTGGCGCCGAGCGGCGCGAGACGCCGGGCCGTGCCGGCATCCGGCTCGACGATGGCGAGCTGTTCGGCCTGCAGCGGTCCCCGCAGCCATCCAGCCGCGAGCGCGCCGCCCATCCTGCCGCCGCCGACCAGGAGGATATCGCCGGATATCGCCGCCATCAGGCCGACCCGCAGGGCTCCATCAGCGCCGCCTCCAACGCGTCCTTGGGCGCGAGGCCCGCCTCGATTACCTGCTGGAAGGCCGGATAGAAGCGCTCGCACTCGCCGACGCCGAGCGTCACCAGATCGACGATCTGGGGGTCCTCCACGCCGCCCGTGCCGCGCAGCAGCAGCGCGTGGCGCCAGGTCGGCCGGCCTTCCTCGGCCCAGAGATCGAAATGGCCGATCCACAGGCACTCGTTGATCAGGTTGACCAGGTCGCCCACCGCGCGGCGGCGGTCCTCCGGGACCTGCATGTCGAAGCCGCTGGCGAAATGCAGGACGTCGAGGTCGGCGCGGTAGGCGAACCAGAGCTGGTAGTCGCACCAGCCCCCGGCCAGCGCGCCCGTGATGTCCTCGTCGCCCATGCGCTCGAACGAAAGACGGCTGGCCATCATGACCCGCTCGACGGCATCGAGCGCGTCGCTTGCCAGGCGCTCGGTATCCACAAGTGCCAATGCCATCGCATCGCCCCATCGCTGCAACGCCATATGCGGCGACCCGTGCGGACCACCAGATATAGCACCAACCACAATAAGCTGTGTTGGGACGAGAGGGAATCCCAAAATGTTGGAGACTGCGCCCCGCAGTCGACAGGCGCGGCCGGGTACAGCCTCTATGTCGGAAGCTGCGGCGCGGCGCCGCCGGGTAGGGGAATGCGGTGCTCGTTCAGCGTCATCGCGATCATCGCGTAGTAGCCGTTGAGCGCCGTGAGCTCCACCACGCCGGCGGGCCCGAACAGCGCCAGTGCCTTGTCGTAGGTCTCGTCGCTGACGGCACGGTTGGCCTGAAGCTCGCACGAGAAGTCGTAGACCGTCACCTCGTCCTCGGCCGAGAGCGGCGGCGGGCGGCGGTGCTTGATCGCCTCGATCACGGCATCCGGCAGGCCCGCCTTCGCCGCCTCGGCCGCGTGCCAATGCCACTCGTACTGGCACGACCAGTGGCGGGCGACCGCCAGGATCGCGAGCTCGCTGAGGCGCGGCTCCAGGCTGGTGTCGTAGCGCAAGAGCGCGCCCAGCGCCTGGACGCGGTCGGCAAGCTCGGCGTTGTGCATGAACGCCATGAAGAGCGCCGGCACCGTGCCGCGCGGCCCGCTCCGAATCGCGTCGTAGACGCGGCGCTGGTCCGCCGACAGCGAGTCTGCGCTGGGGAGCGGCAGGCGCCGTTCCGTCATGCCGCAGCCTCGCCGCCGCCGGCCGCCTCGCGCTCGGCGATGGGCGGCACGAAGCGCAGGTCCGTATCCCAGGGGAAGAAGATCCAGGTGTCCTGGCTCACTTCGGTGACGAAGGTGTGCGCCTCGCTCCGGCCGGCCGGCTTGGCATAGACGCAGGCGAAGTGCGCGCGCGGCAGCATCTCGCGGACGATGCGGGCGGTGGCGCCGGTGTCGGCGAGATCGTCGATGATCAGGATGCCCTCACCGTCGCCCGTGACCGGCTTCAGAACTTGCGCCGAGCGTTGGTCCTGGTGGTCGTAGGAGGAGATGCAGACGGTATCGACCAGGCGGATGTCGAGCTCGCGGGCGACGATGGCCGCCGGCACCAGGCCGCCGCGGGTGACTGCCACGATGCTCCGCCAGGGCCCGAGCTCGGCGAGCCGCCAGGCGAGCGCGCGGGCGTCGCGATGCATTTGATCCCACGAAACGGGAAAGCCCTTCTCATACCTCTGCGTCATCTCGTCTGCCCTCCACCGAATCTGCGGTGCCGCTTCCATGCCGGACATCGCGCGTTCGGGCAAGGGTCGCGCCGAAAGGCGCGCGGTATCACGAGCGCAGCCGACAGGCGCGCGGAATCACGAGCGCAGCCCAAAGGCGCCTGGCACGATAGACGCAGCCCCCCGCCTTTCGATCCCGGCCCGATGCGGGTAAGAAACCGCCCATGACCGACCGGGTGCGCGCGCTGCCGGGCAGCGAAGCCGAGACGCGGGCTCTCCTGGAGGAGGGGCGCTACGTCGCGGACGACGCGCTGGTCAAGACCCTTTACCTGAGCTTCGCGCTGGGCCGCCCCCTGCTGCTGGAAGGCGAGGCCGGCTGCGGCAAGACGCAGCTCGCCGGGACCCTGGCCGAGACGCTGGGCCGGCGGCTGCTCCGCCTGCAATGCCACGAGGGGCTCGACGCGTCGGCCGCCGTCTACGAGTGGAACTATGCCGCGCAGATGCTGGCGATCCGCCTGGCCGAGCGCGGCGGCACGGGGCGCGACGCGCTGGCCGAGGACATCTTCGGCGAGCGCTTCCTGGTCAAGCGGCCGCTGCTCACGGCGCTCGAGCCCGATCCCCTCGGCCCGCCTGTCCTCCTGATCGACGAGATCGACCGGGCCGACGCGCCCTTCGAGGCCTACCTGCTGGAGGTGCTCTCCGAGTTTCAGGTGAGCGTGCCCGAAGTGGGCACGGTGACCGCGTCCGAGCGCCCCATCGTCGTCATCACGTCGAACCGCACGCGCGAGGTGCACGACGCACTCAAGCGGCGCTGCCTCTACCACTGGGTCGGCTACCCCGATGCCCGGCAGGAGAAGGCGATCCTGCGCGCCCGCCTGCCGGGGGTCGAGAAGCGGCTGAGCGGCAACATCGCCGCCTTCATCGAGCGCATGCGGAGCGCCGATCTCTCCAAGGTGTCGGGGCTCGGCGAAGTGATCGCGTGGTCGAGCGCCGTCGTCGAGCTCGACCGCATCGAGCTCGACCCCGCCACGATCCGAGCCAACCTCGAGCGCCTGCTGGCGTACCAGCGCGGCCTGGCGGTGGCCGGCGGCCGCGCGCCCGCGCCGGTGCGCCCTTTGGAGCGGCCGTGACGACGGCTGAGCCGCGTGCCGACGCCGAGGGGGGCGGCACGCTCGCCTACAACGTCATGCACTTCGTGCGCGGCCTGCGCGGCGCTGGCCTGCCGGCGGGGCCCGGCAAGACCATCGAGGCGGTGCGTGCGGTCGAGGCGGTCGACCCCACCCGCCGCAGCGACCTCTACTGGGCGCTCCATGCCGTCCTCGTCGAGCGGCGCGATCAGCACGACATCTTCGACCAGGCGTTCGGGCTGTTCTGGCGGGAGATTCGCCGGCAGAGCGCGGTGCAAGGCCCGGTCATGGCGAGCGACAGGCTGCCCCAGCCGGAGGCGCCGCCCGCCAGCCGCCGGGCCGCCGAGGCCATCGCGCCGCGCCTGCCCGATGAGGAGAAGCAACAGGAGAACGTCGAGATCGAGCTCGACGCGGTGCTCACCTTCTCGCCCCAGGAAGTGCTGCAAGAGATGGATTTCGACGACATGTCGGCCGACGAGCTGGCCGAGGCGAAGCGGGCGATCGCGGCGCTGCGGCTGCCCATCAAGCCGGTGGCGACGCGGCGCTTCCGCCCCGATGCGCTCGGGCGGCGGATCGACATGCGGGCCACGCTCCGCGCAAGCCTGCGCTCCAGCGGCGACGTGATGCCGCTCAAGCGCCGCTCCCGCGCCGAGAGGCAACCTGCGCTGGTCGTGCTCTGCGACGTGTCGGGGTCGATGAGCCGCTACTCGCGCATGTTCCTGCACTTCGTCCACGCCGTGACCAACGACCGCGACCGGGTGCACAGCTTCCTCTTCGGCACCCGGCTCACCAACATCACGCGCTATCTCAGGCACCGCGATGTCGACGTGGCGGTCGGCCGCGCGAGCCGCGCCGTGCGCGACTGGTCGGGCGGCACGCGCATCGGCCCCTGCCTCAAGGACTTCAATCATTACTGGTCCAGGCGCGTGCTGGCCCAGGGTGCGCTGGTGCTGCTGATCACCGACGGGCTCGACCGCGACGATCTCGGCATCCTGCAGGCCGAGGTGGAGCGGCTGCACAAGTCCTGCCGCCGCCTGATCTGGCTCAACCCGCTGCTCCGCTACGAGGGCTTCAAGCCCGAGGCCGGCGGCGTGCGCACGATCCTGCCGCACATCGACGACTTCCGGCCGGTCCACAACATCGCCAGCCTCATGGACATCGCCGCCGCGCTGAGCACGCGCTTGCCCGCGGCCGAGCCCGGCGCGGCCTGGGGCTGACCGGCGCGTCCCATCATGATCCCGTCCCGCGTCGCGTCCACCGCATCTCTTGTGCACGAGTGCAGGGGCTCAATGCGGGATGGATGAAAAACGATTTTCGCGGGATCCGCTGGGATTAAGCGGGATTAAGTGGGATTCAAGTGGGATAAGTGGGATTCGAGTGGGATAGGTGGGATTTCGCGCACGCCCAAAGGGTCGTGCGCACGGAATGTGGCCCCGCTGGCCTGCAGGTCTCGCAGGCGGGAGCAGGAGAGCTCTCGCGCGGAAGCAAAGCCGTGACAGCCTGGAAAGTCTCGCAGGTCGGACGACCCCTTGCTGGCATGCTTGGATTTGACGCATGTCTACCTCCGCCTGTTGCGGCCCAATCGCCATTGCTCTTCATGCCGCGATATTGGCTGGGTCGCAGGGCGCCGTGCAGCGCACCATGGTCCGGGGCGTCGTGCTGCAGCTCCTTCGCTTCCATCGCCGCTGGGCAACGCATCGCGCGCCCGGCGTGCGCCTCTAACGCCGCAGCCAATGGGGCTGGCGAGCATTGAGGGACAAGAGAGTACCGGCTGGCCGGAAGGCCAACCGCAACCGCGCCATGCAATCCGCAGGCAACTTGAGGGGCAGGGAATTCAAGAAGCGACGGAGTAGCGTCACCTATCACTATTCGATCGAGAATCCTGGCGGAGGGGGTGACCGCATTCCGCGCTTCCACCATATGCTACACAATGCCAGAAAATCTATGAGTGATCAAGGGTTACGGTGCCAATGACGGCTTGACAGGTCTACCAAACGCTACCATGTTCTCATGTCGTAGGTGGGAACGAATGAGGGAACGACGGTGGCGGGTAGACTGAATGCGAGGTTCGCCGCGACGGTCACGAAACCGGGGCGGCATGGCGACGGCAACGGCCTCTATCTGTTGGTCAAGCCGAGCGGAGCGAAGTCCTGGGTCTTGCGGACCGTCGTGCAAGGGAGGCGGTGCGACATCGGACTGGGCGGCTATCCCCTGGTCTCCCTGGCCGAAGCGCGCGCGGCGGCATTCGACAACCGCAAGCTGGCCCGTGCGGGCGGCGATCCGCTGGCGCTCAAGCGGCGGCCAGATATTCCGACATTCGAGGACGCCGCTCGAACCGTGATCGATATTCACAAGCCGACATGGCGCGACGGCGGCAAGTCTGCCGGGCAATGGAGTGCATCGCTGCGGCAGCACGCTTTCCCCCGTCTCGGGGCCAAGCGCGTGGACACGATCACCACGGCGGACGTGATGGCGGTCTTGCTCCCGATCTGGACGGAAAAGGCCGAGACCGCCCGCCGTGTGCGCCAGCGCATTTCGGCGGTGATGAGATGGTCGGTTGCGCAAGGGTATCGTGCCGATAATCCTGCCGGCGACGCCATTGCGGCTGCGTTGCCGAAAGTCGGCGACACACGTCGGCACTTTCGGGCTCTTCACCACACAGAAGCCGGCGACGCGATCCGGGCGGTGAGGGGATCGCTGGCGTCGCTCGCCTCTCGGCTGGCGTTCGAATTCTTGGTCGTCACCGCCGCGCGTTCCGGCGAGGTCCGGGGCGCCTTGTGGTCCGAGATCGACTTGGACACGGCAACATGGACGATCCCCGGCGAGCGCATGAAGGGCGGGCGCGAGCATCGAGTTCCGCTCTCGGGCCGGGCGCTGGAGATCCTCGACGAGGCGCGGGCGCTTGAAGACGCAAGCGGCCTGGTTTTTCCGGCACCCTCCGGGCGCAAGCCCATGTCCGACTCGACGCTGTCCAAGCTGCTGCGGGAACTGGGTATCGACGCTGTTCCGCACGGCTTTCGCTCCACCTTCCGGGACTGGTGTTCTGAGGCCGCGCACGCGCCCCGCGACGTAGCCGAAGCGTGCCTTGCCCACGTCGTGAGAGGTGTCGAGGGCGCCTATGCCCGTAGCGACTTGTTGGAACGCCGCCGCAAGCTGATGGAGCGGTGGGCCGCGCATCTGGCGAGCCCTGCCGGCGACAAGGTGGTTCCGATGGCGCGGCCGTCGAGGGAGTCGGGCCAGTGAGCCGCCCGGACGTGCAATCCGACATTGAACGCGAGTTCAGAGAGGCCAAGAGGGTTGCCCACTCCTATCTGCGGTCCGCAGGAGTTCTGCCTCCCGAGGGGAAGAGCAAGCAAGAGCACGAGAAGGAGAAGCGTTGGAGCGACGAGAGGAACATGCGAGCCGCAATCCTGCGAGGATCATCCCCATATGGCCTGCCCATCGATCCCGATGCGTACAACGCCGCCGATTTGGGACGGCGGTACCTGCACTGCGGTCGTGACGACGAAGTCCTCGACGCTCTTCTCGAAAGGGATTGCTCTCACTGGGCGTATCGATTGGCGCTGGATTGGGTCGTGTGCGGGTTGCTTGCGACGGGCGCGGATGTGCCGCTACGGCTGCGAAGATGGGATGAAGAACCCAGGAACGCGAAGCCGAGAGTGAAAAGGAGGTGGCGACCGGAGACGGTTCAGAACCATCTAATCGGGGTGGTCGTTGAGATGATGGTGACAGGGACGAACGTTCTTGAACATTACGGGGAAGGCGAGAAGGAGAAAGAACAGCTGCAACGCGATTTGCAGGCGACGTCCGCGGAGGCTGGCAGACCGATTGAGGAGTTGCCCACCGACGAAGTCCTCAAGAGAGTGAACAAGCGGAGATCGAGACGACGAGGGAATGCCGATGCGAGAAGGCCGTTGACCGAAGACGAGTTTGTGGCGTTGGTCCAGCGACTGTCGACCGGGGTGTCCGCTGGAAGTCACATGCTTTCGCCGCCAACAGACTATCGTCCGAACGTCGAACCGAGTTTCCCCAACCTGCCCTGGGTGAGTGGCGAGGCAACGAAGGACAACAAGCATCGCACCTACTCGATCTGCGATGCGGTGGCCGAAGTCTTGCAGGAGGAGCTGCCACGGCGAGGTCGCAGCGAAGACCGCGATAGACCGTGGGGTCGGACCGTCGAACGGGCTTGGCGGGACTATCGCAACGAGCCCTCCCCACATGCCAAATAAGCTTTCTTGCTTGGTACAAGCCAGGGGTGCGACTCCGATGGCACGCTGAAGCCTCCACTGGAATTTCGGAGGACAAAGCCATGTCAGACCCACTTCTCCGCCGCCCCGACGTTGAGGCTATGCTCTCGTGTTCAAGGGCCTGGCTTTACGCAGCGATGCAGCGTGGCGAATTTCCGCGGCCATTACGGATAGGCAAGCGCGCCGTCAGATGGCCGAAGTCCGTAGTCGACGAGTGGATCGAGAAACGTAAGACGGAAGCCGGCTTCAGCGCCGAATGAGCGCTCCGCAACTGGCGTGCTACGGCCGGCTCGGCCGCGATCCCCGCACGCATGAGACACGCAGGGGCAAGCCGATGACGACGGCGAGCCCTGCCGTCTGCGTCGAGGCCTGCGGGCGCAGGGCGGATGACGCGGAAGCGACGTCATGGCTTGGCGTGGTGGCGTTCGGGCGCGT
>JAPPHR010000139.1:0-3752 GCA_028820995.1 Rhodospirillales bacterium
CACAAGCTGCAGACCTTCACCATCGGCGGCGGCATGGCGGGGCTCGCCGGCTGCCTCGGGGTCAACTTCAACTCCTTCGTCAACCCGGACGTGTTTGCGCTCAACTTCGCGGCCGAGATCATCATGTGGACGCTGATCGGCGGCCTCGGCACCCTGGTCGGGCCGATGATCGGCTGCATCGGGCTCCTGATGCTAAAGTTCGAGATCGGCCAGCAGCAGATCACCAACACCTACCTGATCTTCGGCGGGATCATTATGGTGTTCGTGCTGCTGGTGCCGGCCGGCCTGCTGCCCACCGCGCGCCAGCTTGCGGAGCGTTTCGTGCCCGGGATGCGTGACGGCGAGGGCGGCGGCGGGAGAGCGCGGGAGGCGGCGCAGTGACAGAGGGAGCGACTTGGTGACCGACGCGACGCCCATCCTGGAGACGCACGGGCTGACCATGCGCTTCGGCGGCGTGGTGGCGGTCGATCGCGTCGACTTCTCCATGTCGGAGGGCGAGCTCCGCTGCCTGATCGGCCCCAACGGCGCGGGCAAGAGCACCTTCTTCAAGTGCCTGACCCACCAGTATAAGGCATCGTCCGGGCGCGTCCGCTTCCGCGGTGCCGACATCACTGGCTCCCACACCTACCAGATTGCGCGCCGCGGTATCGGCATCAAGACGCAAGTGCCAAGCGTCTTCGACGGTCTCAGCGTCCACGAGAACATATGGGTCGCGGCTCGGCGCCATCACGGCCGCCGCGAGGCGAACCGCATCGTCGACGAGATACTGGAGCGGCTCCGCCTCGCCGACCTCGCCCGCCGCGTCGTCGGCCAGCTCGCCCACGGCGAGCGCCAGCGGGTCGAGCTCGGCACCGTGCTCACCGGCGAGCCCGAGCTGATCCTGCTCGACGAGCCGACGGCGGGCATGACCCACGAAGAGGTCCACCAGACCACCGACCTGATTCTCGAAATCAACAAGACCACGTCGATGATCGTCGTCGAGCACGACATGCAGTTCATCAAGTCGATCGCGAAGCGGGTGACCGTGTTCCATCAAGGAGCGATCCTGATCGAGGACACCATGGCGAACCTGGAGCAGAACCAGCAGGTGCGCGACATCTATCTCGGCAAGCAGCACGCGGCCTGAGCCATGCTGAGCGCCGAGGGCATCCGCGCGAGCTACGGCAGGATCCCGATCCTGCACGGCATCGACCTCGAGGTGGCGGAGGGCGAGTTCGTCGGCATCCTGGGCCACAACGGGATGGGCAAGACGACGC
This sequence comes from Rhodospirillales bacterium, assembly GCA_028820995.1. Lineage (GTDB taxonomy): Bacteria > Pseudomonadota > Alphaproteobacteria > UBA828 > UBA828 > WTGU01. Next base: position 1,257 of record JAPPHR010000139.1, read on the forward strand.
TGCTCAAGACCCTGATCGGCCTGGTCAGGACCACCGACGGAAAGATCACCTTCGAGGGCGAGACGATCACGCGGGAGCCGCCGCACAAGCGCAGCCGCCGCGGCATCGGCTACGTGCCGCAGGGACGCGAAATTTTTCCCAACGTGAGCGTGCGCGACAATCTGCGATTGGGCTTCGCGGTACAGAAGGTGGATGAGCAGGAGGTTCTCGACGAGGTGCTGGAGGAATTCCCCCGCCTCAAGCCCCTTCTCGACCGCGCGGGCCGCGTGCTCTCCGGCGGCGAGCAGCAGATCTTGGCGCTGGCGCGGTGCCTCTGCGGCCGCCCGCGCCTGATCCTCCTCGACGAGCCGACCGAAGGCATCCAGCCCTCGATCGTCGAAGAGATCGTGGAGATCCTCAAGACCCTGCAGGCCCGGCGCAAGCTCACGGTCGTCCTGGTCGAGCAGAACCTCGACTTCATTGCCGAGCTTTCGCAGCGCGTGCTCATCATCCAGCGCGGCCAGTTCACCAGCGAAGTGTCGCCGGACCAGCTCTCCAATCCCGATCTGGTTGCCGAGTTCGTCGGCATGGGCGGCTAGGGCCGGGACCATGCCCGCGCTCACCGACGCCCAGCGCCGCGAGTTCGAGGACCACGGCTACCTCCTGCTCCCCGCCCTCTTCTCGGAGGCCGAGATTGCCGCGGTGCGGGCCGAAGTCGAAACCGTGGCATCGCGGGACGGACCCGAGGTCGTACCGGAAGCCGAGTCCGACGACATTCGGCTCGTCTACGGCGCACACCGCTTCAACGAGGCGTTCGGGCGGCTCTCGCGTCATCCGCGCTGGCTGGAGCCGGTGCAGGAGCTGATGGGCGGGCCGGTCTACATCCACCAGTCGCGCCTCAACCCCAAGGCGGCGTTCCACGGGGGGGCGTGGGACTGGCACCAGGACTACGCCACCTGGTCCGACCGTGACGGGCTCAGGGAGCCCCGCGCCTTCATGGTCGCGATCCTGCTGGACGAGGCCAACGCCGCCAACGGCCCGCTCATGCTGGTGCCGGGCTCGCACCACTACGGGCTGATCGCCGAGGCTGCGGACAACGAGGAATCGCCCGGCTACACGCTGTTCGTCATCTCGGACGAGCACCTGACCCACATCGTGGACGCGGGCGGCATCGAGCCCGTCGTCGGCCCCGCCGGCTCGGTGCTGATCAGCCACGCCAACATGGTCCACGGCTCGGCCGGCAACATCACGCCCTGGCCGCGCCGCATCTTCTATCTCAACGTCGCTGCGATCGATAACCCGCCCACCAGGTTCGATCGCGCCGAGCACCACTGCACCCGCGACTGGTCGGCCATAGAGCCCTTGGACGACGATTGCCTGCGAACGCTCGCGACGGAGCCGGCGGCAGGCTGAGGAGCACCATGAAGTACGGATTCTTCATCCGCGGCCAGTTCCGCCGCGGCGAGAACATGAACGCGCGCTTCGCCGACCTCTGCGCTCAAGCCGCGCTCGCGGACGAGTTGGGCTTCGACATCCTCGCCACCGGCATGCACTACGCCGCCTACCCGTTGCAGCAGTACCAGCAGCTCCCCCTGCTGGCGCGGCTGATGGTCGAGGCGCCGCGCTGCCGCCTGCTGCCCGGGATCATCCTGCTCTCGCTGCACAAACCGCTCGATATCGCCGAGCAGGTCGCCACGCTCGACGTGATGTCGGGTGGGCGCATGATCTTCGGAGCGGGCCTCGGCTATCGTGAGGTGGAGTTCAAGGGCTTCGGCACCACGCAGGCGGAACGGGTGGCGCGGCTCGAGGAGAATCTGGAGGCCGTTGTCCGCCTCTGGACCGAGGACGGCGTGAGCATGACCGGCTCCCACTTCACACTCGAGGACGCCACCGTCTCGCTCAAGCCGATGCAGCAGCCGCACCCGCCGATCTGGCTCGGCGCCAACGCGGACGCGGCGGTCGAGCGCGCGGCCCGGCTCGGCGATACCTGGTTCATCAATCCCCACCAGCGCATGGAGACCACCGAGCGCCAGCTCGCAATCTACCGGCGCGCGCTCGACGAGGCAGGCCGGCCCTTCCCGAACGAGCTTCCGCTCATGCGCGAGATCTTCGTCGCCCGCACCAGGGCAGAGGCGGAACGCGTGGCGCGCCCCTACCTGGAGGAGAAGTACAAGACCTACCACAAGTGGGGGCAGGACAAGGCCATGCCCAAGGGCGACGACGATCTATCGCTCGATTTCGAGGAGCTGATGCGCGACCGCTTCCTCTTCGGCTCGCCCGAGGAAGTCGCCGAGCAGGTCGCGGGCTACAACCGCCGCTTAGGCGTCACCACCTTCATCCTCGGCATGGACTGGCTCGGCATGCCCCACGCGCAGGTGACCGACAGCATGCGGCTCTTCACCGAAGAAGTGGTGCCGCTGGTCGAAGGCAGCGCCTAGAGCGACCGCGCGGGGGGGGGCGGCCGCGCGGGGGCCCCCGCGCGCGGCGGCGGGCGCGCGGGCGGCGCCGCCCCCCGCC
>JAPPHR010000139.1:3762-29386 GCA_028820995.1 Rhodospirillales bacterium
TGGCCCGGGGCGGCATGCCCCCCCCGCCCGGGCCCCCCCCCCGGGGGCGCCGCCCCCCGCCACCGGGGCCCCGGGGGGCCCCCCCCCCCCACTCCGCCCCCCCCCCCCCCCCCCCCCCGCCATGGCCGAGAGCCTTCACCACGTTCACATCTTCGCCCGCGACATCGACGCGACCATCGCGTGGTGGCGCGACATGCTGGGCGGCGAGCTGGTTTACGACGGCGAGCTTGCCGACTCCCGCAACGTCTTCATGCGAATCGGCAGCGGCGGGCTCCACCTCTACGACCAGCCGCCGCGCGATACGGGGCGCGGCGCGGTTCACCACATCGGCATCCGCAGCGACGACTTGCGCGCACTGGTTGCGCGCCTGAAATCGCAGGGCGTGCCCTTCCGCAGCGAGATCCGCGAGTTCGGCACCTGGCGCTACATCATGTGCGCGGCACCCGACGACGTGCTGCTGGAGCTCTTCGAGTTCGACCCCGCCCACGAGCCTGCGGAAGCGACCCGCTGGCTGCGGCGGGAGTAGCGTCCTTCAGCTTCCCAGCCGGATGGTGTTGGGCAGGAAGGTCACGACTTCGGGCACGAAGGTGATGAGCAGGGCGAGTCCCACCATGATCAGGAAGAAGGGCAGCGTCGCCCGGGCGATGCGGCCGATCCGCTCTCCCGTCATCCCCTGAATCACGAACAGGTTGAAGCCCACGGGTGGCGTGATCTGGGCCATCTCCACCACGATCACCAGGAACACGCCGAACCAGATCTTGTCGAACCCCGCCGCCGTGACCAGCGGCAGCGTGATGGGGAGCGTCATGACGATGCTCGACATGCCCTCCAGCACGCAGCCGAGGATCGCGTAGAAGACGAGCAGCAGCACGATGAGCGCGATGGGCGAGAGGCCGAGGGCCGCGATCTCGCCCGCGATCATGCGGGGCACGCCGAGGAACCCCATGGCGATGGAGAGGAAGTAGGCGCCGGCCACGATCAGCCCGATCATGCTGATCGTCCGCACCGCGCCGAGACCGGTCTTGCGGAGCGTCTCCCAGGTGAGCGTGCCCTGCGCGGCGCTGACGATGAGCGCGCCCAGCACGCCGACCGCCGCGGCCTCGGACGGACTGGCAATGCCGCCGTACATCGAGCCCAACACCGCGAGGATCAGGAACACCACGGGACCGAGATGCCGAAGGCAGGCAATCTTCTCGGCGAGGCTCATGTGCTCCCTCTCGTCGGGTGCAAGCTCGGATTTCAAGGTCGCGCGGAAGCCGAGCCAGGTCATGTAGAGGAGCGCGAGCATGAGCCCCGGAACGATGCCGGCGAGGAAGAGCTTGAGGATCGAGGTCTCCGCCAGCACGCCGTAGATGATGAGGATGATGCTGGGCGGGATGAGGAAGCCCAGCGTGCCGGCGCCCGCGAGCGAACCTATGGCGAGATCGCGGTCGTAGCCGCGGCGCAGGAGTTCCGTGAGCGTGATGCGGCCCACGGTCGCCGTGGTCGCGGCAGAGGAGCCCGAGATCGCCGCGAACATCGTGCAGCCCAACACGTTGACGTGGAGCAGCCGCCCCGGCAGGCGCGTCGTCCACGGCGCGAGTCCCGTGAAGAGCGAGGCCGAGAGGCGCGAGTGGAACAGGATCTCCGCCATCAGGATGAAGAGCGGGAGCGCGATGAGCTCGGGCGTGGTGGTCGCGTTCCAGGTGAGCTGCGCCAACAGCTTCTCGACCGGCAGGTCGCGGAAGATGGCGAGACCGGCGAGACCCGGCGCGTAGAGCGCGAGCCCCACCCAGATCCCGGCACCGAGGACCAGGGCGAGCACGCCGAGAACGGCGCCGGCTGCGGCGGCGGTCATGGCCTCATCCCGTGCCGAAGTCCCGTTTCGCCTCTTCGTCCTCCGGCGGCTCGCCGACAAGCAGCCGGACCGCCCGGGCCACCAGCTGAAGCGTGAGCAGCGCCGCGCCGAAGGCCATCGCGGCTTGCGGGTAGACGAGCGGCGTCTCGTCGATGGTGGCGGACGTGCTGCCGCTCTCCCACGACCTGGCCGCGAAGGCGGTGAGCGCCCACGCAAGGACGCCGGCGATCATGGTGCCGGCCACGGTGGCGGCGACATCGAGCCAGTACGCCACGCGGGGAGAAACGCTCTGCGAGAGCAGCAACACCCTGACGTACCCGCCCGTGCGCAGCGCGAACGCCGCGGCGAGGAAGATCGAGACCGCAAAGAAGTACGCGGCGTACTCCCAGGCGAAGGAGAGGCTGACGTTGAGCGCGGTGCGGCAGAAGATTTCGGCGAGAATCAGCGCCGCGATCCCCAGCACCAGCACGGCCGCGAGGTAGCCGCAGGCGCGCGAGAGCGTGTCTATGCCTGTGAGAATGCGCGCAAGAGCGGGCACGTTGGCAGCCTCCCTCCCCCGCTCGTGCCCGTCCGCGCCGGCCCCCGGCTCAGACGGCGGCAGGCGGCACGCCAAAGCGGCGCCGGGTTAGCGACCGATGTCGGCGAGGAAGCCGTCGACGATGGCCTGGCCCTCGTCGCCGAGCTCAGCCAGGGCTTCGGCCAGCATCGGTTCGGTCGCGGCCTGCATGTCGGCCAGCATCGCTGCCGGCACCTCGGCCATCGCCACCCCGCGCTCGTTCAGGATCTTCGACTTTGCCGCGTCCTCGGCCTTGCTGACCTGCCAGAACACGGGCTCCAGCATCCGGGCCGCCGCCTCGATTGCGGCGCGCTGGCTCCCGGTCAAGTCGCTCCAGGCATCGAGGTTGACGGAGACCATGTTCGACGACCAGACGTGGCTCGTCGGGTACATTTGCGTAAGGAACTCCCAGAATTTTCCGTCCACGCCCGAGCTCGCCGAGGTCGTGACCGCGTCGATGGTGCCGGCTGCGAGCGAGGGCACCACCTCGCCCCAGGGCAGCTGCACCGAGGTCATGCCGATGCGGTTGAACATCTCGGTCGTGGTGCTGTTGTAGGTGCGGATCTTGATGCCGGCGAGGTCCGCCACCCCTTTCGCCTCCACCTTGGTGTAGACGTACTGGCGCGGCCACGGCACGACGTAGAGCACCTTCTGGTTGTACTCCGCCGCCACTCTCTCGATGGCCGGGCGGAAGTGCCTGTGGAAGACCGCGAGCTGATCGAGGTCCTCGATGATGTAGGGCTGCGTCTCAAGCCCCAGAATCTTCCGCTCCCCCACCTGCTGGTTGAGCAGCATTTCGCCGATGGGCACGAGGCCGTCGCCGACGGCGTTGAGCATCTCCGGCCCCTTGAAGCCCAGCGACCCGCCCGGGTGAATGTTGATCGTCACCTCGCCGCCGGTGACCTGCCCCACCACCTTGGCGAAGGTCCTGGCGTTCTCGACGTGGAAGTTGCCGTCGGGCCACGCCAGCGGCAAATCCCACTCGGTCTCGGCAACGGCAGCGGTCGCCAGAGAGGCGGAAAGCAGCGCCGCGGAGGCGATGCCGGCGACCGTGCGTTTCGCGGCATGCAACATGGTTTGGCACCTCTTCGTGGATCCCGCTTCCCTGTCACGCGGGATCGTGGAACGCAGAGCACGCGTCTAAGTGCAGATGCGTCCGGAATGCTATCAGTGCCCCCGAAACGCTGCCAGCCGCGAGCCGAGGCCCCCTTTTCTAAACCAGAAGCATCCCCGCGAGGCCGAGGAAGGCGAGGAAGCCCACCACGTCGGTCACCGTGGTGAGCAGCACGCCGGCCGCCGTCGCCGGGTCGATCTTGAAGCGCCAGAGCGCGGCCGGGATCACGAGCCCGAAGGAGCCCGCCACCAGCATGTTGATGATCATGGCGGCCCCGATCACGATGCCGAGCGCGATGTTGTCGTACCAGGCCGCGGCGGCAACGCCGATGAGCAGAGCGAAGACGACGCCGTTGATGCCGCCGACCAGCACCTCCTTGCACAGCACCCTGAGCACGTTGGACGTCGTCAGGTCCTTGGTGGCAATGGCGCGCACCGCCACGGCCATGGTCTGCGTGCCGGCATTGCCGCCCATGGAGGCCACGATCGGCATGAGCACCGCCAGCGCCACCATCTGATCGATGGTTCCGTCGAACTGGTAGATCACGAGCGACGCCAGGATCGCCGTGCCCAGATTCACCAGCAGCCAGGTGAAGCGACCGGTCGCGGTACGCAGCGCGGCGCGGTAGATGTCCGGCTCCTTCACGCCGCTGAGGCGCAGGATGTCCTCCTCCGCCTCCTCCTGGATGACGTCGACCACGTCGTCCACGGTAATGACGCCGATGAGGCGCCCGGACACGCCGATCACCGGCGCCGAGACCAGGTCGTACTGGTCGAAGACGTGGCCCACCTCCTCCTGATCGGTCTCGGCCGGGATCGCCCTCACATCCATCGCCATGATGTTGCGCAGGCGCACGGGGCGGCGGGTGCGGAGCAGCCGGTGCAGCGGGATTCGGCCGATGGGCCGGTGGTGCGGGTCGATCACGTAGATCTCGTAGAAGTCGTCCGGCATGTCGCCGCCGGCCTCGCGCATGTGATCGATGGTCTGGCCCACGGTCCAGAAGGCCGGCAGCGAGACCAGCTCCCGCTGCATCAGGCGGCCGGCGCTGTCCTCAGGGTACGTCAGGCTCTCCGCGACGCCGGCGCGCTCCTCGCTCGAGATCGCGTCAAGAATCTCCTTTCGCTGCGGGTCGTCGAGGTCTTCCAGCACCGCCACGGCGTCGTCGCTCTCCATGTCCGCGATGGCCTCGGCGGCCCGCTCGGCGCCGATCTCCGCGATCAGTTCCTCGCGGATCTCGTCATCGACATGGGGGAGCACGTCGCCGCTCAGCACGTCGTGGGCGACGGCGATGAGGCGCCGCCGCTCGCCGGGGCGAAACCTCTCGATCAGATCGGCAACGTCGGCCTCGTGCAGGGGCGATACCAGGGCACGGACGCGCTCGCCGTCGGCTTCCGCGAGCGCCGCGCGCACGGCGCCGACGAGCTCGGTGGTGAGTCCATAAAGGCCCTCGGGCCCGCCCCGCCCGGTCGCCGCGCCGATCTCCGGCGGCAGGTCGGGCCGCGCCACCGCGTTCCCGCCTAGCTTGCCGCGTCGGCGGCGCCGCGTGTGCTGTCGCTCTCTTCCGCCCGGCTCTGGGCCTCGACGACAGCGACCGCGGTCATGTTGAGAACGCCGCGCGTGGTGGCGGAACCGTGCAACACATACGCCGGCGCAGCCAGCCCGAGCAGGATCGGGCCGACGGAGATGGCGTCGGCCAGCACCTTGAGCATGCCGTAGGCGATGCTGGCAGAGGTGAGGTCGGGCAGGATCAGCGTATTGGCCTGGCCCCTGAGCCGGGAGTTGGGGAACATCTCCGCGCGGATCGCCTCGTCGAGCGCCGCATCGGCGTGCATCTCGCCCTCGGCCTCCAGTTCGGGCGCGCTCGCGTGGAGAAGGCGCAGTGCCTCGCGCATCTTCACCGACGCCCCGAGGTCGTTGCTGCCGAAATTGGAGGCGGAAAGCAGCGCGATCTTCGGAGTCATGCCGAAGCGTCGCACCTGCTTTGCGACCAGCATGGCCGACTGGCAGAGCTGCGACGGGCTCGGATCCTCGGTGATATCGGTATCGGCGATGAAGAAGATGCCCTTGTTCAGGATCAGGACGCGCATCGCCGCCGCAGTGGCGACGCCGGGCCGGAGCCCGATCACGTCCAGCACGTGCAGAAGCTCGGCGCGGAACGGCGTCGCCGGGCCCGCCAGCATCGCGTCCGCATCGCCGCAACGCACCATCATCGACGCGATCACCGTGGGCTGCCTGCGCAGCGCCCGGCGCGCCGCTGCGGGTGCGGCCCCGCACCGTCCCATAAGCTCGTGATAATGCCGACAATAGTCGTCGTATAGCTGGTAGTCCTCCGGATCGACGATCTCGACATCTGTCCCCGGCCGGAGCCGGAGCGAAAGCCGCTCGATCCGATCCTCGATCCGGGACGGGCGGCCAATCAGGATGGGCCGCGCGATGCCCTCGTCGACCGCTTGTTGGGCGGCGCGCAGCACGCGCTCGTTCTCGCCGGCGGCGTAGACCACCCGCTTGGGGTCCTGCTTGGCCTGATCGAACACCACCTTCATCAGGTAGCCGGTGCGGAACGCGAGGCCCGCGAGCTCCGCCCTGTAGGCGTCGAGATCGGCGATGGGCCGGGCGGCCACGCCGCTCGCCATGGCAGCCTCGGCCACGGCGACCGGCACGGTCTCGATAAGGCGCGGATCGAAGGGCTTGGGAATGAAGTAGTCGGGGCCGAATTTCTGCGACTGGTCGCCATAGGCAGCGGCCACCACGTCGGAGGATTCGGCGGTCGCCAGGTCGGCGATCGCCCGCACGCAGGCGAGCTTCATCGCCGTGTTGATCTCGGTCGCACCGCAATCGAGCGCGCCCCGGAAGATGAACGGGAAGCAGAGCACGTTGTTGACCTGGTTCGGATAGTCCGAGCGCCCCGTCGCGATGATCGCGTCGGGCCGCGCGGCGAGGGCGTCCTCCGGCATGATCTCCGGCACCGGGTTGGCGAGAGCGAGGATGATGGGCCTCTCGCCCATGCTCCGCACCATCGTCTGGGTCATTGTGCCGGGGCCGGAAACGCCGAGGAAGATATCGGCGCCCGCGATCGCGTCGTCCAGCGTCCGCGCATCGGTGTCGAGCGCGTAGCGCTGCTTCTGCTCGTTCAGGTCCGTCCGGCCTGCGTGCACGACGCCTCTGCTGTCGCATACCGAAATATTGTGTTGGGCGATACCGAGCTCGCGCAGCAGGTCGAGACAGGCGATTGCGGCAGCGCCTGCGCCGGAGCACACCACGCGCACCGCATCCGGCGCCTTGTCGACGATTCGCAGCGCATTGAGCGCGGCCGCGGCCACGCAGATCGCGGTGCCGTGCTGGTCGTCGTGGAACACCGGGATGTTGAGGCGTTCCTTGAGCCGGCGCTCGATCTCGAAGCATTCGGGGGCCTTGATGTCCTCCAGGTTGATTGCGCCGAAGGTCGGCTCCAGGCGGGCGACGGTCTCCACCATCGCATCGACGTCGCCTTCGTCGACCTCGATGTCGAACACGTCGATGTTGGCGAACTTCTTGAAGAGGACCGCCTTGCCTTCCATCACCGGCTTGCCGGCGAGCGCGCCGATGGCACCCAAGCCCAGCACGGCGCTGCCGTTGCTGATCACGGCGACCAGATTGCCCCGCGCCGTGTAGTCCCAGACCCGCGCCGGGTCCTCGGCGATCTCCTCGCAGGCCGCGGCCACGCCCGGGCTGTAGGCGAGCGCCAGGTCGCGCTGCGTGCTCATCCGCTTGGTGGCATGGATGCCGAGCTTGCCCGGCGTGGGCTCGCGGTGATAGTCGAGCGCCGCTTGGCGCAGGTCCTCCGCCATGCCGTGCTTCTCCCTGTCTTCGCTGTGCGACGTCGGCGGGACTTTGGTCGCAACGCCTCTGGATAGCAAACAGAATTGGGGATGGGCGTGCATTATTCCGGCGCGCACCGGTATATGATCCGCGGATGAGAGCGGATCACGCTGGCACAGGGAGGCGGTCATGGCATTCGCGGAGGTCAACGGCGTCAGGCTCTGGTACGAGACGACAGGCGACGGCGCGCCCGTGGTTCACATCCACGGCGCTGGCTTCGGCCATTTCAACTTCGCCACCGCGACGCCGATCGCGTCGAAGTTCTTCCGCTGCGTCGATTTCGACATGCGCGGCTACGGGCAGTCCGACAAGCCCATCCAGCTCTACGACATGGAGGTCTGGGCGGACGACGTGGCCGGGCTCATGGATGTGCTGGAGATCGAACGCGCCCACATTCACGGCACGTCCATGGGCGGGATGATCGCCCAGGTCTTCGGCGCCAAGTATGCCGAGCGCACCGACCGGCTCATCATCAACTGCTCGGCCGCGAAGCTCGATCTTGCCGGCCGCCTTACCTTCCAGAACTGGATCGACATCTCCGAGGCCTACGGCTGCGGCAGCCGCACGCTCGCGGAGCTGATCGCGGTTCAGGCGCTCTCACGGAAATTTCTCGACGGGCCGAACGGTGCCGGGGCCGTGGACATGATCCAGGACATCCTGGAGCGCTCGAACCGCCGAGAGGTCTACCAACGCGCCTGCCGCGCGATGATGGACATGGACTTGCGCCCTTACGCCGCCGACATCAAGGCCCCGACCCTCGTCATCGGCGGCGACGAGGACATCATGACGCCGTGGGAGGTGGGCGAGACCGGCGCCGGGCAGACCTGGCTCGCCGAGAACATCCCCAACGCCATCAAGCACGTGATCCGGGGCTCGAACCACTCGACACTCTTTGACAACACCGAGGAGAACATGCGCGTGGTGGTCAACTTCCTCAGCGGCCGCAACGACCTCCTCGCGCCTCTGTAGGGCTGACGCGCCGCCGCGCTCAGCCCCCCAACGCCGCTTCGGCCTCAGCGCAGGTGACGCGCTCGGCGATGTTCTCCAGGGCGTAGTTGAGGCCGGCGTTGTGCCACTCGTCGTTGATGGTGGAGGTGCCGTCGGTGAGCACGACGGCGCGGTAGCCTGCATCGGCGCCGTGGCGCGCGGTGTGCTCCACCGAGAAGTTGGTCCAGGCGCCGGAGATCACGATGGTGTCCACGCCGAGGCCCTTGAGAATCGTCTCCAGGTGGGTGTCGTGAAACGCGTTCATGCGCATCTTCTCGACCACCAGATCGCCTGCCTGGGGTTCGAGCCCGGCCACCGCCGCAGCCCCCCAGGTGCCGCGCACCATCGCCTTCGCTTCGGCGACGCCCTGGAAGAGCGGCGCGTTCAGCTTCAGCCCCGGCGCCCCCTCCTCCACGATGTAATGGACGTGAATCACCGCCATACCGGCCTTGCGCGCGGCCGCGGCGAGCGACTTCACGTTCTCCACCACATTCTGCGATTGCGCGTGCGCCGGCGCGCCGGAATCGGCGAAGGCGCCGCCTTCCGCGATCACGTCGTTCTGCAGGTCCTGGACGATGAGTGCGCTGCGCGCAGGGTCCAACTCGAAGGCCATGGCTCAACTCCTACATGTAGGCCAGGCGATTGCCGGCAACCTTGAGTGCGATCCGGTAGACCGAGGTCGAGCAGGTGCAATAAAGCTCGTTCCATCCGGCGCCGCCCCAGTTGAGGTTGGCCGAGTGCTCCGGCACGCCGATGACGCCGAGGTGCTCGCCGTCCGGCGCGAAGACCCAGAAGCCGCGCGGGCCGGTGACGTAGACGTTGCCGTGCTCGTCGCACTTCATGCCGTCCACCACGCCGTTCTCCAGCACGCCGTCGCCGACGTTCTCGGCAAACATTCGCCCGTTGGAGAGCGAGCCGTCTGAGCCCACGTCGAACACCCGGATGTGGGCGCGCGTGGTGTCGTTGACGTAGAGGATGCTTTCGTCCGGCGAGAAGCAGAGGCCGTTCGGCTGGTCGAAGTCGTCAACCTCGCAGTGCAGCTCACCGTTGGGCGCGATGCGGAAGACCGCCTGGAAGCCCAGCTCCCGCTCGCGCTCCTCGCCGAAGACCGGCATGCGGCCGTACCACGGATCGGAGAAGTAGACCGAACCGTCGGACTTCACGACCACGTCGTTGGGGCTGTTCAGCTCCTTGCCGTTGTAGTGCGAGGCGAGCACTTGGCGCTCGCCGGACGGCGTCTCGCGCGCCAGCACGCTGGTCACGTGCTCGCAGATGTAGAGGTTGAGGTCGGCATCCAGCGTCATGCCGTTGCCCTTGTTGTTGGGGTGGCGCACGTCGCTCGCGCCGTCCGCCGCGCTCCAGCGCCGGCGCGTGTCCGCCGGGATGTCGCTGAAATAGAGGCACTGTTCGCCGGGGTGCCAGATCGGCCCCTCGGTAAACATGAAGCCCGTGCAAACCTGGTCGACAGCTGCATCCTCGGCCACGAGATCCAGCATCCGCGGTGAATTGACCTCGATCATCCCATTGCCTCCCCTTGCGACAGCGCGCCTCGCCTATGCCTGGCGGCGGGCCGATCCTATCACGCTGCGCGACCGATGCTATGCCGCACCGGCGCCGATGATGGCATCGGCATCGACCTCCACCAGCATTTCCGGCGTCACAAGCGCCGAGACCTCCACCAGCGTCGAGCACGGGAAGTTGCCTGTGAAGAACTCCCGCCGCGCCTCAAGGAATGCTGGCCGGTCGCGCTCCAGATTCGAAAGATAGTCCCGCATCCGCACCACGTCGGCGAGGCCGCCTCCTGCCGCCTCGAGGTAGTGCCGGATGCTGCGGAAGATGATGCGCGATTGCTCGCCCGGATCGCCGATCGCGAGCACGTTGAAGTCCGCGTCCACCGCCACGAGTCCGGCGACATAGACGTTGTTGCCGTGGCGCAGGCAGTTCGACCAGAGGCCGGGCGCCGGCTCGGCCACGTGGGGCGTCAGCACGCGTTCGATCGCCATTATCGTACTGTCCTCCTGTGCACACGTCCGCGGCAAGGCGACCACGCCACCTAAAGCCGATAGAGGCGTCGTGCGGTTCCGGCGAATATCTCTTGCCGCGCCTCCGGGCTCAAATGAGCCAGCGCTTCCCGGTAGGCGTCGACGAGGCTCGCATAGTCGGTCCACAGCTTCTCGATCGGGAAGTTGCTGCCCCAGAGGCAGCGCTGGGGCCCGAAGAGTTCGACGGTCTCGCGCACCGTGCGCTCGATATGGGCACGGTCGAGCCGATGAATGAACGTGCCGAGGCCTGAGAGCTTGACGGAAACGCTGGGCACCGCAGCGAGCCTCTCCATCCCCGCGCGCCAGGCGCGCCAGCCCTCCGGCGTCAAGTCATCCGGCATCCCGCAATGGGCGAGCACCATCGGCACGTCGGGAAACGCCTCGGCGAAGGCGGCGCCGTCCTCCATCTGCGCGGTGAAGACCTGAAGCTCGAAGAGGAGATCGTGCGCGGCCAGCAGGCCCACGTTGCGACGCAGCGCCGCGTCGTTCATCACCGCCGGTCCGTCGGCGAAGCGGTACTGCTCGTTCTCGTGCCAGTGGAGCTGCATACGGATACCGCGCAGCAGCGGGTATTGGCTCTGCGCCTTGAGCACGTCGCCCACGTCGGGATCATGCAGGTCGGCGTAGCCGACGATGGCGTGGGGGTAGCCGGTGCGGTCGGCCTCGGCCTGCACCCACGCTACCTCGTCAACGGCCCGCGCGGGCGCCCAGTTGGCCTGCACGTAGACCGACTGCGCAATGCCGCAGCCCTCGATATCGCCCAAATATTCCTCGATGGCATAGTCGCGCCGGATCGGCTCATAGGGGCCGAAAATGCGTGGCTGCATCGGGCCCAGAAGCCACGGCAGGTCCCGCTGGCGCCAGATGTGGTGGTGGGAATCGACGATTTGGTCCATGGCGGCCCGCATGGTGGCCCGAGACGGCTCCCAAGTCCAAGCGGGATATCGCAACATCCGGAGTCGGCGATGAGCAGACGGAAGCGAACATTTCAATTGACAGAGAGCTTAGTTTGACCTAGTTTGACTACATGCGAACGGTCAATATCCATCACGCAAAAACCCATCTGTCGCGCCTTGTCGAGGAGGCGGCCGGCGGCGAGGAGATCGTCATCGCCAAGCACAATCGCCCCGTGGCGCGGCTAGTGGCGCTGGAACCCTCTCCACGCCCGCGTAAGCCCGGCGGTTGGGAGGGTCAAGTCTGGATGGCCGAAGACTTCGACGCTCCGCTTCCCAAGGAGCTCGAGGACGCGTTCTATGGCGGCGACAGCAGCGACCCGCCTGCTTCTTGATACCCACGCGTTTCTCTGGTGGCGTAGTGCCCCGAGGCGACTTGGGCCGGATGCACGGAAAGTCATCGCTGAAGCCGAAATCGTTTTCGTCAGCATGGCTTCGGCATGGGAAGCGGAAATCAAGGTCTCCATCGGGAAGCTTTCGCTGGAGTCCCGGTTCGAGGACGGTGTCTCCGAAAGCGGGTTTCAACCACTGCCGATCAAGTTCAGGCACATCGACCGCTTGTCATCGCTCCCGCTTCTGCATCGTGACCCGTTCGACCGCATGTTGATCGCACAAGCCCTCGCTGACGGCCTGACGATCATTACAGAGGACCGCCGAATCGCCGGCTACGAGGTGGCGCACTTGCCAGCCGGGATGTAAGCCAAGAAAGCCAGGAGAGATACATTCATGAACACCATAGATCTCAACGGCCGCCGCGCCATCGTGACCGGCGGCGCCCAAGGGTTGGGGCGCGCGATCGGCGAGCGGCTGCAGGGCTCCGGCGCCGCCGTCTACGTCTGGGATTTCGACTCCGCCGCCATGGCGAAAGCACAGGCGGACTGGCCGGACGGAGGCCCTGCGGGCTGCATCGAGGTGGATGTCTCTGACCCGGATGCGGTCGAGGCGGCGCTCCGCGAGACGCAGGCGAGCGCCGGCGGCATCGACCTCCTGGTCAACAACGCCGGCATCTCCGGCCCCAACATGCCGACCTGGGAGTACCCGGTGGAGGACTGGCGCCGGGTGATCGACATCGACCTCACCGGCCCCTACCTGGTGTGCCGTACGGTGGTGCCGCTGATGAGGGAGGCCGGCTGGGGGCGCATCGTCAACATCGCCTCGGTCGCCGGCAAGGAGGGCAACCCCAATGCGCCCGCCTACAGCGCGGCCAAGGGCGGCCTGATCGCGCTCACCAAGAGCCTCGGCAAGGAGCTCGCAGGCTCCGGCGTGCTGGTCAACTGCGTGACGCCTGCGGCGGTGGAGACCCGCATCTTCGACCAAATGACCCAGACCCACATCGACATGATGAAGTCGAAGATTCCGATGGGGCGGTTCGGCCTGCCGCAGGAGATCGCGGCCATGGTCGCCTGGCTCTGCTCCGAGGATTGCTCGTTCTCGACCGGCGGCGTGTTCGATCTATCCGGCGGCCGCGCGACTTATTGATGTCGCGCGCGCCAGGCGTTGAAGGGCGCGCGACCTGACCGCGAGCGACAATCTCATCGGGATCGGGTTGACCGGCACCACCGCCACCACCACACTCGCCGCGCCGCCTGAGCGGCCGCAGCAGATGACGAGAGGGAGACCATGAAAGAGCACGAAGAAGGCTATTCGATGCCGCTCGCGGCGCCGACCTTCACGAAGCCGCCGTTCTACGCGACGCCCGACAGCAAGATCCTGATGATGGCCTACCGCGCCGACCCCGACGCGGTGGCCTTCGAGGTGCCGGAGCCGCTGGAGCCGGTCGAGCCCAACCTCGTGCTCGCCTGGCTCGGCGACATGGGCCAGCCGACCCACTCGGTCGAGCTCTATCACGAGTGCCTGACCGGCATCATGGTCCGCTACAAGGAGTGGACGGGCTGGTACATCAACTACATCTGGGTCGACAACGACATGGCGCTCACCTTCGAGCGCGAGATCTACGGCTGGCCGGCGAACATGTGCGACACCACGCCGCTCACATTCCACGGCAGCCAGGCCATCGGCCACTGCCACCGCGCCGGCGAGTGCCTCATGCGGCTCAGCATGAACGTCACCAGCCCGCCGCCGATACGCCGCACCGACAGTTCGATCGAGGACCGATTCGCCGAGCTGGTCGACGCCGACTTCCTGCAAGTTCGCAAGATCCCGCACCCCGAGGAGGGCGGCAAGCCGATCAAGCAGGTGCTCCTGATACGGCCCGAGGATTTCGCCCTGCACGAGATCTGGTCAGGCCCCGGCCACCTGGAACTCGGACGCTCCGGCCTCTATCCGCACCTTCACAAGCTGGAGCCAGTCGAGATACTGGCGACTTGGTACCTCAAGGCCTCCTGGGTCGTCCCCTACCCGAAGGTGGTCTGGGACAACAGTTAGCCAAGGCCTCGGGTCTCTTCCGCCAGGAGACAACTGCAGATCGCGTTCTCCCCCCGGCATCCTGTCCGCAACTGCTCAAGAGTCGTGGGGTAGGCGTTGCGCGGCAGTTGTCCTTAGATCGGCAGAACGACCGCTTCGAGCACCTCGAAGTCGTAACGCACCACCCATTGGGGGCGCCGCGAGGGGCCGTGCTTGTTGTCGATGGCGTTGTAGGTGATCGACGCCATCGTGCGCGGCCAAGGCGACATGTTGGGCCCGGAGCCGTGCACCACGTTGGTGTGGGCGAAGATCACCGAGCCCGGCCCGCCTTTCGGCGCTTCGATCCCCCGCTCGCCCGCAAGCCTGGCGACGACCGCGTCATCGGCCGCCCGCAGCGGATAGCTCGTGGTCGTGTCGTCCACGACAGTCTCGAAGGCCGGCGCCTTGTGGCTGGCGGGAATGATCATCAGCGGCCCGTTGAACTCGCGCACCTCGTCGATGAAGACCAGCGCGTTGACCGCGCGGGGCTCGGGCATCGCGTCATCGCGACGATAGGTCGGGAAGTCCTGATGCCACTGCCAGACCGCGCCGTCGAACGGCCGCTTCATGTTGAGCAGGCACTGGAACAGGTATATCTCGCGGTCGAGAAGCTGCCGCACCGGCCCGACGATCGCCGGGTGCCGTACGAAGCGCACGAACAGATCGCAGAACACTTGCGGGTTCATGATCGAGCGCACGGTCCGGCCGTCGTTCTCCATGATGACCTCGTCGCGGGTGAGCCGGCACAACCCGTCGAGCTCGGCTTGCGCCCGGTCGATGTCCCGCCGGGGAACCAGATCCGGCACGAACACGAAGCCGTCGTCACGGTAGCGAGCGCACTGCGCCGTGCTCAGTTGCGGGAGATCGGAGTCGTTCATCGTCGGACCTCGCGTCGGCACGGGATCCATTATGCTGCCCCGGCAGAGGCGCCGCGATAGTGCGCAGTCAACCGGCCGGAGAGCGCCATCACCGTATCGAGCGGCGTCACCCCGAACCACGCGGCCAGCTCGTCCAGGCCGATCGCCGCATCGCCCTCGCCGCCGAGAAGCCGGACGGCATCGCCGACCGCGGCACTCTCCACATCGGTGAGATCCAGGACCATGTGCTCCAGCGACACGGCGACGATCGGCGCCCGGCGCCCCCGTACGTGCGCGTGCGGCCGACTGCCCGGCACGGGTCGAGCAAGGCCCTGGGCGACTCCGATGGGTGCGACGCCGGTGCGCCGGCCCCGCCTCAGTCCATAGCTGCCGCCGATTGCAATGTCGCTGCCCTGCGGGTGATCGGAGACCTGAATCAGCCGGCTTCCGACCTCTGACAGAACGGGCCGATACGGTGAGAGGTCCGCGAGCGAGGCATCGGCGAATGGCGAGAGGCCGTAGAGCAGGTGGCCGACGCAGACTGCATTGGCCCGGTCGGCCAAGCCAGCGGCAACGCAGGCGCTTGCGCGCGCCTGGGTGACCGGCGGAATTCGGTCGCTCTCCTCAAGGCGCGCGAGCAGCGCATCGAAGGCGGCGAGCCTTTGCGCGGCCCAGTCGCGCCCCTGCGCGTCGCCGAACGGCAGATGCGTGTAGAGGCCCCGGACTTCGAGGCCCGGTATGGCGGCCAGCTCATCGAGGAAGCCCTCGGCAGCGTCCAGCGGCACGCCGAGGCGCCCCAGTCCCGCATTGAGCTTGACGTAGACTGCCACCGTTTCCCCCGGCGGCGCCGCATCCGCCGCCGCTTCGGCGCTCGCCCGATCGACCACCGTGGGTACCAGTCCGGCTCCAACAAGATCGGCCATGCCTGTCGGCAGTGCGCCCGCGAACATGACGACCGGCGTGCTGAGCCTCTCCGCACGCAAGCGGCAGGCCTCCTCGAAAGAGCCGGTCATGAACGCGGCCAGGCCCTCGTCGTCGAGCGCGCGGGCCACGGGCACCGCGCCGTGTCCGTAGGCGTTGCCCTTGAGCGCGGCGATGCAGGTCTGATCGGGTCCGATGAAGTGGCGAATCGCGGCGAGGTTCACGCGCAAACGATCCAGATCGTAGATCGCCCAACTGGGATGGGCGTCATCCGCCATTCGACCGCTCTCCCCGGAACGCCGGCGCGGCGTCAGGTCGAGATCATCTTCTTCTCGATGCCGACGCCGGCTTCGACGGCGCGCTGGTATTCGAGCGGGACGGTTGCCGAATCCTGGATCGCGATCCCGGTCGAATCAAAAAGGGTGATCTCGGCCTCGTCTCGCCGGCCTTCCAGCCGGCCGCAGATGACGGCGCCGATCTCGCCGGCCACGTCGTCGACCGCGATGACGCCGTCGGCGATCGGCACGTTGATCTCGCCGTCGGGCACGCACTGCCTGATGTCGTCCACGAAGATGCGCGCCCGCGCCGCAATCGCGCTTTCGAGCTCCTGATTGCCGGCGAGGTCGGAGCCCAACGCCGCGATGTGGGTGCCGTCGGCGATCCATTCGTCGCGAACCACGGGATCGGCGCCGGTGGTGGTGGTGACCACCGCATCGGCGCCCCGGACCGCCGCTTCGAGATCGGTCGAGGGCACCAGATTGAGGCCCGGATGGCGCGGCGCCTCGCTCTCCATGAAGGCATCGAGGGTCGCCTGGGTGCGGCTCCACACCCGCACCTCCGACCACGCGCGGACCGCCGCGCAGGTCCGGAGCGAGCCGATGCCGACGTCGCCCGCGCCCACCAGGGCGAGCACGGAGGCACCCTTGCGCGCGAGCCAGCGGATGGAGACCGCGGCAGACGCGCCCGTGCGCATCATGGTGTGGTAGCTGCCGTCGACGATGGCCAGCGGAAAGCCGGTCTCGGGCTCGGTGTAGACGAGGATCGAGAACACCGTCGGCAGGTCGAACTTGGAGCGGTTGTGCTCGCGGATGGAGACCCACTTGCAGGCGGCGGCCTCGGTCACGCCGGCGCCGGCCGGCTCCTCGATATAGGAGGGCATGACCTCCCATTCGCCCGGATACTTGTCGAGCACGATGTGGCCCTTGGGCTCCAGGTAGCAGCGCCCCTCGCCGTGGCGGCGGAAGGCGGTCTCGACGCAATCGACGTACTCGCCGGGTTCCAGCAGGCCCATCATGTCGGTGCGGCTAAGGATCAGGGTCTTGCGGTTGCGCCAGCTGGTCATGGTTCGTCGGTTCCTTCCTGTGGCCCGGATGGCGATTGCCCGTGCAGGATGCGCCAGATCGCCTCGGGCGTGGCCGGCATCTCGACCGCGTCCTGGCCGCCGTGGTCGCGGAGCGCGTCGGCCACCGCGTTCATCACCGCCGGCGGCGCCACGATGGAGCCAGCCTCGCCGCAACCCTTCACGCCCAGCGCGTTCGTCTGGCACGGTATCACGGCGAAGTGCCCGTCGAAGAACGGCAGGTCGTCGGCGCGCGGCAGCGTGTAGTCCATGAAAGAGCCGGCGATGAGCTGCCCGCTCGCTTCGTCGTAGATCGCGTGCTCGGTCAATGCCTGGCCGATCCCCTGCGCGACGCCGCCGTGGTTCTGGCCCTCCGCCAGCAGCGGATTGAGGATTCGCCCGAAGTCGTCGACGGCGGTGTAGCGGACGATGCGCACGAATCCAGTCGCCCGCTCGATCTCCACCTCGCACACATGGCAGCCGTTGGCGAAGGTCACCGCGCTCGCCATGTGATTGACCTCAACGTCGAGGCCGAGCGTCTCGGCCTCTGGCCGGAGCGCCGGGTCGAAGGAGGCGCGGACGATTTCGGCGAAGCCCGCCGAACGGTCGGTGCCGACGATGCGGTAGCGCCCGCCCTCGAAGCGCACGTCCTCCTCCCTCGCCTCCAGCAACGCGGCGGCGACGGCGCGTCCTCGTTCCGCCGCCTCCTCCGTCACACGAAGAACGGCATTGCCGCCAACGGGGAGGCTCCGCGAGCCGCTGGAGCCGCTGCCGTGGGCGACGAGATCGGTATCGCCCTGGCGCACGCGCACGCGGCCTACGGGAATGCCGAGACGATCGGCAACGATCTGGGCGTAGGCCGTCTCGTGCCCCTGCCCCGTCGACTGGCTGCCGATGAGCACCGTCGCCGCCCCTTCCCTGTCGAAGCAGAGCGCCGCCCACTGGTTGCGGTTGGCGCCGCAGGGATCGACATAGAAGGCCATCCCGACGCCGCGCAAATGCGTGCCCTCCTCCGCTCTCGGCCGCCGCGCCGCTTGCCAGCCGCTGGCCTCGCACGCTGTCTCCAGAATCGCGGGGAAATCGCCGGAATCGTAGGTCTGCCCGAGCGGCGTGCGGTGGGGCATGGCGTCGGCGGCGACGAGGTTGCGGCGGCGCAACTCCGTGGGATCCAGGCCCAGCCCGTGCGCGGCCTTGTCGATCAGGCGCTCCAGCAGGCAGACGTTCTCGGGCCTGCCGGCACCGCGATAGGCGTCCGTCGGCGCCGTGTTGGTGTAGGCCGAGCGCACGCGCACATGCAGCGCCGGCGTGCGATAGGGGCCGGCGAGCGCGCGGGATCCGCCCACGGTGGAGACGGACGGCCCGTAGTTGGAGGCATAGGCGCCGAGATTGGCCACGCTTTCGATCGCCAACCCCAGGAACCGCCCGTCGGCATCGAGCGCAAGCGTCGCCCGCGAGCGGAGGTCGCGGCCCTGGTGGTCGCTCGCCATGGACTCGCCCCGCTCCGCCACCCACTTGACCGGGCGCCCGAGCACGCGGGCGGCGAAGAGCACGAGCGCATACTCGGGATACACCCAGAGCTTGACCCCGAAGGCGCCGCCGACATCGGGCGTCACCACGCGCACCTGCCGCGCGGGTACCCTCAGCACGTGCCTGGCCAGGACATCCCGCACCAGGTGGACGCCCTGGGTGCCGGCGGTGAGGGTGTAGACGCCGCTGCCCGCGTCGTAGGCGCCCAGCGCCGCCCTCGGCTCCATGGGACAGACGATGACCCGCTGGTTGCGGCTCTCCATGCTCACCCGATGGGCCGCAGCCGCCAGCGCTTTCTCGGTCGCGGCGCGGTCGCCCAGCTCCCAGTCGACGCAGAGGTTGCCGGGCGCGTCCGCGTGAAGCGCTGGCGCATCGGCGCGAAGGGCGGTCTCGGCATCCGTCACTGCCGGGAGCGGCCGATAGTCCACCGTCACGGCCTCGGTTGCGGCGCGCGCCTGGGCCGCGCTTTCCGCCATCACGAAGGCGACCGGATCGCCCACCATGCGCACGCGGCCGGCCGCGAGCACCGGACGGGGCGGCAGGGCTGCGGCACTGCCGTCGGCGTTCTTGGGCGCCATCACGCAGGGGATCGCGCCCACGCCGGCCTCGGCCAGATCGGCGGCGGTGTAGACGGCGCACACCCCCGGCATCGCCAAGGCAGCCTCGGTCTCGATCGCACCGATCTCGGCATGTGCGTGGGGCGAGCGCACCACGCAGCCGCAGGCCTGGCGGGGGAGCGCGAGATCGTCGAGATAGCGCCCGCGGCCGGTGAGGAAGCGCTCGTCCTCCGCCCGTCGCTCCGCCCTGCCCATGCCGTCGGTCATTCCGTCCCCACATTGCCGTGCCAGCGCCGGCACGTTAGATAGCCGGCCTGAAAGTCGCAAACGGCGGGAGATTCGCAAGCGTGGCAAGCGGAGACGACAGCTACGACGTGATCGTGGTGGGCTGCGGCATCGCGGGCCTCTCGGCGGCCGTCAGCGCCCAGCAGGCCGGCGCCCGGGTGGCCCTGCTGGAGCGCGCGCCCAGGGAGGAGCGCGGCGGCAACACCCGCTACACCGAATCCTTCTGGCGAATGCAGAGCCACGACGAGGTCTCCGAGGATTTCGTGGACCGCTTCGCCGAGAACGCCGGCGGCCATCTCGACCCCGCCGTGATCGAGGACAGCGTCAGGCCCTACGACGAGTGGCCGAGGCTCCTGCGCGGGCTCGGCTTCGTCGACCCCGAGCTGGTCACCGCGCTCGCCGACAACGCCGGGCCGACGCTGCGCTGGCTCACCGGCTTCGGCGTCGAGTTCGACTTTCTGCCCAACTACTTCATCACCGAGAGCACGACCCGCATGGCGCCGGCGGGCGGCGGCCTCGCACTGGTGGAGGCGCTGGCCGCCCACGCCGAGACCGTGCCCGACCGCCTCGCCATTCGCTACGAGACAACGGCGCGGCGCCTCATTCAGGACGAGGACGGCCGGGTGTGCGGCGTGGAGGCCAGCGGGCCGAACCACCGGCGCACCCGCCTGCATGCCGGTGCCGTCGTGCTGGCCTCGGGCGGCTTCGAAGGCAACCCCGAGATGCTGAGCCGCTACCTCGGTCCGCAGAGCCAGTTCATCCGGCCCGTCGCGCGCGGCGGCTACTACAATCGGGGCGAGGGCATCCGCATGGCGCTGGAGATCGGCGCGGCGCCGTGCGGTGACTACGGCAGCTTCCACGCCCAGCCGGTCGATCCGCGCTCCGGCCAGCACGAGCCGGTGGTGCTCAACTATCCCTACGGCATCCTGGTGAACCGCGAGGGCCGGCGCTTCGTGGACGAGGCGCCAGCGACGGTGGATGCCAGCTACGAGGCTGCCTCCCGGCACATGATGGCGCAGACGGAGGGCATCGCCTTTGCCATCACCGACGCCCGGCTCGACGACGTGCCCAACTGGCAGAAGTCGGTACGCACCGACCAGCCGCCGGTCGAAGCGGAAACGTTGGCTGGCCTGGCGAACGCTCTCGGCATCGACGGCGAAGAACTCGCGCGCACGCTCGCTGCTTACAACGCCGCCTGCCGGGGCGAGGATGGCTTCAAGCCGCTGGCGCTGGATGGCCTCTGCACGGACGGCCTCGCGCTCAGAAAATCCAACTGGGCGCGCCCCGTGGACCGGCCGCCCTTCCGCGCCTGGCCGATCATCGCCGCCAACTGCTTCACCTTCGGCGGGCTCAAGATCAATCCGGCAGCGCAGGTGCTCAATACCGACGGCGAGACTATCCCCGGCCTCTACGCCGCAGGCGAGACCGCCGGCCTCTACTACCGCACCTACACCGGCTCCACCTCGGTGATGCGGGGCGCCGTCTTCGGCCGGATCGCCGGTCTGGACGCGGCGGCGCGCAGGAACAGCCCTTAGCCGGGGTCACGGTGAGCCAGATCGCGCTCCCCGCCGTCTTCATGCGGGGCGGCACCAGCAAGGGCCTCTTCTTCCACCAGCGCGACCTGCCGGCGGAGAGGGCGGAACGGGACGCGCTCTTTCTCGCTGCACTCGGCAGCCCCGACCCGCACGGCCGCCAGCTCGACGGCATGGGCGGCGGCATCTCCTCGCTCAGCAAGGTGGTGGTGGTGAGCCCGAGCGCGCGGCCCGGCGTGGACATCGACTACCTCTTCGCCCAGGTCGCCGTCGATCGGGCGCTGGTGGACTATCGCAGCAACTGCGGCAATCTCACCGCGGCGGTGGGGCCCTTCGCCGTGGACGAGCGGCTGGTGCAGGCGGCGGACGGCGAGGTCGCCCTCACCCTCCACAACTGCAACTTGGACCAGACGATCGAGGCGCGCTTCGCGGTGGCGGATCGCCGCGCAGTGGTAGAGGGTAGGACCGTGCTCGACGGCGTGTCCGGCCGGGGCGCGCCCATCCATCTTTCCTTCATGGATCCGGGCGGCGCGGTCACCGGTCGCCTGCTGCCGACCGGACAGGCGCGGGATGTGCTCGACGTGCCGGGTTCAAGCACCATCGAGGCCACGCTGATCGACGCATCGACAGCGCTGGTGATCGTCCGCGCCGACGCCATTGGCTTGAGCGGGATCGAGCTGCCGGACGCAATCGAGGCCTACCCGGCCCTCACTGAGCGGCTAGAGGCGATCCGCCGCGCCGGCGCCGTGGCCATGGGGATCGACCCGGAAACCGAGAGCGTGCCCAAGGTCGGCTTCGTCGCCCCGCCCGCCGACGCGGCGACGCTCAGCGGCGAACGCCTCGCAGCAGACGCGGTCGACCTCACGGCGCGTGCGATCTCCATGGGCCGCCCGCACCGGGCGCTCCCGCTGACCGCGGCGCTGGCGCTCGCCGCCGCCGCGCGCATTCCAGGCTCCGTCGCCGCCCAGGTGGCGCGGCCCGGCGCGGACAGCCACGGCCCCGTCCGCCTCGGCCACCCCTCGGGCGTGGCCGAGATTTCGGCTGAGCTTGCCGCCACTGAGCCGCCTTGCCTCGCCCGCCTCACCGTGACCCGCACCGCGCGGCGCCTGATGGAAGGCCGGGTGCTCGTCCCTGCCCTTCGCCTTGCCAGCCCGTCGGAGACCGACTAGGGCACACGCGCTTTGCAGAAGCACGAAGCAGGAGAAACGACCATGCGAGTCGGTTTCATCGGTCTCGGCATCATGGGCGGGCCTGCCGCCCGCAACATCATGCGGAAGGGCTTCCCTCTGGTCGTCCACGACATTCGCGAGGAAGCCGCCCGCCCGCTGATCGAGGCAGGCGCGGAATGGGGAAGCGATCCCGCCGACGTTCTCTCCCGCGTGGACGTCGTGGTAACCATGGTGTTCGGACCGAAGGAAGTCGAGCAGGTCGCGCGCGGCGAAAACGGGCTGTTCTCCGCCCCGTGCGAGGACAAGACCTGGATCGATCTCACCACCAGTAGCCCTTCGCTCATGCGCACGCTCGGCCAGGAGTTCATCGCGCAAGGCGGCCACCCCATCGACGCGCCGGTGACGGGCGCGGTCGACGGCGCCATTCGAGGCGACATGCTCATGTTCGTCGGCGGCGACGATACTGCGGTCGAACGCGTGCGTGGCGTGATCGAAGCCATGGGCGAAATCCGCCGCGTCGGCAAGCACGGCAACGCCTACGTCGCCAAGCTCGTCAACAACATGCTCTGGAAGGTCCATGCCGCGGCCATCGCCGAGGCCATGGTGGCGGCGAAGGTCGCAGGCCTGGAGCCCGAGGTGTGGTGGAACGCGATGAAGGGCGGCGCCGCGGACAGCTACGTCATGCACCACGACGTGCCCGCGGTGTTCGCCGGTCACTACGACCCCTCCTTCCCCATCGCGCTCTGCCTCAAGGACCTCAACCTGATCGCCGAGCTGATGCGGGAGACCGGCGTCCGCAACGACCTCATCGCCGCCGCGCACGCCCGCTTCCGCGAGGCCGGCGAGCGCTACGGCTCAGGCGCCGGCGACATGACCGTGTGCAAGCTCCTGGAGGACGACTCAGGCGTGGAGCTCCGCGTCCCCGGCGACTGGGTTGCCTCCTGGGACGTCTCCCACCCCGACGACTGACCTTGGGTCGGGCGGGAGTCGCCGTCCCGATCGCGCCGGGCTCCTCCCCTTTCCACCATTGATCGAAACGCCTTCTATCGCTATTGGATAGCCGCATTCGGCGTGAGGACCCTGTGCGGCGCCGGGGCGCGGCTGTGCGGGGCAAGGGAGTGTGCGCCATGCTGAAGCCCGACGGGGGCGCGGCGACGGGCGAGAAGCCCGAGCTCGACGCGATCGCGCGGATGCGCGCGGAGCATGCGCGCTGGCTCGAGAGCGGCGGTGCGGAGGGCGCGCGCGCCGACTTCGCCGGCATGGAGCTTGCCGACGTGCGCTTCCCCGGCGCGGATCTGCGCCGCGCGCGGTTCGCGGACGCCAATCTCTTCCGCGCTGACTTCGCCGGCGCCGACCTCTCGGAGGCCGACTTCACCGGCGCCAACCTGAACCGGGCCGATCTCGCCGGCGCGACGCTGCAGGGCGCGGTGCTGGACAAGGCCGATCTCTCGGACGCCGCGCTCGGCGACGCGCGCATGGAACATGCCTCGCTGGTGGAGGCCAGCCTGCAGCGCGCCTGGCTCGGCCGCGCGCACCTTGAGCACGCCACCCTCACCCGTGCGGACCT
This sequence comes from Rhodospirillales bacterium, assembly GCA_028820995.1. Taxonomy (GTDB): domain Bacteria; phylum Pseudomonadota; class Alphaproteobacteria; order UBA828; family UBA828; genus WTGU01. Next base: position 27,267 of record JAPPHR010000139.1, read on the forward strand.
GCACGGCGCTTGGGTCGGCCGCGCCAGCCTGGAGCAGGCGAATCTGGAAGGCGCGATGCTGGTGGGCGCCGAGTTCCCCGGCACCAGCTTTCGCGGCGCGTCGCTCCGGAGCGCCTATTTCGGCGGCGTGGCCTTGGTGGACGCCGATCTCTCTAGCGCTGACCTGGGCGAGGTCCGCAACCTCACGCAAACGCAGCTGGAGGCGGCAACTGTCGACTCGCAGACGATCCTGCCGCCCGAACTCGGGCCCGGCAGCGGCGAGGCACGCGCTGCGGAGTAAGGCCGGGGGCAGGAAATTGGCAGGGCCGCCGCGCCGGTGCGGCGGCGGCAACGAGCAAGCCTTGGGGAGGAGTTCGTGACGAAATTGAGGGTAGCGGTCGATATCGGCGGCACGTTCACCGATATCTGCATACTCGACGAGGATTCAGGCGCGCTCAGGGTCGCGAAGACGGCGTCGACTCCCGAGGACCCCCTGATCGGCGCGATGCGGGGGCTCGAAGAGGCGGAGATCGACCTCAAGGACGTGACCCTCTTCTCCCACGGCACCACCGTGGCGACCAACGCGCTCATCACCCGCCGGCTTCCGCCCGCCGCGATGATCTGCACCGAGGGGTACCGCGACGTCATCGAGATCAGGCGCTCCAACAAGGAGGACCTCTGGGACACTTACAACGACGTGGCCCAGCCCTATATCAGGCGCCGCGACCGGCTCACCGTGCGCGAGCGCATCGACCACGGTGGCCGGGTCACCGAGCCGCTGGACGAGGCGGATGCCCGCGAGAAGGCCCGCATCCTGCGCAAGCGGGGCGTCGAGGCCGTCGCCGTCTGCTTCATGAACTCCTTCATCAACCCGGCCCACGAAGCGCGCATGAAGGAGATTCTGGTGGAGGAGCTGCCGGGTGTGGAAATCACCACCTCGTCGGAGACCTTGCCGGAAATCTTCGAGCACGAGCGCTTCTCCACCACGGTGGTGAACGCGATCCTGAGCCCCGTGGTGGGCGGCTACGTCAAGCGCATGAACGACGCGCTGCAGACGGGCGGCTACGCGAGCGACCTGCTGATGCTCCATTCCGGCGGCGGCGTGATGACGCCCGCGACCGCCGGGCAGTTCGCAGGCCGTCTCGCCGGCTCCGGCATCGCCGCCGGCGCCATCGCGAGCCGCCACATCGCCATGCTCTGCGGCTACGAGAACTCCATTGGCCTCGACATGGGCGGCACGAGCTGCGACGTCTCGCTGGTCTTCGGCGGCGAATCCCGCGTCACCAAGGACTGGCACATCGAGTTCGGCTACCCCATCCGCTTCCCCAGCATCGAGGTGCTGACCATCGGCGCAGGCGGCGGCTCGCTCGCCTGGATCGACGACGCGGGCTCGCTGCACAACGGGCCGCAGTCGGCGGGTGCCGACCCCGGGCCCGCCTGCTACGGCCGCGGCAACACGACACCCACCAACACCGATGCGAACCTCGCGCTCGGCCGGCTCGGCACGCAACTCGCCGGCGGGCAGATCATGCTCGACAAGGCGGCCTCCGAAGCCGCCGTGCGCACCGGAGTCGCGGAGCCGCTCGGCATGGATTCCGTCACGGCGGCCAAGGCCATCGTCAGCGTCGCCAACGCCAACATGGCGGATGCGGTGCGGCTCATCTCCATCAGCCGGGGCTACGATCCGCGCGACTTCGCGCTCGTCGCCTTCGGCGGCGCGGGCGCCCTGCACGGCGTGGCGCTCGCGAAGGAACTTTCCATCCCCACCGTGATCGTGCCGCCCAACCCGGGGGTGACGTCGGCGCTGGGTTGCCTGCTGGTGGACGTGCGCCACGACCTCTCGCAGACCTATCTGGCGCCCGCGGTAGAGGCTGACCCGGCCGATATCGAGGCCCGCTTCGGCGAGATGGAGGCGGAAGCGAAGAGCCGGCTGGTGAAGGAAGGCGTGGCGGAGGCCGACATGGTGCTGCAACGCACCATCGACATGATGTACCTGGGCCAGTGGCGCTCTCTCCAGGTGCCGGTCGCCTCGCCCTTCACCTCGGTGCCGGATGCGGTCGCCGCATTCCACGCCGACCACGACCGCGAATACGCCTTCCGCCGGGACGACACGCCGGTCGAGCTTTTCCGCCTCAATCTCG
>JAPPHR010000041.1 GCA_028820995.1 Rhodospirillales bacterium
CCCCAAAAACCTTATCTGTTTATTTAAAAAAATTGTTTGGGGCCCCAACCCAAATCGGGTTCCGGGGGGGTGGCGCTACACCGCCCCCCCCCCCGCACGCAACCGGGGAGGCATGACATGTGCACGAACATCGGTGCCACCGGCGCCAGCGTGCGTGGCGGCAGCAAGGTCTATTTCGGCAGTGTGAGCGACGATCCCTACGACATCCGCACGCGGGTGATCGTCGAGCGTGAGGAGGGCGGCTACGCCTTCGTCGGCACCGATCTCGTGCCTCTGGAGGCCAACGGCTCGGCCGCCGCTTACAGGGATTCGGTCAGCGGCGCGCCGACCCGCGGGCTTAACGAGCGAGGCCTCGGCTTCACCTGGGCGCTCGCCTTCGAGCGGCCGGAGAACACGCCGCCCGACGGCGCGCTCAAGCCGCACGATCTCTGGCGCCGCGTGATGCGGGAGGGGGAGAGCGTGGGCGACGCGCTCGCGATCCTGGAAGAGTCGCCGCGCGACATGGGCGGCCTCGCGCTCATCGCCGACCGCACTGGCGACCTTGCCCAGGTCGAGATCGGGCGCCGCAACATAGAGGTGACGGACCGCCGCACGCGCGGCGCGGGCGGCGCCATGGTCAACGTCAACTGCTGGGTCTCCATGCAGGCGGCCGACGGCGTCGCGGCTTACGGGCTGGACGTGCCGACCACCTCCAACATCTCGCGCTACGAGAGCGCCAATGCGCGCATGTCGACGGTCGACGGTCGGATCGACCTCGGCACCATGCGGGACATGCTGTGCAACCACGAGCACAAGGAGAAGTTCCCCGGCGAGAACACGATGCTCGCCGGCCACGGGTTCTCCGTCTGCAACCACGGCACCCTGCACAAGCCGGCCTTCGATACGGCCGAGCCCTGCTGGGGCACGGTGAGCGCGGAGATCATCGACCCGGTGGACGGCGTCTTCTGGTACGCCTACGGCTGGCCCTGCGGCGAGACGCCCGCTTCCGGCGACCAGATGCTGCAGGAGCGCTCCTGGGGCGCGTTCCTGGGCTTCCCGCTCGACGCGCTGCCGGCGGGCACCTACACGACGCTGACCGGCGAGCTGACCCACCTTGCGGCGCAGCACTTCGGCCACCTCAAGCATCTCGGCCCATCGCGACGGATCGAGCCTTTGGTCGAGGCGGCCGAGTAGGCAGCACCACGTCGCGCGTTGTGTGAGGCGACATGCGGTTTGCGAAATACGCCGGCCGGCGCCTGATCTTCCTCGTCCCGCAGCTCTTCGTCGTCTCGATCATCGTCTTCTTCCTGGTCCGGCTGTTGCCGGGTGATCCTGCCTTCCTCATGGCCGGGCAGTTCGCGACCGAGGAGCGCATCGAGGAACTGCGCTCCACCATGGGGCTGGATCAGCCCCTTTACGACCAGTACGCGCGCTACGTGACGAACGTGCTCCAGGGCGATTTCGGCCATTCCTGGCGCACGTCCCAGCCGGTGATCGAGGACATCAAGCAGCGCCTGCCCGCCACGCTCGAGCTGGTCCTGCTCACGGGCTTCATCTCCGTCGCGCTCGGCATCCCCATCGGCATCTACACGGCGGTCAAGAAGCGAGGCATCGCCGACCGGGTGCTGTTCGGATACGGCATGCTGGCGGGGTCGATCCCCGACTTCTGGCTCGGCCTGATCCTGATCTTCGTGTTCTTCTCGCTGACCGGCATCCTGCCGGGGCCGATCGGCCAGCTCGATCCCATCGTCTCGACGCCGCCCCGAATAACCGGCGCCATTGCGCTCGACGCGCTGCTCGGCGGCCACTGGGAGGCGTTCAAGTCCGCGGTGCTGCACCTCATCCTGCCGGTGGCGACGCTGACGCTCGTCTACATGACGCTCATCATCAAGAACACGCGCACCATGGTCGAGGAGATGATGAACTCCGACTTCGTGCAGCACGCGCGCGCCATGGGCTTCAAGCGCTCGATCCAGCTCCGCTACGCGGTGCGGAACGCGCTGCCGCCGGTGGTCACGGTGGTCGGCATCGTCTTCTGGTTCCTGCTCGGCGGCGCGGTGCTGGTGGAGACGGTGTTCGCCTGGGGCGGCCTCGGCCAGTATGCCGTGGAATCGGTCATCAGCTCGGACTATGCGCCGCTGCAGGCGTTCGTGCTGCTGGCCGCGGTCTTCACCCTGCTGGTCTTCCTCCTGGTCGATCTCGCCTATTTCGTGATCGACCCGCGGATCAAGACATAAGATGACGACGCTCGTCGACGGCGGCGGCCCTCAGTCGCGCAAGGAGGCGGCGGCTGCGGAATTCCGCAATTTCCTTGCCTTCGCGCGGCGGCGGCCGGGCTTCATCTTCGGCCTGTGCGTCGTGGTCGTCACCGTGTTCCTGGCTATCTGCGGACCCTACATCGCGCCCTATCATCCCGAGCGCGCGCTGCCGGGCGCCGGCCTCCAGCCGCCTTCCGGGCAGCACTGGATGGGTACCGACGTCTCCGGGATGGACGTCTTTTCTCGCGTCATCTCGGCGCCGCGTATCGATCTCGCGATCGCGCTTTCGGCGACGTTGATCGCGTTCGTGGGCGGCGTGCTCCTCGGCGTGGTCTCGGGCTTCTATGCTGGCGCGCGCGGCATCCCGCGCGTCGCCAGCGAGGCGATCATGCGGGGCGCGGACATCCTCCAGGCGTTCCCGGTGTTCATCTTCGCGCTCGCCCTGGTGGGGTTCCGGGGGCCGGGGACGGAGAACGTGATCGTGGCTCTCGCCTTCCTCAACATCCCCTACTTCCTGCGCGTCACGCGGGGCGCCGTCTTTCAGGTGCGCGAGCGGCCCTTCATCGAAGCCGCGCGGTGCGCCGGCAACAAGGAGGTGCGGATCGCCTTCGTGCACGTGATGCCCAACGCGCTCGGGCCCGCGCTCGCCAACGTCTCGCCCGGCATCGGCTTCGCCATCCTGCTGACGGCGGCGCTGAGCTTCGTCGGCGCCGGCGTGCCGAAGCCCACACCGGAATGGGGGTCGATGATCTCAATCGGCGCCCCGAACATGATGACGGGCCAGTGGTGGACGGCGCTGTTCCCCGGCCTCGCGCTCGGCATCACGGTGCTCGGCTACGCGCTGGTGGGCGACGGCATCCGCGACTACATGGACCCCGTCAACAGGAGGTGACCGGTGGAGCCTTTGCTCGCCGTAGACGACGTCAGGGTCTCGTTCGAGAAGGAATCGGGCGCGGTCGCCGTGCTCAACGGCGTCGACCTGAGCGTGCAGCCCGGCGAATCCATCGGCATCGTGGGAGAGTCCGGCGCCGGCAAGACGGTTCTGGTGCGCACCATCCTCAATCTCCTGCAGGAGCCCTGGAAGGTGCACCAGGGTCAAATCCGCTTCGACGGCGAAGACCTGCTCGCCAAGCAGGAGGAGGAGCTGCGGCAAATCCGCGGCGTCAAGATAGCGCTCACCTCGCCCGAGCCCCGCAAGCAGCTCAACCCCCTCGTCCGCGTGGGCGAGCAGCTGGCGCACGGCATCCGCGCGCACCGCAAGATCACCCGCAAGGAGGCGCTGGAGCTTGCCGTTGAAGCGCTCGAATCGGTGGGAATCCCTGATCCGCACCTGCGCGTGCGCTCCTACCCGCACGAGCTCTCCGGCGGCATGTGCCAGCGCGTCGTCATCGCCATGGCGCTGAGCCATTCGCCCAAGCTGCTGCTGGCGGACGAGCCGACGGCGGGGCTCGACGTGACCATCGCGCGCCAGATCCTGGATCTGATGGCGGAGCTGGTTCACGAATTCGGCTCGTCGCTGATGCTCGTCTCGCGCGACATGGGCGTGGTGGCGCACTACTGCCAGCGCGTGGCGGTGATGTATGCCGGCCAGATCGTCGAGGTCGGCGAAACCGAAGTGTTCTACGGCGCCGCCGCCCATCCCTACAGCCGCCACTTGCTCAGGGCCGCGCGCGCGGCGCGGGATGACCGGCGCGCCGCCGCCGCAACGGTGGAGGCGCGGGCGGCCGCCGCGCACGGCTGCGCCTATACGCCGCGATGCCCCGTGGCGATCACGGCCTGCGAGCAGTCCACGCCGGCGCTGGAGCCGGTGGAGGACGGCCATGCCGCGCGTTGCTTCCGGCGCGGCGAGGTGGCGCGGGGCGAGGTGCAGGCCTGATGGCGGAGCGTCTGCTCGAGGTCACCAACCTCGTGAAGCACTTTCCGGTGGGCCACAGGCGCACCGTCAAGGCGATCAACGACGTCTCGTTCCACATCGACCGGGGCGAGACGCTGGCTCTGGTGGGCGAAAGCGGCTCCGGCAAGACCACGGTGGGGCGCTGCATCCTGCGCCTGATCGAGCCGACCCAGGGCCGGATCACGTTCGCGGGCGCCCAGGTGGATACCATGTCGGCGGACCAGCTTCGTGCGCTCCGGCCGCGGGTGCAGATGGTCTTCCAGGAGCCCTACGATTCGCTCAACCCGCGCATGAGGATTCGGAAGATCGTCGAGGAACCGATCTTCCTGGCCGGGGAGATGACGCCAGCGCAGCGCCACGACCGCGTCGCCGAGGTGCTCGAGATGGTCCGCCTCGGCGCCGACGCCATGGACAAGTACCCCCACCAGTTCAGCGCCGGCGAGCAGCAGCGCATCGGCATCGCCCGCGCCATCGCCACCCAGCCCGAGCTTGTGGTGCTGGACGAGCCGACATCGGCGCTCGACGTCTCCGTGCGCGCCGAGATCCTCGACCTGCTGACGGACCTCCAGGAAGACCTGGCGCTCTCCTACCTCCTGATTTCGCACGACCTGACCGCGGTCCGCCGCGTCTGCCACCGGGTGGCGATCATGTATCTCGGCAAGATCGTGGAGCGCGGCGATTCCGACGCGCTGTTCGAGCAGCCGCTTCATCCCTACAGCCGGGCGCTGCTCTCCTCGGTGCTGTACCCGGATCCCAGCGAGCAGCTCTCGCGCTTCCTGCTCAGCGGCGAAATTCCGAGCCCGATCGACCTGCCGCCGGGCTGCCATCTCCACGGCCGCTGCCCCTGGGCCGTCGATACCTGCAACGATGCCTACCCCGATGCGGAGGAGCTTCTGCCCGGGCGCCAGGTCGCATGCTTCCGGGCGCGGGAGATGAACGCGCTGAACGGCGACGCTGCCACCGGAGGCCCGAGCGCCTGAGATCGGGCTCGCCTGAGCGCAGGCCCCCGCTCGCTCCGGGGTGTCGTCGCGATCCGCGTGCTATGGTTTGGAAGAATGCACCGCCCCGCCCGGCCGGGCGGTTTCCTTGGGCTCCCCGCCACGCTGCCGAACGCCGAGAGGACGAATCGATGGAACTTTACGAGGCCATGCGCACGACATTTGCCTGCCGCGACTTCACCGACGATCACCTGCCCGACGAGGTGATCTACGAGATGATCGAGAACGCCCGCTTCTCGCCCAGCGGGGGCAACCGCCAGGGCAACCGGGTCATCATCGTGCGCGATATGGCAACGCGGCAGCGGCTCTCCGATCTGACGGTGCCGGTGGCCAAGCGCTACCGCGCCCAGATGGACATCGGCGAGAGCCCCTGGAGCGCCTGGATTCCGACCAAGCTCACGGAAGAGCAGATCGCGGCGACTGCGGCGCCCGCCATGCTGACCGAGCCGTTGCTCAAGTCCTCCGTGGTGCTGGTCGTCTGCGTCGATCTCAAGGTCGTCGCCGCGACCGACCAGTTTCTCGACCGCGTCGGCGTGATCGGCGGGGCCTCGATCTATCCCTTCGTCTGGAGCCTGCTGCTTGCCGCCCGCAAGAACGGATTCGGCGGCACCATCACGACCTTGCCCGTCGCCCACGAGCCCGAGATCAAGGCGCTGCTCAACATCCCGGAGGATCACGCCGTCTGCGCCGTCATGCCCTTCGGTCGCCCGGTCAAGCAGCTCACCAAGCTGAAGCGCCGCCCCGTGGAAGAGATCGCCACGCGCGAGCGCTTCGACGGCGAGGCCTTCTCGCAGGGCTGACGCAGGACCTGGACGCGACGGGAACCCTTCGAAGCGCTATCGGATCAGTCGAGCGGCGGCCGGCGATCCGTGGTCGGATAGGCCTCCTGATAGGCCCGTGCCGCGCGCAGCGTGCGTGCATCCTCGTAGATGGGCCCCACGATCTGCAGTCCGACCGGCAATCCCGCCTCGGTAAAGCCGCAGGGCACGGTGAGCGCGGGCTGGCGGGAAAAGTTGAAGGGGAAGGTCGGCAGCTCCCACACCCAGGCGCGCTCGCGATCCCACTCGGGCGGGAAGTCGTAGACGGTCTCGAACGGCGAGACGATGGCGGTCGGCGTGAGAAGCAGGTCGTAGGTCTCGTGAAAGACCCGCATGCGATGGGCGAGAAGATCGCGTTGCCGCTCGGCCTCGACGAAGTCCTCGAGCGTGATGTCCTTCACTTCGTCGAGCGCCTCGAGCGTTTCATCGCCCAGGCCGGCAAGCTGATCGTCGGAATACCGGGCCCGGAGGCCGGTGGCGATGATCGGCGACCAGATCGTGTTGAAGATGTGAATCGGGTCGACGAAGGGCGGCGCGACCTCCTCGACGCGGGCGCCCAGCGCCTCGAAGCGCCCTGCGGCCTCCGCCACGATGCCGGCGATCTCGGCGCCCACGGGCATGAAGCCGAGATCGGGGCTGAAGGCCACCCGCCATCCTTCGACCCCGCCGGCGCTCTCGGCCACGTAGTCCCGGTCGTCGCGGGGCAGAGACTTGCCGTCCCGGGGGTCGGGCTGCGCGATCACTGTCATGAGCAGCGCGGCGTCGCTTGCGGTCCGTGCTATCGGACCCGACACCGAAATGCCGCCCCAGTCGGTCTCCGGATACTGGGCGACACGGCCGAAGGTGGGCTTCAGGCCGACCAGGCCGCAGAAGCTCGACGGCGTGCGGATCGAGCCGCCCGTGTCGGTGCCGATGCTGAGCGGGCCGAGGCCCGCCGCCACCGCCGCGACGCTGCCGCCGCTGCTGCCGCCTGTGGTGCGGCTGGTGTCCCATGGGTTGACGGTGATGCCGGTGAGCGGGCTGTCGGTGATGCCGGAGTTGCCAAACTCCGGCGTCGTCACCTTGCCGAGCAGGACGGCGCCCGATTCGCGCAGCCGCGCCACCACCGGATCGTCCTCGTCCCACGGGCCTTCAGGGCCGATCAGGCGGGAGCCACAGCGCGTCGGCCAGCCCCTGGTGAGTAGCAGGTCCTTGATCGAGACGGGCACGCCGTCGAGCGGCCCCAGCGGCTCGCCGCTGGCCCAGCGGGCCTCGGATTGCCGCGCCGCCGCCAGCACGTCGTCGCGATTGCAGTAGCAGTAGCAGTTGAGAATCGGGTTGAGGCGCTCGATCCGCTCCAGGATCGCCCGTGCGACCTCGACCGGCGAGACGCGCTTGGACTCATAGAGCCCGGCCAGGTCCAAAGCGGTGGTGAAGTGGAGGTCGTCACTCATCGGGCCGCGCCATCCTGTGTTCGCCGCTCTGGTTGGCGTAGATCGAGGTGTTCTGGCCGTCCCAGCGGGGCGGCATGGGGCAGGGCCGGGGATCGACGTGGGGCTCCGCCATCGGCGCACCGCGCACGATCTCCCCGCCGTGAACCGACTGCGCCGGCGGATCGAGCTCGGAATACGGCGTCGCATCCGCCGAGGCGTAGGCATTGAGCAGCAACGGGCGGCCGTCCGCGCTCTCGCTCGGTGGCGAGCCGTGGATCGTGCGGCAATTGTGGACCGTGAGCGAGCCGGCGGGTGCGGTCAGATACTTGGCCTTGGCCACGTCGAGGCTCGCAACATCGGCCTGCGACAGGCACCCCGCCCAACGGCCGTCCGCGCCGTAGTGGTCGTAGAGAGGCCCCTCGTGGCTCCCGTCGATCACCGCGACCGGGCCGTGCGCCATCTCGGTGTCCGCCAGATAGAGGCCGATGGTGAGCGGGCTGTAGTTGCTATGCGGATAGAACGGGATGTCCTGGTGCCAAGTGACCCCGTCGGCGCCGTCGTTCCACTTGAAGTTGAGCTTCGAGTGGTGGAAGACGACGTTGCTCCCGACCAGGTCTGCGGCGACATCGGCGACGATGCCCGTCGCGAACGCCCAGTAGAGATCGTGCCGCTGGTCGGGCGTGTTCACGCGGCGGAGCCGCGGCTGCTTGGCCGTATGGCCGGGCGCGAGGTCGAAGGCGCCGTCCTCCGGGTCCGCGCCGCGACTCGCCTCGACGAAGGACTCCGTCACGGCGCGCAGCCGATCGAGCGTAGCCGCCTCGACGAAGCGTTCCAGCAGCAGATAGCCGTGCCGGAAGTAGAATTCCCGCTGCTCCTGCGAGAGCACCCTGGGCGGCTCGGCGAAAATCTCCTGGGTCAGCATGGCGCCATTCCCCCGTGCCTCCGCTACTCGTTCCCGCTACCGAAGCTCTTGACGCGCTCGGCCGTCGCCGGGTCGAGGAAGCAGCGCACCGTCGCCTCGGTCTCCAGCGCCAGCGCACCCTCCACATCGAGCCCGCCCGCCCGGTTGAGCACCCGCTTGAGGTCGCGCACGGCGGCTTGAGGCAGTGCGGCGATGCGGGCCGCCGTCTCGTGCGCCGTCTCGAACACCTCGTCGTCCGGCACCACCCGCCAGGCGAGGCCCATCTCGCGGGCCTCGGCTGCGCCGAACGTCTCGCCCAGCAGCATCAATTCGCGGGTCTTCGCCAGCCCCACGATGCGGGGCAGGATCGCGGTGACGCCGCCGGTCGGGAACATGCCCCACCTGATCTCGGGGAAGAAGCACCTGGTGCTCTCCGCGAAGACGGCGAGGTCGCAGTTGATCGCCCATTCCAGCCCGCCGCCCACGGCCCAGCCGTGAATCGCGCCGACCACCACCTTGTCGCCCAGCACGAGGCGGCGCGAGACGTCCTGGATCGCCTCGATGAACGCCCGCGTTTCGGCCTCGCCGGCGGTCTGGTTCTCGATGTCCTTGAGGTCGTCGCCGGAGCAGAAGGCGCGCCCCGCCCCGCGCAGGACCAGGGCGCCGACCGCATCGTCTGCGAGCGCCTTGTCGAGCGCCGCGCAGAGGTCGGCGAGCAGCGTGGCGTTCAGCGCGTTGAGGCGTTCCGGCCGATTGAGAGTCAGCGTGGCGACGCCATCCGTGAAGCCTGAGAGAACGGTGCCTGCCATGATCAGTCCTCCCGGATCAGGCGCTTGGTCTTGCCGCCTGTGCGCGGCATGGACGCAGGGGGCAGCAGCGTCACGGTGGCCGAAACCCGCAGCGTCGACTTGATCGTCTCCTCCACGCGCCGGGCGAGATCGGCCGGGGCCTCGGCGTCCTCCGCCAGCTCGGCCTCCACCGGAAGCCGGTCATAGGGGCCGGCGCCCTTGAGGCGGACGCAGAACTCGCCCGACAGCGCGTCGAACCCGCCGATCACGCCGCCGACGGCGGTGGGGAACACGTTGATGCCCCGCACCACCACCATGTCGTCGCTCCGGCCGAGCACCCGGAAGCGGGTCGCGTCGCGCCCGCAGGCGCACGCGCCCTCGCCGGTAATCGCGATCACGTCGTTGGTGCGGAAGCGCACCAGTGGCTGCGCCTCTCGTGCGAGGTGGGTCAGCACAAGCTCGCCGCTCTCACCCTCCCGCCAGGGCACCGGATTGCCACTCTCCGGCTCGATCAGCTCCGGGTGGAGCACGTCTTCGCCCAGGAAGTGCAGGTCGTTGTCGGCCCAGCACTGGCTCGCGAAGTTGCTGAACACGTCGGAGACGCCGTAGTTGGCGTTGCGCGCGGTGAAGCCCCAGGTCGATTCCAGGCGTTCGCGAAAGCTCGGACTGTCCAGGCCCGCCTCGCCGCCGAAGAGGGCGAGGTTGAGCCCCAGGTCGCGCGGCGCGAGGCCGGGGAAGTGTTCCGCGATGGTTCGCTCAAGGGCGGCGGGGTAGGAAGGCGTGCAGTGAATGACGCTGACCTTGAGATCGAGGATCGTACGCACCAGCAATTGGCTGTCGCCCACGCCGAAGGGGATCACGGTCGCGCCTGCGGCTTCAAGGGCGAGGTGGTCGCTCACCCCACCCATCCACATCTGGTAGTTGAGGCAGTGGACCGTCAGCTTGCCGGTGGTCAGCCCGGCGGCCTGAAAGCTGCGTGCACCGACCTCCGCCGTCTGCGCCGCGTCAGCACGCGTCTGGGCGATGTTCATGGCCTGGCCGGTGGTGCCGGAGGTGCGATGCAGGCGGATGACGTACTCGCGCACGGCCGCGAGGTAGTCGCCGAAGGGCGGATGCGCGGCCTGGCTCTCCCGCAGCATCCCCTTGTCGCAGAAGGGCAGCGCGGGCAGGTCCTCCAGCCGGTCGGGAACCGGCTGGCCGCCCCAGAGCCTGGCGAAGAAGGGCGATCGCGCGATCACGTAGGCCCGCTGGGCGCGCCAGCGTTCTTGCTGTAGCACGGCAATGTCGTCGCGCGGCGTGGAGCCATCACTTGCACGGCTCAACCGGCGTACTCCCTGGGCGCGTCATTGTTTCCATCGATCTTCCCGGCATCGTATCGTGGTAGGCCGTTGGAGACGACACAAGGCCCGATCCCGCACGCACAGGCGATGGCATCATCCGTGGGCAACGAGGAGGAGAAGAACGGCACCGCCGAGCCGGTGCTGCGCGTGCGCGGCCTGACCACCCATTTCGAGCTCTCGTCCCACACGGTGAGGGCGGTCGACGGCATCGACCTCGATGTCGCCCGCGGGCAAACCGTTTGCCTGGTGGGCGAGTCCGGCTCCGGCAAGTCCGCGACCGGCCTCTCCATCCTGCGCCTGGTGCCGTCGCCGGGGCGCATCGTCAGCGGCGAAATCTCGTTGAACGGCGTCAACCTGCTCGACCTCGATGCGAAGGAGATGGAACGGGTGCGCGGGCCGGAGGTCACTATGGTCTTTCAGCACCCGCGCGCGGCCCTCGATCCCTACTTCCGCATCGGCGACCAGGTCACGGAGACGGCTGCCATCCAGATGGGCTTGAGCCGACGCCAAGCGCACGAGACGGCAAGGGAACATCTGGCCGCGGTCCACGTGTCCCAGATCGACCGCATAACGCGGGCGTATCCCCATCAACTGAGCGGCGGGGAGTGTCAGCGGGTGATGATCGCGATGGCGCTGCTGTGCCGACCCAAGCTGCTAATCGCCGACGAGCCGACCAGCGCGCTCGACGCCAAGGTGCAGTCCGACCTTCTTGACGTGCTCCGCGAAGTCACGGAGGAGTACGAAATGGCGGTCATCCTGATCACCCACGACATCGGCGTCGTGGAGCGGATGGCCGATCGCGTGGCGGTCATGTACGCCGGCAGGATCGTGGAGGAGGGAGCGGCCCGAGACGTTCTCTCCTCGCCGCAGCACCCCTACACGCTCGGCCTCATGAACTCGGTGCCGAAGGTGGGTCAGCGATCGCGCCGCCTGCAGCAGCTCGACGGGCAGCCGCCGGACCCGGCTGCGATGCCGCCGGGCTGCCGCTTCGCGCCCCGCTGCGCCGAACGGGTGCCCCACTGCTCAGAGGTCGAGCCCGAACTGCGGCCCGTCGCACCCGGCCGTTTCGCCCGCTGCCACTTGAGAGGCGATGCGCCGATGGCGGCGGAAGAGCGGGCGGTGCCGGGATAGGCCGACGATGCCCAGGACCATCATCGAGACGCGCGAGGTCTGCCGCGACATCCCGATCAAGGAAGGGCTTCTTTTCCCGCGGCAGGTGGGAGTCCTTCACGCGGTCAACGAGGTGTCCATCGCCGTGCACGAAGGCGAGACCCTGGCCCTGGTCGGCCAGTCGGGGGCCGGCAAGACCACGCTCGGCATGATGATGCTGGGGCTGATCGAGCCGACCTCGGGCGAGGTCGTGTTCGAGGGCCAGGACGTTTTCGCCGCCGATACAAAATTCCGGCGCCAATTTTCGATGGAAACGCAGTTGATTTTTCAGGACCCTTTGGCGTCCCTGAACCCACAAATACGGGTGGGAAAATCCATCGAATTACCACTCGTGAATCTCGGCTGGGACAAGGAGCGCCGGCGAGAGAGAGTGCTTGAACTTCTGGATATGGTCGGCCTCAATCCGTCGCACCACAACCGTTACCCGCACCAATTCAGCGGCGGTCAGGCACAGAGGCTGGCCATTGCGCGCGCGCTGGCCGGACATCCCAAATTCATCGTGCTGGACGAGCCGGTCTCGGCCCTCGATGTCACCATCCAGGCCCAGATCATCAACCTACTAAAGGATCTTCAGGCCAGGCTCAACTTGACTTACCTGTTCATCGCGCACAACCTCGACGTGGTCTACTTCTTGAGCGACCGCGTCGCCGTCATGCACGGCGGAAAGCTGGTCGAATTCGGCGGCTGCGACGAGGTGATCCTGAATCCGAAACACGAGCACACCAAGGAACTGGTTGCTTCATCGGTCTGAACGATGGAACAGTCTCCGGAAGGCGAAGTAAACACGACCAGTTAAGACACGAAATCCGCAAAAATTGCGAGACACAATCAAGGGAGGTCAAGCGAATGTCTTTACTGAATAAGTTGGGAATAACGGCGATCGGCGCGGTTGCCGCCGTCGCTCTCGCAGGGATCGCTGCGGCGGAGGAGCCCAGGGAGGGCGGCACACTGATCGCGGCGAACGAGGCCGAGCTGGGCGAGCTCGACCCCCACATCACATGCGCCACCAGCAGCGCGCGCTGGGTGATGAATCACATCGCCGAGCCCCTGGTGCAGCAGGACATGACCGACGAGGGGAGCATCCCGCCGCCGCTCATTCCCGGGCTCGCGCAGTCCTGGGACGTGTCCGAGGACGGCAAGGTCTACACCTTTCATCTCCAGCAGGGCGTGAAGTTCCACGACGGCACCGACTTCACCGCCGATGATGTGGTGTACAACGTCTACCGGCAGTTCGATCAGACCACCGTCGGCCGCGAGAACGCTCCTCACTTCTACGAGGCGGCAGCGGCGGCGGCCGGATGGCGGTGGGACATCGCCGGCCTCGATTTCGTCGAGGCGGTCGACGACCACACCGTGAACTTCCATCTCTCGCACCCGTTCAACCCGTTCCTGCGGATGTTCACGCAGACCGATTGCGGGCCCATGGGCATCATCAGCCCCGAATCGGTCGAGAAGTACGGGAACGACGGTGTGCAGGCCAACATGATCGGCACCGGCCCGTTCAAGTTCATCGAGCGCGTGCCGGGCGACTACATGGTGCTCGAGCGCTTCGACGACTACTGGAAGGAGGAGTGGCGCGCCCTCGTCGACCGCCTCGTCATCCTGGTCATGCCCGATGTCGCGGCGCGCCAGGCGGCGCTCAGGGCCGGCGAGGCGCATATCGTGATCGCGCCGGACCCCGACAGCCTGCCCAAGCTGGTGGAGGAAGGCTTCGTCATCTCAAAGGGGACGATGCCTCACATCTGGACCGTGTCGTTCAACGAGCATGAGGCGGCCTTCGCCGACGAGCGGGTTCGCTTGGCGGTCCACCACGCCATCGATCGCGAAGGCATGGCGAACCAGCTGCTCGACGGCACGGCCCTGCCGGGCGAGAGCTGGCTCAGCAGGACCTCGGAGGCCTTCAAGGAGGAGGACCGCTGGCACGCCTACGATCCCGCCAAGGCGCGGGCGCTGCTGGAGGAAGCCGGCGCGCTGGGCACCAAGATCGTCTTCGCCACCTCGACCAGCGGCTCCGGCCAAATGCAGCCGGCGAAGATGGCCGAGTGGATCCAGCGCAACCTGATCGACGCGGGCTTCGACGCCGAAATTCAGCTGATGGAGTGGAACGCCTACATCGCCAAGTTCTTCGAGGGCTTCGATCCGGAATGGTCGCTGGTCCAGATGTCCTGGGGGTGGACGGCCGCCTACTGGCTCGACATGTTCCTGAACCCCGGCAACCAGCCCGACGGCATGATGGACGTGGGCGTCGGCGACGCCATCACCGCGGCCCATCAGATGACGGATCCTGCGGCGGCGAACGAGGCCTATCACGCCATCGCCGAGCAGGTGAAGGCGTCCGGCTGGTTCATGCCCATCGTCAACGATACGGCGCCGATCGTGCTCAGCCCCTGCGTGCGCGACTACCCGCACGTGTCCGACTGGCAGACGGGCTTCGTCGCGCGGACGTGGTTGGGCGATTGCTGAACGCGGGCGAAACGCCGAAGCGTGGGAGGTAAGTTAGCGGCGGGTCGAGCCGGCCGAGCCGAGGCCGTCGGTTGCCATCGGGCGGTCCGGCTCGACCCCCCGCCGTTCCTGTAGGAAGCGGCGACACAGCGTTCTCCCGGCTCCGGCACGGCCCCGCAAAGGGAACCTTCTTGGTTCGATTCCTGGCAAAGCGAACGGTTCTGGCGCTCTTCACGCTCTGGGGCGTCACCGTCCTGATCTTCATCCTGTTTCAGGCGCTGCCGGGCGATGCGGCGATCAGCCTGCTGGGGAGCCAGGCCGGCAACCCCGAGGCGGTCGCCAGGATGCGCAGCTACCTCGGCCTCGATCGCCCGGCCTACATCCAGTACTTCGTCTGGCTGGGCGACCTGCTGCAGGGCGATCTGGGCCAATCAGCCCGGTTCGACCAGCCCGTCTCCAAGCTCATCCTCGACAAGGCGCTGAACTCCATCATCCTGCTGGTCGGCAGTGCGGTGGTGATGTTCAGCGTCGGCATCCCGCTCGGCATCGTCGCCGCGCTCCGCGAGCGCAGCCTGTTCGACCGCATCGGCATGGGCGTCATCATCGTGCTCGGCATGGTGCCGGTCTTCTGGTTCGGCCTGCTGCTCATCTACCTGTTCGCGCTGGTGCTCGACGTGCTGCCGGCGAGCCGCATGTATTCCTTCCACGACAGCAACCGAACGCTGTCGATCCTGGTTCACCTCGTGCTGCCGGCGATCACCACGGCCGCCATCTCGATCACGATCCTGGCGCGGGTGACACGCGCATCCCTGCTCGAGACTCTCGAGGCGCCCTTCATGCAGGCCCTGATCGCACGGGGCATTCCGGTGCGCAGGCGAATCTGGCGCCATGCCATGCGGAACATCCTGCCGATCATGGTCAACGTCTCCGGCCTTCAGATCGGCTGGCTGTTCAGCGGCGCCATCTTCACCGAGGTCATCTTCAGCTGGCCCGGAATCGGGCGGCTCATCTACGACGCCGTCTCCGCACGGGACGTTCCCGTGGCGCTCGGCGGGATTCTCGTCGTCGGCGCACTCTTCGTGCTCGCCAATCTCGCCGCCGACGTGGCCACCGCCAGCCTCGACCCGAGGCGGCGGGAAGCAATGTGACGGCGCGGGTTGCCGATGAAACGGGCCCGGACACTCGTCACTGACTCGCCGCCGAGGGCGCACGCCGGCGAGCCCTCGTGGCGCGATTCGGCAGGCCAGGCGTGGCGGGCCTATGCGTCCGACCGTCTGGCGGTGGCGGGTCTCGTCATCGCCGTCCTGGTCGGCCTGATCGCGATATTCGCGCCCTGGATCAGTCCCTATTCGCCGACCGCCGGCGTCGGCGCCGACCGCCTGCTGCCCCCGCTGGTGGACGGCCACATCCTCGGCACCGATGGGCAGGGGCGGGACATCCTGACCCGCCTCATGTGGGGCGCCAGGATGTCGCTGCTCATCGGCATCGTGCCGACGGTTCTAGCCTTCTTTATCAGCGTGCCCCTCGGCGTGATCGCCGGCTACCATCTGGGTTGGGTGGGCGAAGGCATCATGCGCCTGCTCGACGTCTTTCTCGCCTTCCCGATGGTGCTGCTGGGGCTCGCGATCGTCAGCGTGCTGGGCGACGGCATGATCAACGTCATGCTGGCGATCGTGATCATCGAGCTGCCCTTCATGGCTCGGCTCGTCTACACCGAGACATCGCTGATGCGCCAGAAGCCGTTCGTGACGGCTGCGCGCGTAAGCGGCAGCACCACGCTCCAGATCATGGCCCGCGAGGTGCTGCCGAACGTGCTCGGCTCCCTCGTCGTCTATTCCACGACGATCGTGGGCGCCATGATCGTCATCGGCGCCGGATTCAGCTTCTTGGGTATCGGTATCCAGCCGCCGACGGCCGACTGGGGCATCATGACCGCCGACGGAGCACCGGTTCTCGACAGCTTGCCCCACATCTCGCTGCTGCCGGGCGTCGCCATCATTATCGTCGCCCTGGCGTTCGCCTGGATCGGCGACGGTCTTCGGCTGGTCGTCGACCCCAGAAAGCGTGTGGTCTGACCCGCGTCCCGACGGCCCCGCCACGGCGAGGACACGGGCGGTTCAGGCCGATGCGCCGAGGGTCCGGCTGTCTTCCGCTCCGGCCAGGTGCTGCAGCAGTTCTTCTGCCCGCCCGCGCTTCTCCGCGTCGGGGTCGCGCTGCACGATGCGCAGCAGCGTGTCGCGCGCGGTCACGTCGCCGCTCTCGGCCATGGCGAACGCCATCCGGTCGCGCCGTTCGTAATGACTTCGGTCGAATGGCACGACGTTGGGGGAGAGCGCCTTCCAATAGTATTTCTGGTCGTCGGAGGACCAGCCCGCATAGACCTCCTCCCACGTTCCGCAACCGGAATAGGGGCGCATGTTGGTCTCGGCGACGGGCTGGCTTGCCGGCTGGTAGCGGGCATCGAA
Organism: Rhodospirillales bacterium; assembly: GCA_028820995.1. Lineage (GTDB taxonomy): Bacteria > Pseudomonadota > Alphaproteobacteria > UBA828 > UBA828 > WTGU01. The sequence continues at coordinate 16,466 of JAPPHR010000041.1, forward strand.
CGACTGCCGGAGCTGTGTCGAGCGGTTGGGCAGCGCGCGATGCACCGTGGTGTCCGAGAAGATCAGCGCATCGCCCGCCGCGAAGGAGCCGCTGACCCATTCGCCGGGGACCGGCACGCAGATGTCCATGCCCCCGGCGCCGTTGCCCACCCTGGTGTCCAGCACGCCCGCACGGTGCGAGCCGGCCGCGACGGCCAGCGCTCCCTTCTCCCGCGGGCAGTCGCCGAGCGGCACCCACATGGCGTGGCTGGTGGTACCGCCGATGTGGACCTTGTCCTGATGCGCGCCGGTGGTGAAATCGAAGCTCTCGCTTTGCGGGAAGATGTTGCGCTGGACGAACATGGGATGCGCCAGCGCCGGCTCGCCGAAGATCCCCTCGAAGAGCGCGAGCACGTTGGGATGGGTCCTGAGCCGGTGCAGCGCCTCGTCGGCCCAGATGCCGCGGAACACCCTCATGTAACGTTCTTCGGGGTCCTTGCAGGCGGCATCGGGGTTGGCGATGCCATCCTCCACGGCCCGCGCCGGATCGAGCCATCCTCCCGCCGCCGCTTTCTCCAGGAGGCGCCGACTGACCTCCGTCACGGACTCGCGCGGCAGCAGCCCGCGCAGAAACAGATAGCCGTCGCGATGGAGCCGCGCGGCCAGCGCCGGGCCGTCGCCCATGCGATCGGTCGAATCGAGGAAGTTTCCTGTTGAATCCATTGTCTCTGCACCCGTCCGCACCGGCCGCGAGGGTGCGGGAAAGCGGCCGGCGGCGTCAAGGCACCAGCGGCCGACCAGGGACGTGCTCTCCTCGCGAGCCCCTCGGCGTGTCAGGGCAGCGTGACGAGGCCGCCGGAGGCGACGCAGGTCTGGCCCGTGATAAAGCTCGCCGCGTCGCTCAGCAGGAAGTAGGTGAGTTCGGCGATGTCGTCCGGCGTTCCGGTCCGGCCTGCCGGTGTGTTCGCGATGATCCGCGTGCGCATTTCCTCGCTCATGCCGCTCGTCATGTCGGTGTCGACCAGCCCAGGTGCGACGCAGTTGACGCGGATCGCGGGGCCGAAGGCGACCGCGCAGTTACGCGAAAACCCGACGATGGCGGACTTCGACGTGCCGTAGGCGATCAGCCGGTCCGCGCGCATCGCGGTCGGCGCCAGGCCGTTGATCGAGGAGATGCAGACGATGCGCCCGTCGCCGCGAGCCAGCATGGCCCCCTTGGCGCGCCACACGCAGTGGAAGGTGCCGTGCAGGTTCACCGACAGGATGCGGCGCCAGAGGTCGACCGGCATGTCGACATCGTCCCGAAACGAGGCGATGCCGGCGTTGGTGACGAGGAGGTCGACGGGGCCCTTGTCGGCCTCGATCCGACCGAACATCGCATCGGTCGCCTCGGGCGAGGAGACGTCGGCCTTGTAGACGCCGCCCTCGCCGCCATCGGCTTCGATCCCGGCCAGCGTTTCCGCCGCGGCCGCCTCGCTCGCCGAGTGGTTGATCGCCACCCAGGCGCCGGCTTGGGCGAGCCGGCGGCAGATCGCGCGGCCGATGCCGCGCGAGCCGCCGGTCACCAGGGCGACACGACCCGAAAGGTCCTTCTCGGTCAACCGGGCCTCCGTCCGGCTCGCGCGGCGTTCGGCGCGGCCGGCATCGCGCGCTGCCTGGCTCAGGCCGCCTCGGAGGCGGTGAAGCCCTCGCCCACATGCGTGGCCTTCCACCAGGGCTGCGTCTCGATCCCTTCCGTCATCCAGCGCCGGACGTTGGCGTGGTCATCCAGCGGCAGCTTCGCCCAGGCGTGAAGGTGCATGGGCGCCGCCACCGCCACGTCGGCGATGGTCGGCTGATCGCCGCAGAGGTAGGCGCTTTCGCCGAGGCGCGCATCCATGATGGCGGCCAGCTTGTGGAAGTTCGGCGCTTCGCCGTCGAGCACTGTCAGGTCCGTCTCGGCGCCCAGAAGCGGCTTCACGCAGTTCTCGACCAGATGGACGTAGCAGGTCGGGAACCAGGTCCCGCATTCCCAGAGCAGCCAGCGGTTGACGTCGGCCCTGGTCTGCAGGTCGGTGGGATAGGCGCTCGCATTGCCCACCTTGTCGGCGGCGTACTGCAGCATCGCGTTCGATTCCCAGAGGACCAGGTCGCCGTCGCGCAGCACCGGAATCGCGGCGTTCGGGTTTATCGCCACGATTTCCGGGCTCTTCTGCTCCCCCGCGAAATAGTCGACCTTGTTCAGCGTGTAGTCCGCGCCGATCAGCTTGAGGCCGGCGAGGACCTTGCGGCAGTTCACCGTGATCGGATCAGCAATAACTTCCATCGTGTTCTCCCTTGCGCTGCCGGAGCGCGGACATGTCCACGCCCGGAGCCGGTTTGCGGTTCCTTCGCTCCGCCCCTCATAGCCGATGCGCTCTCGCCGGTCCAACTGCCGCGCGCGATGCGGCCGGCTCGACCGGGCTGCCGCCTTCACCGGGCCGCGGACCGGGCCCTCGGGCTCATCCAGCCTGCGAATTCGAGGGCCGGCGTCAGAGGCTCTACACTGGGGCGGCAGCGGCTGAACGAGGGGCGTGATGAGGGCAATGGTGCTGACGGGCCACGGAGGGCTCGACAAATACGCGTGGCACGAGGACTGGCCCACGCCCGAACCGGGGCCGATGGAGGCGCTCATCAGGGTGGGCGCCTGCGGGCTCAACAACACCGACGTCAACACCCGCACGGGCTGGTACTCCAAGGCCGTGACGGACGCGACGACCGGCGCGGCTCATGCCGAGGTGGATGGCAGCGACCCGACCTGGGGTGGGCGGCCCATTGTCTTTCCGCGCATCCAGGGAGCGGATGCGGTGGGCGAGGTGGCCGCCGTAGGCGAGGGCGCAGACCCTGGGCTGATCGGCAAGAGGGTCATGGTCGATGGCTGGCAGCGCGACTGGTCCGAGCCGGAAAACATGGACAAGGCAGGCTATTTCGGCTCGGAGGTCGACGGCGGCTTCGCCGAGTACACCACCTGCGACGTGCGCAGCCTGGCGGTCGTCAACTCCGAGCTGACCGATGCCGAGCTTGCGACCTTCTCCTGCTCCTACACCACCGCCGAGGGCATGCTGAACCGCGCGAACGCAGGCGCCGACGACACGGTGCTCGTCCCCGGCGCCTCGGGCGGGGTGGGGGGCGCGCTGATCCAGCTAGCCAGGCGCCGCGGCGCGCGCGTGATCGCGATGGCAGCCGAAGCCAAGCACGCGGATGTCGCCAAGCTCGGCCCCGATCTGATCCTGCCGCGCGCGCCAGAGAACCTGCGCGAGGCGCTGGAGGGCGAGCGGGTGACGGTCGTCGCCGATATCGTAGGCGGGCCCCTTTGGCCGAACTTGATCGACATCCTGGCCCGCGGCGGGCGCTACACCTGCTCCGGCGCCATCGCCGGACCCATGGTCGCGCTCGACCTCCGCACCTTCTATCTGCGCGATCTCACCTTCACCGGCTCGACGATCATCCCGAGCCATATCTTCAAGGATGTGGTGGAATACATCGAGCGGGGCGAGATCGAGCCCGTGCTGGCGGCGACCTACCCCCTGCGCGAGCTGCGCGCAGCCCAGCAGGCCTTCATCGACAAGCGCCACGTCGGCAACATCGTGGTCGTGCCGTGATCGACACTGTCGACGAGAAGAAGATCCGCGCCTGGCGGGCGGAACGCATTCGCGGGGAGCTGCGCCGCCGGGACCTCGGGGCGGTGCTGGTGGTCGATCCGATCAACCTCCGCTACGCCACCGGCACGCGGAACATGCAGGTCTGGACCATGCACAACGTCGTCCGCTATGCGCTGGTCTTCGCGCATGGACCGACGGTGCTGTTCGACTTGGCCACCGGGCGCCACTTGAGCGCGGGTCTGGAGAGCGTGAGCGAGGTGCGCACGTCGATCCCCTTCGACTACATGCTGGTCGGGGTCAACGCCGAGACGATGGCGCGGCGCTGGGCGCGACAGATTCAGGACGCGTTGGTCGAGCAGGACTGCGCTGCGGACAGGCTCGCCGTCGACCGCGCCGACACGCTGATGATCCATGCGCTGGACGAGCTGGGAACGCGCGTCGTCGACGGAAAGCAGGTCCTGGAGCACGCGAGAGCCATCAAGTCGGCAGAGGAGATCGGGGCATTCCGGGCCTCGCTCGCCACCTGCGAGGAGAGCGTTCGCTCGCTCCACGCGTTCGCGGTGCCGGGCGTGACCGAGGCGCAGGCCTTCGGCCACCTCGTCGGCCAGAGCCTGGAGCGGGGCGGCGAGTATCCGGAAACCCGCCTGCTGACCGGTGGCCCAAGGACGAACCCCTGGTTTCAGGAGACATCCGATCGGGTGCTGCGGGCGGGCGACCTCCTCGCCCTCGACACCGACCTCATCGGCCCGATGGGCTTCTTCAACGACATGTCCCGCAGCTGGGTCGTCGGCGAGCGGCGGCCGACCCCGGCGCAAGCAACCCAGCCCGACATCTCCGCGGAGCAGCTTGCCCACAACATCGACCTGCTACGCCCCGGCACGTCGTTCGTGGAGTTCGCGTCGAAGGCGTTTCGACTTCCCGACCCCTATCTCGCCAACCGCTACTCCTCTCTGGCGCACGGCTGCGGCCTGGCGGTGGAATACCCGTTCGTTCTGTATCCCGAGGACGCGGACGACGGCATGTACGACGGCTGTTTCGAGGCGAACATGATCGTGTGCCTGGAGAGCTACGTCGGCGCGCCGGATGGACCGGACGGAGTCAAGCTGGAGCAGCCTGTTCTGATCACCGACCGGGGCCCACATGTGTTGAGCGAGCTGCCGCTCGATGCGCGCGATTTCTAGTTGCGGTGAATCGACCTGCGCCGCCCTCGACCCTCTGGATCACCGCTCGGAGGCACGGCCGCCGGAGGCAGGAGGCTGCACGCCGGGGGGCCAGGTGTCGCTCAGCCGATAGCCCTCCGGCCACGGATCGTGCGGGTCGAGATGGAGCTGGGTCGTGCCGGTCAGCCAGGCACGACCCGCGACGGACGGAAGGATCGCCGGGCGCCCGGCCAGCGTGGTTTCCTCCTCGATGCGGCAGTCGAACACGGAATTGATGATCGAGACGCCGCGGAAGCGGTCGCCGACCCGGAGCTCGCCCCGTGCATGCAGCACGGCCATCTGCGCGGAGCAGCCAGTGCCCGTCGGGCTTCGATCGATCTTTCCTGGCCGGATCACCACCGCGTTGCGGCCCGTCAGAACACCCTCGATGTCCTTGACCGGCGCCGCGATCTGGCAGAACGAGATGTGGCGCCAGTCGGGGTTCTCGGGATGGGCAAAGCCGAGTTGCTCGTTGGCCGCGCGGGTAATGCGGATGCCGGTCTCGACGATGTCCCGTGCCTCGTCCGGGCTCAGCGCGAAGCCGAGCTCGCTTGAGTCCACGAGCACGAAACTGTCGCCGCCATAGGCGGTGTCCACGGCGAGCGTTCCCAGCCCCTCGACCTCGAGCGCAGCGCCAAGCCGCGCCGCGAACGAAGGCACGTTGTGCACGCGAACCGACTCGACGCGGCCGTCGCTGCACGCGGCGTGAACGCGGATCAGGCCGCCGGGAGCTTCCAGAACCATCACGGTTTCCGGCTCGCTCATCGGCACGATGCCGGTCTCCAGCAGCACCGTCGCGACGCAGAGGCTGTTCGATCCCGACATCGGCGGTGTGTCCTCGGGCTCCATGATGATGAAGCCCATGGCGGCGCGAGGGTCCTTCGGCGGCACCAGAAGATTGACGTGGCGGAAGACTCCGCCGCGCGGCTCGTTCAACACGAAGCGGCGGAGCGACTGGTCGCGGGCAATGAAGCGTGACTGTTCCCAGAGCGTATCACCGGGCGGCGGTGCGACGCCGCCGATGATGACATCGCCCACCTCGCCTTCCGCATGGCAACCGACGATTTGCACAAGGCGTTGCGATCGCATCGTTCACTCCTGGGCACTGTCGATGTCTGCGTTGACCCTGCGGCTCGGACCGTCGCTCACGGGCCGCCGGTCATTCCCCATCCGCCAAACTCCTGTGGGCGAGTGTCGCTGCCGCCAGATCCGCAAGCGCGGTTCCGGTGGCCTTGAACAGCGTGATCTCGCGGTCGTCGCCGCGGCCGGCCGCGCTTCCCCGGCAGAGGCCGAACAGGTCGCCGGCGATCTCCTCCTCCGTCAACGCACCGGAGCCGATCGGCCCGATCAGGTCGCCGCTCTCCTTCAGCGCGCCGTCGGTATCGATGTAGACGCGCGCGCGGCGCACTGCATCGTCGTCGGCCTCGCGCATGTGGGGCCTGAAGCTGCCGATCAGGTCGAGATGCTGACCCGGCCTGAGCCATGCGCCCCTGATTAGCGGATCGGTCGCCAGCGTCGCACAGCTGACGATGTCGGCGTCCGCGACCGCAGCCTCCAGGTCCGCCGCGACTTCGGCGCGAAACCCCGCGCCCTTCAGCCGCCCCGCCAGGCGTTCGGCCAGCCCCGCATCGATGTCCCAGACCGCGACCTCCTCGATGGCGCGCACGGCGCGAAACGCAGCGGCCAGGTTCGTGGCGACGCGTCCCGCGCCCACCACCAGCAGCCGGCTCGCATCGTCGCGCGCAAGGTAGCTTGCCGCCAGCGCGGCGGCGGCGGCGGTCCGCCGGTTGGTGATCTCTCCGCCGTCGAGCATCGCCAGATGCCGCCCGGTCCGCGCATCGAAGAGAAGATAGGAGGACGAGAGCGCGGGCATTCCCATGGTCGCGTTGCCTGGATTGACGTTCACGATCTTGACCCCGCCCAGGCCCGCCGGGTTCCACGCGGGCATGAGCAGCAGGGTCGCCTCCGGCAACCCCTCCAGCGCGATGCCGTGGTGATGGCGCAAGGGCGCGGCAGCACTGGCCCTGAACATCTCCCGCAGCGCCTCGATCAGCGGGCCGAACGGCAGCATCTCCCGGGTTTCTTCGGCACTCAAGACGCGCATGGCTCGGTTCCTCGATCGTGTTGCAGGAGACGCGCCGCCGGCGTCAGGGCCAGACGACGGGGTATTGTGCGCTGTCGAGCGCATCGCCGTCGTCGAGAGCCGGGTTGCGCAGGTCGAGGTTGGGACCGGGGCCGGCGAAATAGGTGCAGCCCTCGCCGCAATAGCGCACCGCGTAGCCGCGCCGGCGGACATCTGTCGTAAGGTTACCGCCCGCGCCGTGGACCGTCAGCGCGTGGAATGCGAGCGCGTCGCCCGGCTCCATGTCCCACGAGAGGAGTCGGTATCCGCCGGCGTCGATATCGGGCATGGGCTCGTAGCCCTCGCCCTGCTCGTAGGACGCACCGCCCTCGGCGAAGGGTTCGGGCTGGAACCAGCGGCCCCAACGATGCGAGCCGGCGACGAAGGCGAGTGCGCCGCTCTCGCGCGTGACCGGGTCGAGCGGCAGCCAGAAGGACATCACCGGCCAGCCGCGCACGGGCCAATAGGGCTGGTCGTTGTGCCAGCGCGTCGGCTGCTTCGTGCCCGGCTCCTTTATGAAGAGCTGGTCGTAGAAGAGATTGAGCCGCCTGGTGGCCAGAAACCGCGCCGCGAACGCCCTGAGCGGCCCCTCGCAGCAGAAGGCGCGGAAGCCCTCGTCGTTCTCCCAGACCCGCTGGTTGCCGTGGAAGCGGCCTACGCCCGGCCGGTAACCGACGAAATAGGGTCCCGGGTCCGCGATATCGCGTTCGATCGCGTCCGCCAGCACGGCGAGCCACGCGGCCGGCACGACGCCCTTCATCAGCACCGCGCCATCGCGTTCGAACTCCGCCTGTTCGTGCGCCGTCGGCCGCATGACGTGCTCCTCTCCGGCCCGTTCGTCAAGCCGGGCCGCACATACCCTCAGTATAGGAGCAGGCGGAATGCCGGCCGCAAGTACCGGCGTCCGCCCAAGGCTCGCCGGCGTGGTCGCGCCCAAAGCGCCATGGCGACCTGCCGCTTCGAGCGTCTTGAAGCGATCGAGGCCGAGGTGCCGGGGGAAGCGGCTGGAGGCGGCCGTCGAGACACCGCCCTAGGCGGCGACTCGCGCAACCTGATTTTCAGTAACCCATTGAAAACATTGGTGGGCGCACTAGGACTCGAACCTAGGACCCGCTGATTAAGAGTCAGCTGCTCTACCAACTGAGCTATGCGCCCCCATGCGGCAGACCGGCGGCGGTGCCGCGGCGGAGATGTGCCACGATTCAACTGCCCGCGCAACCGCCGCCCGGCGGGATCGTCCCTTGCCCGCGGCGTGCGCGGCCCCTATCAAGAGCGGCCGGTGCCGAGGGAAGGGCCTCAGAATGGGTGCGATCACCGATATCCGGGCGCGGGAGGTTCTGGACAGCCGCGGCAACCCGACCGTGGAGGTCGACGTGCAGCTCGAAAGCGGTGCCCTGGGCCGCGCCGCGGTGCCCTCCGGCGCCTCTACCGGCAGCCACGAGGCTGTCGAGCGGCGCGACGGCGGGCAGCGCTTCGGTGGCAAGGGAGTGCGTGAGGCCGTGCGCGCCGTCAACGATGAGATCTTTCCGGCGCTGAGCGGCATGGAGTCGGCGGAGCAGGCCCGCCTCGACACTGCCCTGATCGCCCTCGACGGCACCGAGAACAAGAGCCGGCTGGGGGCGAACGCGATCCTCGGCGTCAGCCTCGCTGTCGCGCGCGCGTCTGCGGTCGAACTCGACCAGCCGCTCTTCCGTTATGTCGGCGGGCTCGACGCGCGCCTCCTGCCCGTGCCGATGATGAACGTCCTCAACGGGGGCGCGCACGCCGACAACGACATCGACGTGCAGGAGTTCATGGTGATGCCGGTCGCGGCCGAGGGCGCGGCGGATGCCGTGCGAATCGGCGCGGAGATCTTTCACAGCCTGGGCGCGCGGCTCTCGGATGCCGGGCTCTCCACCAACGTCGGCGACGAGGGCGGCTTCGCGCCGGCGCTGGGCGGCACCGATGCGGCGCTCGGCCACCTGATGAAGGCGATCGAGGCGGCGGGCTACCGGCCCGGCGAGGATGTCTACCTCGCGCTCGATGCGGCAGCGAGCGAGTTCTATGGGGACGGCGCCTACCGGCTCGCGGGCGAGGGCCGCACCCTGGATGCGGGTGGGATGATCGCCTACTACGAGGACCTCGTAGGCCGCTATCCCATCGCCTCTGTCGAGGACGGGCTGGCGGAGGACGACTGGGCCGGATGGGCCGCGCTGACAGCGGCGCTGGGGGCGCGCATCCGGCTGGTCGGCGACGACCTGTTCGTGACCGGCGCGGCGCGGCTCGGGCGCGGCATCGCGGACGGCGCGGGCAACGCCATCCTGGTCAAGCTCAACCAGGTGGGCACGCTCACCGAGACGCTGGAGACGGTCACACTCGCGCTCCAGAGCGGCTTCGCTGCCGTCATCTCGCACCGCTCGGGCGAGACCGAGGACACCACCATCGCCGACCTCGCGGTCGCCACCGGATGCGGGCAGATCAAGGCCGGCGCGCCGTCCCGCACCGACCGCACCGCCAAGTACAACCGGCTCATCCGCATCGAGGAAGCCCTGGACGATACAGCGCGTTACGCCGGCCGCTCCGTCCTGCGCGGCGGCTGATCGGGCGGGCGAGCCGTGGGCCGTCCCGACCGCGTCACCAATCACCGGTAGACGGCACCCCTGAATCCCTCAGATTAGGCCAGCACTGCTGTCTTGACAGCGGCCGGCGGCGGGGGTGATGTCTTGGTGCCATGGTCGAGCGATTCGCGCGCGTTCGCTACCGCGCCATCATCGTGCTGCTCACCTGCACGCTTGGCCTGCTCTACGTCGGCTATCAGAGCGTGCAGGGCGAGCGCGGGCTGCTGGGGTGGGTCGAGCGCTCCGCCGAGGTCGAGAAGAGCCGCGCCGAGGTCGCCGCACTCGCCGAGGAGCGGGCCAAGCTGGAGCGCCGCGTCTCGCAGCTTCGGAGCGAGAGCCTGGACCTCGACCTGCTCGACCAGGAGGCGCGCCGGCTGCTCAACCTGGGCCACCCGGACGAAGAGGTCCTGTTCCATGACCGGCCCGCACGCCCCCCCGCGCCCGAGGGAGGCGAGTAGCTCTCCTGGTGTGAAACGCCAATCTGTTGCCATGGCAAGTAATACCTGCCTTCCCCTTGTAAGCCCGGAGCGTTTGACCTAGCTTGTGAAGAGCTTCCGTACCGGCCGGCAGCGAGGCGGGCGGTGCGGGCATCGGGCATGAGGGAAAGATGGCGACCGCCAAGAAGAGGGCCCGGAGCGGGGCCGCCGCGCCTGCTCGGGCAGCCGCGATGGAGCCGGAGACGCTTCATCGGGCGTTCCGCGACATGCTGCTGCTCCGCCGCTTCGAGGAGAAGGCCAGCCAGCTCTACGGCATGGGGCTGATCGGGGGCTTCTGCCACCTCTACATCGGGCAGGAGGCGGTGGTCACCGGCGTGCAGTACGCGCTCGGGCCCGGCGATTCGGTCATCACCGGCTATCGCTGCCACGCCCACATGCTGATCGCGGGCGTGCCGGCGAGAGAGGTCATGGCGGAGCTGACGGGGCGTGCCGCCGGGGCGTCGAAGGGCAAGGGCGGCTCGATGCACCTGTTCGCGCCGGAGCGCGGCTTCTACGGCGGCCACGGCATCGTCGGCGCCCAGGTGCCGCTCGGCGTCGGCCTTGGCTTCGCCCACAAGTACCGCGCCTCGGACCGGATCTCCGTCACCTACTTCGGCGACGGCGCGGCCAACCAGGGTCAGGTGTTCGAGGCCTTCAACATGGCGGCGCTGTGGCAGCTCCCGGTGCTTTTCGTCATCGAGAACAACCAGTACGCCATGGGCACGGCGGTCGAGCGCTCGGCGGCGGTGTCGGAGCTGCACGAGCGCGGCGCGGCCTTCGGCATTCCGGGTGGGCGGGTCGACGGGATGGACGTGGCCGCCGTGTTCCAGGCGGCCGAGGAGGCGGTCGCGGGCTTGCGCGCGGGCGACGGGCCGCTGCTGCTGGAAATGATGACCTACCGCTACCGCGGCCACTCCATGTCCGATCCGGCGAAATACCGGAGCCGGGAGGAAGTCAGCAAGATGCGCCAGGAGCGCGACGCCATCGAGCAGGCGCGCCAGGCGCTCCTCGACGCCGGCCATGCCGACGAGGACGCGCTCAAGGAGATCGACAGGGAGATCAAGGCCATCGTCAACGATGCCGCCGCCTTCGCCCAGGAGGCGCCGGAGCCTGCCCCGGTCTCGCTCGAGGCCGATATCGTGGCGCGCGCCTGAGCGGCGCGAGGGACGCCGACCCACCATGGTTCAGCTCACGGTTCGGGAAGCGCTGCGCGACGCGATGGCCGAGGAGATGCGGGCCGACCCCGACGTCTTCCTCATGGGCGAGGAGGTCGCGGAGTACCAAGGCGCCTACAAGGTGAGCCAGGGCCTGCTCGACGAGTTCGGCGTGGGCCGCGTGATCGACACGCCGATCACCGAGGCGGGCTTCGCCGGGATCGGCGTCGGCGCCGCCATGGGCGGGCTCAAGCCCATCGTCGAGTTCATGACCTTCAACTTCGCCATGCAGGCGATGGACCATCTCATCAACTCGGCCGCGAAGACGCTCTACATGTCGGGCGGCCTGCTGCCGGTGCCGGTGGTCTTCCGCGGGCCCAACGGCGCCGCCGCGCGGGTCGCAGCCCAGCACTCCCAGTGCTACGCGAGCTGGTTCGCCCACGTGCCCGGCTGGCGGGTGATCGCGCCCTATTCGGCGGGCGACGCCAAGGGGCTGCTGAAGAGCGCCATCCGCGACCCCAACCCGGTGGTGTTCCTGGAGAACGAGCTTCTCTACGGCCAGAGCTTCGAGGTGCCGGCCGACGGCGAGCACATGGTGCCCATCGGCAAGGCCGCGGTCGCGCGCGCCGGCAGCGATGTCACCGTCGCCGCCTTCTCGATCATGGTGGGCCGGGCGCTGGAGGCGGCGGAGACGCTGGCCGGAGAGGGCATCGAGGTGGAGGTCATCGACCTGCGCTCGCTCAGGCCGCTCGACGCGGACGCGGTGCTGGCCTCGGTCGAGAAGACCAATCGCCTGGTCACGGTTGAGGAGGGCTGGCCCTTCGCCGGCATCGGTGCGGAGATCGCTGCGCTGGTGATGGACCGCGCGTTCGACATGCTGGATGCGCCGGTCGCCCGCGTCTCGGGCGCCGACCTGCCGATGCCCTATGCCGCCAATCTCGAAGCCGCGACGTTGCCCGGCGCGGCCGCCATCGCCGACGCCGTCCGCCGCGTCTGCTATCGGAGCTAGGGAGATACCATGCCGATCCAGATTCTGATGCCGGCCCTCTCGCCGACGATGACCGAGGGCAACGTCGCGAGCTGGCTCAAGAACGAGGGGGACCAGGTCGCGGCCGGCGATATCCTGTGCGAGATCGAGACCGACAAGGCGACGATGGAGGTGGAGGCGACCGACGAGGGCA
>JAPPHR010000025.1 GCA_028820995.1 Rhodospirillales bacterium
TGAACACGAAGCGGTTGCTCGTGTTGATGACGTTGAACGCCACCAGCCAGCTGAATAGTGCCGACGCCATCAACACGTAGATGTAGATCGAGAAGACGGCGTGGATGAGTTCGGCCAACGCGTTCATCGCCGGGCCCGTCTCGGTGATTGCGGGGCGGGGAGCGGAATTCCGGGGCCGGAGTATATCGCAGGGGCGGCGCGGCGCGAGTCCGTTGTGTCAGCGGCGCGGTCGGGCGGTCCGGCTCAGTCCTCGTGCCGCGGGATGAAGTTGGACCAGGCCATGACGTAGGGGTGGGAGCTCACCTCGATGATGGTGCCCCACGGGTCCTCGCAGTAGCAGACCTTGTAGGGCTTGTCCGGCCACAGCTTCCATACCTTGCTGCGCTGCCGCCCGCCGCTCTCGTCGATCCGCTTCGCCATGCCCTCGATGTCGGGATCCAGGATGCAGATGTGGAAGATTCCGGTCTTCCAGTAGGCGAAGTGCTCCTCCTGCGGGGCGTTGGCGACGAACTGGAAGAGCTCGATGCCGACACCGTCGGCCGTCGCCAGGTGGGCGATCTTCATGCCCTTGAAGTCGGCACCGAAGATGTCGCCGACGATCTGGCCGAAGTAGCTGTCGTCGGCATAGCCCTCGACCGGCTCCATCAGCACGTAGCAGCCGAGGACGTCGCGGTACCAGGCAACGGCCGCATCGATATCGGGCACCGAGATGCCCACGTGGTCGAGCGCCCGCGCCGGCCCCGCTGCCGGCGCCGTCGGACCCTGTCGCCCCTCAGTCATGTTCTTCCCCTCGGCACAATCCTGTCTCCCTGGCCGGCGGACCGTATCGAGCGGCGGCACACGGCACAAGCGAGCACCACCCCACGCGACTGCCACGGCTCAGGCCGCCATTTGACCGGACGCGCGCCCTGATATTCGATGGGCCGGCGGCCAACGAGGCACGAGGAGCAGACATGGGCGCTATCGGAGAGCGCGGCCCCAACGAAACGCTGATCGGCCAGCAGGGATCGCGCGAGGCGCTGTCCACGCCGGCGCTGGTGCTCGATCTCGACCGGCTCGAGCGCAACATCGCCTACCTCGCCGACTATCTGGGCCAGGCGGGCCACGGAGTCCGCCCGGTCGCCAAGATCCACAAGTCGGTGGAGGTGGCCAAGCGCCAGATGGAGGCCGGCGCGCTCGGCCAGTGCTGCGCGACGCTGGCCGAGGCCGAGGTCATGGCCGATGCCGGCATCGCGGGCGTGCTGCTCTTCTCCCAGGTCGTGACCGAGCCCAAGATCGCCCGCCTCGCCCGGCTCAACGCCCGCGCGGACGGGCTGCTCGTCGCCGTCGACGATGCGGCGGTGGTGGACCGCCTCGCCGCCGCCGCGCTCGCCGCTGGCAAGCCGCTCCGCATGCTGGTGGACTTCGAGGTCGGCGGCAGGCGCACCGGCCTCGCTTCGGTGGACGACGCGGTGGCGCTCGCACGCCACATCGCCGGGACCGAGGGCGCGGTCTATGCCGGGGTCCAGGGCTACAACGGCTCCTTCCAGCGCGAGCCCGATTTCGCGGCCCGTCGCGCCGAGCAGGAGCGCTGCACCGCGCCGCTCGTGGAACTGTGCGAGCGGCTCGCGGCGGCAGGTCTCGCGCCGGAAATCGTCTCCGGCGGCGGCACCGGCACCTACGCGATCGACGCCGAAGCCGGCCTCTTCACCGAGTGCCAGGCCGGCAGCTACATCTTCATGGACGTGAACTACGCCGACACCCCCTTCGAGCCCGACAACCCGCACCCCTTCGAGACCTCGCTCTTCGTCCGCACCACGGTGATCAGCGCGCGGGACGAATTCGCGGTCACCGACGCCGGGATCAAGGAGCTCCAGCGCGAGGAGTTCCCGCCCCGCGTCGCGTCGGGCGCGCACCCGGACTCGCTCTACGAGCTGGTGGGCGACGACATGGGCCGCGTCACCGTGCCGGACGGCGAGCGCCTGCCGCAGGTGGGGGACGCGCTGGAGTGCATCGCACCGCACTGCTACCAGACACTCTTGCTCTACGACGTCTATCACTGCGTGCGCGGCGATACGCTGGTCGACATCTGGCCGGTCGACGCGCGCTCCCAGTGGTAGGCAGGGGCGCGACCGGGTCGCTCCCTCCCGATTCCAACGTGCCGCGTCCGAGAAGAGCGCAGAGAGCGCGGCAGCGCCTCGCCGCCGCCCCAGTGGCGCTCGCTGTGGCGATAAGTGCCGGGTCGGCTGCGGCCGACGACCCCTATCTGCGGGCCGGTATCGGCTTCGACCGCGCGACAGAGACAGAGTTCCGGGACAAGAACTGCGAGATCGAGGCGCCGGTCCCGCTTTACGGTTGCGGCCCTGCCCCTGACGGCGCGCCGTATCGCGCGGTAGGCGACTTCGGAACGGTGGCCTCCTTCGAGGTCGGACTCGGCATCGTCGTCGCGCCGGCCATGAGGATTGAGGCTCTCGTCGGATATCACCCTCGCCTCACCTTCAGCGGGCGGGCCAACTTTCTGGCGTCGGAGCGGCGACAATCGGTGTCGGCCGACCTCTCCGTCCTGTCCGGGATGGTCGCCGCATACGTGGATCTCGCGGCACTAGGCTTGCCGAGGCTCGGCCCGTTCGACCCCTTCATCGGTGTCGGCATTGGTGCTGCCCGGATCGCGACGGGCGAGACGCGGATGATGTTCCCGGCGACAACGACAATCGTGCCGGGCGTACGCCGGTCCAATTTCGCCTGGATGGTCACAGCGGGTGTCGCGACGGTGCTGAGCGAGAGTACGACGCTGGACGTTGCCTTGCGATACAGCGATCTCGGCACCGCTGAGACCGGCACGGGCGGCGGCCGAGTGGTGTGGCGCGACGGGAGCAGGGAGCCTCTCCTGCTCGATCAGGCTGCGAGCGAGGCGCATTTGAAAAACTACGGACTTCGCCTCTCTCTACGCCAATTATTCTAATAAAGCATAGGGCCAGACGGTGGACAGGGCCGCCGACCTTCGCCACCATGGAGGAAAGGCGCTAGCCAAACTCTATTTGGGGAGATTGTCATGCTGAAAGGATGGGCCGTTGCCATTGGGTCCGCCGCCCTGGGCCTGAGTATTCTTGCTGCGGGCGATGCACAGGCGAAGGTGGAGGGCGATACCGTCTATCTCGGCGCCGCCGTGTCGCTTACGGGCAAGTACACCACCGCCGGCGAGCACACCCAGCGGGGCTACGACCTCGCCGTCAAGACAATCAACGACGCCGGCGGCATCACGGTCGGCGGCAACACGTATCGTCTGGAAGTCATCTACTACGACGATGAATCGACGCCCGCGCGCGGCGCGCAACTCGCCGAGCGGCTGATCAATCAGGACGGCGTCGACTTCATGCTTGGCCCGTACAGCTCGGGCCTCACCAAGGCCATCGCGCCGGTCACGGAGCAGTACGGCGTGCCCATGGTGGAGGCGAACGGGGCCTCACTCCAGCTCTTCAACAAGGGCTACCGCTATCTGTTCGCAGTGTTGTCGACCACCGAGCAGTACCTGGCGAGCGCGGTTGCGCTCGCGGCCGAGATTGCCGAGCGTGAAGGCCGCGACCCGGCGACGCTGAAGCTCGCAGGCGCCTTCGAGAACGACCCCTTCAGCCAGGACATCCGCGCGGGCGTGATCGCAGACGCCGAGAAATTCGGCATCCAGGTCGTGATCGACGACCAGCTGCCGCCGGAGCTCAACGACATGGCGGCGACGCTCGCCAAGACGAAGGCGGTGAAGCCCGACATCCTCGTGGTCTCGGGCCACTCGAAGGGCGCCGCGCTCGCCGTGAGGCAGGTGGAGGAGATGCGGGTCGACGTGCCGATGCTGGCGATCACGCACTGCGACAGTGCCGACGTGATCGGCAAGTTCGGCGCCGCGTCGGAATACACGCTCTGCGCGAGCCAGTGGGCGCCGACGCTCTCATACCAGGACGACGTGTTCGGCTCGGCGGCGGACTACGCGGCGACTTTCGAGGCGGAATACGGCTACGCGCCGCCTTACCAGGCCGCGGAATCCTCCGCCGCGGTCATCGTGTTCGCGGACGCCTTCGAGCGTGCCGGCGGCTTTGGCAAGGACGCGGTGCGCGATGCGCTGGCGGCGACGGAGATGCAGACCTTCTACGGCAACATCAGGTTCGACGAGACGGGCAAGAACATCGCGAAGCCCATGGTGCTCTACCAGATCCAGGACGGCGCCTACGTGGTGGTCGCGCCGACCAAGTGGGCCGCTTCGGAGGTCCGCCATCCGACGCCGCCGTGGTCCGAGCGGTAGGCATCCTTCACGCGTACGCCTCGCACGCTGAGGCGTAGCCGGCGCACGGTGAGGGCCGCGCGCCGCGCCCCGGCGAGGTAGACATGGCAGCGAACGTCGCGCTTCTGGGCGACGCGCCGTTCCTCATCCTCCAGCTCCTGCTGGACGGGCTGATGATCGGCGCCATCTTCGCCGTCGCCGCCTACGGCATGGCGCTGGTCTGGGGCGTGATGAACGTCATCAACGTCGTCCAGGGCGAGCTGGTCATGCTGGGCGGCTTCATCGCCTACCAGCTCACCCTCTGGGGCCTGAGCCCGCTCTGGGGCGTGCCCGTGGCCGCCATCGTCCTCTATTTCGTCGGCGCCGGCCTGCATCACGTCGTGATCCGGCGCGTTGCGGACCGCGACATGTTCATCTCGCTGCTCGCCACGTTCGGGCTCTCCATCTTGCTGCAGCAGCTCATGAACCAGATCTGGGGCGGCGACGTGAAGACGGCCCAGTCGGGCCTCGGCACGTGGTTCCTGCTCGACTACACGGTGACCGTCTCGCAGATGAAGGTCGCGGCCTTCGGCGGCGCCATCGCCATCGGGGCTGTGCTGATCATCTTCCTCAAGCGGAGCAGGCTGGGCCAGGCGATCCGCGCCACCGCCCAGAACCCGCGCGCCGCACGCATCCTCGGCATCGACACGAACCGCGTCTTCGCCGCCACCTACGGCATCAACGCAGCGCTCTGCGGCGCGGCAGGCGCGCTGGTGGTGATGGCCTATTCGGTGCATCCATACATCGGGCTGCCCTACACCGTGCGCTCCTTCATGATCGTGATCGTGGCGGGGCTCGGCAATCTGCCGGGCGTCATCGTGGCGGGGCTCGGGCTTGGCGCGGCGGAGAACTTCGCGGGCTTCATCCTCGGCGTGCAGTACCAGGTGGCCTTCGTCTTCTGCCTCCTGGTGGTGATCCTGGTCATCCGCAGCACGCTGCTGCAGCGGCGCAGGCAGTTCCTCAAGTGAGCGGGCACCGCCAGCCGCTGCTGATGCTGGCCGTCGCCGCCGTGGGCGTGGCGCTGCCTTTCGTGATCCCCGACTACCGGGCGCAGATCGCGATGCTCTGGGCGCTCGTCATCATGGCCCAGACCTGGGACATCACCGGCGGGCAGACCGGCTACAACAGTTTCGGCAACATCCTCTTCTTCGGCGTCGGCATGTATGCCTCGGTCGTCGTGCAGCGGGACGTGGGCCTCGATTTCTTCCCCGGCCTCGTCCTCGGCATGGTCGTCGGCGCCGGGATCGCGGCGGCCCTCGCCGTGCTGCTGGGCTCGATGATCCTGCGCATGCGGGGCCACTACTTCGCCATCGCGACACTCGGCCTCGGCATCGCCGCCGGCGAGATCGCGGGCGGGTGGGACTATCTGGGCGCGGGCTCCGGCCTGTCCCCGCCGCTCTTTCCGGCGCCGCCGGGGACCGCCAACCTCTTCTTCGCCTACCTCTACTTCGGCGTGGCGGCGCTCGTCTTCGTGGCCCTTGCTGCGCTCTACCGCACCCGCTTCGGCCTCGCGCTCAACGCCATCCGCGACAATGAGGACAAGGCCGAGGCGATGGGGCTGCACACCGGCGTCTACAAGGTCACGGCCTGGACCATGGCCGCCTTCGTGCTGGGCCTCGTGGGCGGGGCCATGGGCAACATGCTGGGCTTCGTCGACCCGCGCGATACCGCCTTCGCCGGCGCCACCTTCGGCGTCTGGATGGTGCTCATGGCGATCCTGGGCGGCAAGGGGACGCTCTGGGGTCCGGTGCTCGGCGCCGTCATCTTCCACATCACGCAGGAGCTGCTCTGGACCCACCTGCTCGGCTGGCAGCGCGTGGCGCTCGGCGTCATCATCGTCGGCATCGTGGTGTTCTTCCCGCAAGGGATTCTTGGTTGGGCGCGGACGCGCTGGCCCGCGCGCCACGAGCATCAAGGGCACGGGAGCGAGCGCGCATGAGCGCGCAGCTCACCATCGAGGGCGCGACCAAGCGCTTCGGCGGCATCACCGCCAACGAGGACATCTCGCTGGAGGTGCCGGAGGGCAGGATCGTGGGCCTGATCGGGCCCAATGGATCGGGCAAGTCGACTCTCTTCAACTCCGTCGTCGGCTATCACCCGGTGGACGGCGGCTCCATCCGCTTCGAGGGCCGCGAGATCACGCGCCTGCGCACGGCCGAGATCGCGCGGCTCGGGCTGATTCGCACCTTTCAGCAGACCCATGTCTTCGTGCAGATGACGGGCCTCCAGAACATGGCGATCAGCGATGCGGAAGCGGGGCACGGCCTCTTCCAACTCATGCGGCCGGTCTCGGCCGAGACACGCGAGCGGGCGGAGGCCCTGCTCGCCTTCTGCGGCCTCTACGGCAAGCGCCACCTGATGGCGGGCGAGCTCTCCTTCGGCCAGCGCAAGCTGCTGGAGCTCGCGATGGCGCTGATGGTGCGCCCGCGCATGCTGCTGCTCGACGAGCCGACGGCAGGCATCAACCCGACGCTGATCAACGGCGTGATCGAGCGGCTGCAGCGCGCCAACCGGGAGTTCGGCGTCACGCTCTTCGTCATCGAGCACAACATGCGCGTCATCATGAGCCTCGCCGAGCACATCCATTGCCTCGCCCACGGCAGGCTGCTCGCCAGCGGCCCGCCCGAGGCGCTGCGCAACGACCGGCGCGTAATCGACGCCTACCTGGGGGCGCGGTGATGACGGCCACGCCGCCCGGCGCCCCTCCCGACGTGCCCATGGACTTCGAGACCGCGCTCTCCGTGGACGCGGTGGAGGAGGCCGCGCGGGAGCTCGCAGGCGAGGGGCCCGCACGGCAGGAACTGGAGGCGCTCTGCGCAGGTGAGCCGGCCATCGACATCCGGGGCCTGCGGGCCGGCTACGGCCGCATGGAGATCCTCCACGGCATCGATCTCGTCGCGGGCCAGGGCCAGTCGCTCTGCCTCATCGGCCCCAACGGCGCCGGCAAGTCCACCGTGCTCCATTCCGTCTTCGGCTTCGCCGACGTCATGGCCGGCAGCATCAACGTGGGCGGGAGCGACGTTGCCCGCCTCGCCTCCAGCCGCCGCCTCGCCGACGCCGGTATCGCCTACGTGCTGCAGGACAACTCGGTCTTCCCCGACATGACGGTGGAAGAGAACCTGCTCATGGGCGGCTTCCTGCTCGACCGGCGGGCCGATGCGAAGCAGGCGGCCGAGCGCGTGTTCGACCGCTACGAGAGGCTGGCCCAGCGCAGGCACCGCAGGGCCGGCGTGCTCTCCGGCGGCGAGCGCCGCCTGCTCGAAATTTCCCGCGCGCTCATCATGGAGCCCGACGTGCTGCTGGTGGACGAGCCCTCCATCGGGCTCGAGCCCCGCTTCATCGACATGGTTTTCGAGATCCTGGAGGACCTGCAGCGCCGCGACGGCAAGACCATCGTGATGGTCGAGCAGAACGCGAAGAAGGGGCTGGAGTTCGCCGATATCGGCTACGTCCTCGTCTCCGGCCGCCTCGCCATGGCCGGCCCTGGCGACGCCCTGCTCGAAGACCCGGAGGTCGGCCGTCTGTTCCTGGGCGCGTGACGGCGCCTTGACGCACTGAAGCCGCAGGCTTAGGGTCCGCCCGCTTCGAGAGGTTGTAGCAGGCCACCCTTCGAGGAGGGACGCCGGTCCGCGAGTGTCGCGCGCCGGCGCGGAGCCTGTTGGAGCGGGAGCGCAACGTGTTCGATAGTCTGTCTGGCAGGCTGAACGGGGTCTTCGAGACGCTGACGCGCCGCGGCGCGCTGAGCGAAGCGGACGTGAACGCCGCGCTCCGCGACGTGCGCATCGCCTTGCTGGAAGCCGACGTCGCTCTCCCGGTGGTCAAGGATTTCATTGCGGGCGTAAGCGAGAAGTCGGTTGGCGCCGACGTGCTGAAGAGCGTGGCGCCCGGCCAGCAGGTGATCAAGATCGTGAACGATCACCTGATCGAGATGCTGGGCGGCGAGACCGCCGAGATCAGCATCGCCGCCGCGAGCCCGCCCGCCGCCGTCCTCATGGTGGGCCTCCAGGGCTCGGGCAAGACCACCACGACCGCCAAGCTCGGGCGCTTCCTGCGCGTGAGCCACAAGAAGCGCGTGCTGATGGCCTCGCTCGATACCAGCCGGCCGGCGGCCATGGAGCAGCTGGCGACGCTCGGCGTGCAGGCCGAGGTCGACGTGCTGCCCGTGATTCCCGGCGAACGCGCGGTCGCCATCGCCCGGCGCGCGATGAAGGCGGGCGCGCAGGAGGGCCACGACGTGGTTCTCCTGGATACCGCGGGCCGCCTCCACGTGGACGACGAGCTGATGGCCGAGTGCGCGGCGGTGCGCGACGTCGCCCTGCCGGCGGAGACCCTGCTGGTGGCGGACGCACTGACGGGTCAGGACGCCGTCACCATCGCGGGCTCCTTCCACGAGCGCATCGGCCTCACCGGCATCGCGCTGACCCGCGTGGACGGCGACGGGCGCGGCGGTGCCGCGCTCAGCATGCGCGCGGTCACCGGCTGCCCGATCAAGCTAATCGGCGTCGGCGAGAAGCTCGACGCCATCGAGCCCTTTCACCCGGACCGGATCGCGTCCCGCATCCTCGGCATGGGCGACGTCGTCTCGCTGGTCGAACGCGCGCAGGAGACCATCGAACGCGAAGAGGCCGAGCGCCTTGCGCGGAAGGCGAGAAAGGGCGGCTTCGACCTCGACGATCTCTCCAAGCAGATCGACCAGGTGCGAAAGATGGGCGGCATGGAGGGGCTGCTCGGCATGCTGCCGGGCGTCGGCAAGGTCAAGCGCCAGCTTGCCGAGGCCAACATCGACATCAAGCTGCTCGACCGCCAGCAGGCGATCATCAGCTCCATGACGCCCGCCGAGCGGCGCAACCCGAAGCTGCTGAACAGCTCGCGCAAGCGGCGCATTGCCGGCGGCTCCGGCACCACCGTGCAGGACGTCAACCGCGTGCTCAAATCGGTGAAGCAGATGAACATCGTGATGAAGCGGGCGAACAAGCTGGGCGAGAAGGGCCTCATGCGGCACGGAATTCCCGGCCTGCCACCGCCCCGCTGACCCCAATACCTCCGACACAGAGAGAGTGGAGAGAGCATGTCATTGAAGATTCGCCTATCCCGGGCTGGCGCCAAGAAGCGCCCGTTCTACCGCGTGGTCGTGGCCGATACCCGCAGCCCCCGCGACGGCCGCTTCCTGGAGAGGCTCGGGACCTACGACCCGATGCTGCCGAAGGACCATCCGGAGCGCGTGCGCCTCAACGAGGAGCGCATTCGCCACTGGCTCGGCGTCGGCGCGCTGCCGTCGGATCGCGTTGCGCGCTTCCTCGGCGCCGCCGAGATCATTCCGATGCCGGCGCAGCGCAACAACCCGCAGAAGGCCCAGCCCAAGGCGAAGGCGGTGGAACGCGCGGCAGCGCGGGCCGAGAAGGCCGCTGCGGCGGCCGAAGCCCAGGCAAGCGCCCCCGTAGAGGCGGCGCCCGCCGAGGCCGAGGCCTCTGCCGACGCCGCCTCTCCCGAGGAACCTGCAGCGGAAGAGGCTGCCCCTGAAGCGGCAGCCGCCGAAGACGCTGCGCCTGAGGAGGCTGCCGCCGACGAGGCCGGCGATGGCGAGGGCGAAGAGAAAGCCGCCGACTGAGGCGGCCCCCGTCGCCGCACCGGCGCCGGCGCCCGCAGGGGTGAAGCGGGCGAAGACGGTCTGCCTGGGGCGGATCGTCGGCGCCCACGGCGTGCGCGGCATCGTGCGCGTGCAGAGCCACACGGCAAACCCGGACGACCTCACCGCCTACGGCGCGCTCAGCGACGCTTCCGGCGCCCGGCGCTTCGCCCTCTCGGTCACCGGACGCGTGAAGGGCCTGCTGCTCGCCCGCATCGAAGGCGTGGACGACCGAGACGCGGCGGAGGCGCTGCGCGGCACCGATCTCCATATCGCGCGCGCGGCGTTGCCGCCGACCGAGGGCGAGGAGTATTACCACGTCGATCTCCTTGGCCTCCGGGCAGAGAGCGAGGATGGCACCGCCTTGGGCCGGGTCAGTGCCGTTCACGACCACGGCGCCGGCCCCATCGTCGAGATTCAGCCGCCGGACGGACCCTCCACCCTCGTCCCCTTCACGCGGGAGCACGTGCCCGCCGTCGATATTGCCGCCGGGCGCATGGTCGTCGCCGTGGCGGAGGACGGCTCGTGACGGCCGGCCGCCGCGAAGACGCACCGGCACCCGCTGCGTCCTGGTGCGCGCGGGTGCTCACCCTCTACCCGGAAGTCTTTCCCGGGCCGCTGGGGGCCGCGCTCGCCGGCCGCGGCCTCGAATCCGGCCTCTGGCGGCTGGAAACGGTGGACATCCGCCGCTTTGCAAGCGATAAACACGGCTCCGTCGACGATCACCCGTTCGGCGGCGGGGCGGGTATGGTCATGCGCCCCGATGTCCTGGCAGCGGCCATCGATTCCGTTGGGCCGGCAGAAGGGGGCGCGCCGCGCTTCCTGCTCTCGCCGCGCGGTGCCCCGCTGACCCAGGAGCAGGTGAAGGAATTGGCGAACGGCCCCGGCGTCACGCTGATCTGCGGCCGTTTCGAAGGAGTCGACGAGCGTGTGCTGGAAGGCCGTGACGTTGCCGAGCTCAGCGTCGGCGACTACGTGCTCTCGGGCGGGGAGGTTGCCGCGATGGCGGTGATCGACGCCTGCGTGCGCCTGCTCCCCGGCGTGGTCGGCCGGCCCTCCTCGCTGGTGGACGAGAGCTTCGAGGACGACCTGCTGGAGTATCCGCAGTACACGCGCCCCCGCCTCTTCGAGGGCCGCGCCGTGCCGGAGGTCCTGCTCTCCGGCGACCACGCCGCCATCGAAGCCTGGCGCCGCGCGCAGGCGGAGCATGTGACCAGAACACGGCGTGCCGATCTCTGGGCACGCCACCAGGCGCGACACGCCTGAGAGCGCGAGGATAGTGCCGTGAACATGATCGAGCAGCTGAACGCGGAAGCCGTGGAGAAGCTCGTGGAAGAGCGGGAGGTCCCGGAATTCGGCCCCGGCGACACGCTCCGCGTCCACGTCAAGGTGGTGGAGGGCTCCCGCGAGCGGGTGCAGGTGTTCGAGGGCGTCTGCATCGCAAGGCGCAACCGCAGCCTCAACTCCTCCTTCACGGTCCGCAAGATCTCGTACGGCGAGGGGGTGGAGCGGGTCTTTCCGCTGCATTCGCCGCGCATCGCCAGGATCGAGGTGCTGAAGCGGGGCGCGGTGCGCCGCGCCAAGCTCTATTACCTGCGCGGCCGGCGCGGCAAGTCGGCGCGCATCCGCGAGAAGCGCGACGACCGCGGCGCGAAGAAGGCCGCCGCAAAGCCTCAAGGTACCGCCGCACCCGCCGATTGACCGGCCTCGCCATCGCCGCGGGAGGACACCGATGAGTGGCCCCAAGACCCTGTTCGACAAGATCTGGGAGAGCCACGTGGTGGCCGAGAACGACGACGGCACCACGCTCCTCTATATCGACAAGCACCTCATTCACGAGGTGACGAGCTGGACCGGCTTCGAGAAGATGGCCGAGGATGGGCGCCCGGTGCGCCGCCCCGATGCCACGCTCGGCGTGCCCGACCACTCGATCCCCACCCGGAACCGCGCGGCCGGCGTCGAAGGGATCGGCGACCCGCTCGGGCGCAGCCAGGTGGAGGCGCTGATCGAGAACTGCGAGACGTTCGGCGTCCCCCTGATTCCGCTCACGGACGTGCGCCAGGGCATCGTCCACATCATCGGGCCGGAGCAAGGGCTGACCCTGCCCGGCGCCACGCTCGTCTGCGGCGACAGCCACACCGCGACGCACGGCGCCTTCGGCTGCCTCGCCTTCGGCATCGGCTCCAGCGAGGTCGAGCACGTGCTCGCGACCCAGACGCTCAACCAGAAGCGCCCGCGCAACATGCGCATCACAGTGGCCGGCGACCTGCCGGCGGGCATCACCGGCAAGGACATGATCCTTGCCATCATCGGCGAGATCGGCACCGCCGGCGGCACCGGCCACGTGGTCGAGTACGCCGGCCCCGCGATCCGCGCGCTCTCCATGGAAGGGCGGATGACGGTCTGCAACATGACCATCGAGGGCGGCGCGCGCGCAGGGCTCATCGCGCCGGATGAGACCACCTTCGCCTATCTCAAGGGCCGCCCGATGGCGCCCTCGGGCGCGGCGTGGGACCAGGCCATGGCCTACTGGCGGACGCTCGCCTCCGACGAGGGGGCGGCCTACGACAAGGAAGCCACGATCCAGGCATCCGACATCGCGCCGCAGATCACCTGGGGCACCAGCCCCGAGGACGTGATCCCGGTGACCGGGCGGACCCCCGACCCGGCCGAGGCGCCGGACGAGAAGCACCGCGAGGCGATCGCCCAGGCCCTCGAGTACATGGCGCTCGAGCCCGATTCTCCCATCGAGGGCGTGGCCGTGGACCGGGTCTTCATCGGCTCCTGCACCAACGGCCGGATCGAGGACCTGCGCGCCGCCGCCGCCGTCGCCAAGGGGCGCAAGGTGCCGGCGGGCGTGGGCGCCATGGTGGTGCCGGGCTCCGGCCTGGTGAAGCAGCAGGCCGAGGAGGAAGGGCTCGACCGCATCTTCCTCGAAGCCGGCTTCGAGTGGCGCGATCCGGGCTGCTCCATGTGCATCGCCATGAACGACGACAAGCTCGCACCGGGCGAGCGCTGCGCGTCGACGTCGAATCGCAACTTCAAGGGCCGCCAGGGCCGCGCCGGACGGACCCATCTGGTGAGCCCGGCGATGGCCGCCGCCGCCGCCGTCAGCGGGCGCTTCGTCGACGTCCGCGAACTGCTCGACTGAGGAGGGCCTGACATGCGGACCTTCACGACCCTCTCCGGCCCGGCGGCGGCGCTGCCGATGATCAACGTCGACACCGACCAGCTGATCCCGAAGCAGTACCTCACGGCGATCAGCCGCGCAGGCCTCGGCAAGGGACTCTTCCACGACTTCCGCTACGACATGGAGGACAAGGAGCTCCCCGACTTCGTCCTCAACCGGCCGCCCTGGCGAGAGGCTGGCATCCTCATCGCAGGCGAGAACTTCGGCTGCGGGTCGAGCCGCGAGCACGCCCCCTGGGCGCTGGAGGACTTCGGCATCCGCTGCGTGATCGCGCCGAGCTTCGCCGACATCTTCTTCAACAACTGCGTCAAGAACGGCATCCTCCTCGTCACGCTGCCGGAAGAGGACGCCAACCTGCTGATGGCCGACGCCGGAAACTCTCAGACCTGCCAGATGACGGTCGATCTGGAGGCGCAGACGGTCACGCGGTCGAACGGCGAGACCGTCGCCTTCGAGATCGAGCCCTTCCGCAAGCACCGGCTGCTGAACGGGCTCGACGACATCGGCATCACGATGGCCAAAGGCGCCGAGATCGACGCCTTCGAGGCGAAGCAGAAGACCGCCCAGCCGTGGCTCTACGGGGGCTAGGGCACTATCCGACCCGGCCGCACTGCCGCAACCGGAACGAAAACCCACTTCCCCCTGTCCCCCTCCCCCCTGAAGGGCGGAGGGGGAACGCTAACATGACCGGCCTTTTTCTCCCTCTCCGCCCCTGGGGGCGGAGAGGGCCGGGGAGAGGTGGGGGCGTTTGGTTCTCTCCGGTATCATGGGCATTACGATGAGACTGCCGTGATGCCGGACTATCTGCGACCCACTGCGCTCGACGATGCGCTCGCGGCGCTCAGCCGCCGCCGCCTCACCGTGCTGGCCGGGGGCACCGATTTCTACCCAGCGCGGGTGGGTGCGCCGCTCGACGACGACGTGCTCGACATTAGCGCGCTGCCCGCGCTCCGCGCGATCGAGGAGCGGGACGACCACTGGCGCATTCCGGCGCTTGCGACCTGGACGGATATCGTCCGGGCCGACCTGCCGCACTGGTTCGACGGTCTCAAGCTCGCCGCACGCGAGATCGGCGGGCGCCAGGTGCAGAACACGGGCACGCTCTGCGGCAATCTCTGCAACGCCTCGCCGGCGGCGGACGGGGTGCCGGTGCTGCTCAGCCTCGATGCCGAGGTGGAGCTCGCCTCGCTGGAGCGGCGGGAGACGATACCCCTCGCCGATTTCCTGCGCGGCAATCGCGAGACGGCGCTCGCGTCAGACCAGCTCATGCTGGCGGTGCGGGTGCCCAAGCCGCGTGCCGAGCGGGCACGCGGACACTTCCTCAAGCTGGGCGCCAGGCGCCATCTGGTGATTTCCATCGTGATGGTGGCCGCCGCGCTGGAAGCAGACGCCGCGGGCCGCGTTGCCCGCGCCCAGGTTGCGGTCGGTGCCTGCTCGCCCGTCGCGCGTCGCCTCACGGCGCTGGAGGAGGCGCTGGTAGGCCGCCCGTGCGACGCGGCGCTGGGTGAGGTCGTGACGGAGCCGCACATGGCGCCCCTTGCACCGCTCGACGATGCGCGGGGCTCGGCCGCCTACCGCCTCGACGCTGCGCGCACGCTCGCGACCCGCACGCTCGCCGAGCTCGGGAGCATGATGTGAGCGCGCGGGGTCTCGACGGCGCCGATCGCGCGGGCGCGGCAACGCTCGGCGATGCCATCGCCTTCACGGTGAACGGACGAGCGGTCTCGGTCACGGCGCCGCCGCTGCGCCGCCTCGCCGATGCGCTGCGCGACGATCTCGGCCTCACCGGGACCAAGGTGGGCTGCAACGCGGGCGATTGCGGCGCCTGCACGGTGCTGCTCGACGGCGAGCAGGTGTGCAGCTGCATGGTCTCTCTGGCCCAGGCTGCCGGGCGCTCCGTGGAGACCGTGGAGGGCCTTGCCCGGAACGGCCGGTTGAACCGCCTGCAGCGGGCTTTCCTCCGCCACGGGGCGGCGCAGTGCGGCGCCTGCACGCCCGGCATGCTGGTCGCCGCGACCGAGGTGCTGCGCGCCTCCCCCCGCCCCAGCCCGGTTCAGGTGATGGACGGCCTCGGCGGTGTCCTCTGCCGCTGCACCGGCTATCGCAAGATCGTGGCGGCGGTGCTCGATGCCGCAGGCGATGCGCCGCAGCCGCTCGGCACGCCCCCGCCCGGCGCCGCCGTCGGCGCGCGGCTCGCCAAGCTCGACGGCGTGCCCAAGCTCACCGGTGCGGAGCGCTACGGTGCCGATGCCGTGCCGCAGGACGCGCTCTGGCTCCGCATCGTCCGCTCGCCCCATGACTCGGCGCGCGTCGTGCTCGGAGATCTCGAGGCAGCCGCAGCCGGCTGGCCCGGCGTGGCGCGCGTGCTGACGGCCGCCGACGTGCCCTCCAACCGCGTCGGCATCTATCCCGACCTGCGCGACCAGCCGGTGCTGACCGAGAAGATCGTGCGCCATCGGGGCGATGCTGTGGTGGCGCTTTTGGGCGCGCGCGAGGCGGTGACGACAGTGCGGGACGAAGACTTGCCCATCCGCTACGAACCGCTGCCAGCGGTGCGCGGCCTGGGCGAAGCGCAAGCGACCGGCGCGCCGCGGGTTCACGACGAAATGGAGAGCAACCGCCTGATCGAGGGCGGGGTCGAGTGCGGCGATGCTGCAGCGGCACTGGCAGGCTGCGCGGTGACGGCGGAAGGGCGCTTCGAGACCGCCTTCGTGGAGCATGCCTATATCGAGCCCGAGGCCGGCTGGGCGCGGCGCGTGGGCGAGCGTGTCGAGCTCTTCGTCTCGACCCAGGCGCCGGTCATGAACCAGGTCATGACGGCCGAGGTGCTCGGCCTCGCGCTCAGGCAGGTGCGGATCGTGCCGAGCGCCTGCGGCGGCGGCTTCGGCGGCAAGCTCGACGTTTCGGTCCAGCCGCTCACGGCGCTCGGGGCCTGGCTCACGGGAAAGCCGGTCGCCTGCGTTTACGAGCGGCCCGAAAGCATGATGGCGAGCCCCAAGCGCCACCCATCGCTGATCGAAGCGCGCATGGGCTGCGACGGAGACGGCGCGCTGCAGGCGGTAGAATTCGACGCGACCTTCGATACCGGCGCCTATGCTTCCTGGGGGCCGACCGTGGCAAGCCGCGTGCCGATTCACGCCACGGGCCCCTATGCGGTGCCCGCGGTTTCGGCGCGGGGCCGCGCCTACTACACCAACGGGCCACCCGCCGGCGCCTTTCGCGGCTTCGGCGTGCCGCAGGCCGCCATCGCCCACGAGGCGCTGCTGGACGACCTCGCCGAGGGGCTGGGCATGGACCGGCTGGAGCTTCGCCTGAAGAACGCGATCCGCGTCGGCGACGCCACCGCGACCGGCCAGGTGCTGGAAGCGAGCGCCGGCCTCGCGCCCTGTCTGGAAGCGCTGGCACCGCGCTGGCAGCGTGCGCTCGAGGACGCCGCACGGTCCAACACGCAAGACGGCCCGGTGCGGCGCGGCGCCGGCATCGGCTGCATGTGGTACGGCATCGGCAACACCGCGCTCAGCAATCCATCCGCCATGCGCATCACGCTCGACCGCGAAGGCCGGCTCACGCTCTATAACGGCGCCGTCGATATCGGCCAGGGCTCGACCACGATCCTCGCCCAGATCTGCGCGGACGCTCTGGGGGTGGCGGCAGACAGGATCGCCCAGGTCCTCGGCGACACCGACTGGACCGAGGACGCGGGCAAGACCTCCGCATCTCGACAGACCTTCGTCTCTGGCAAGGCAGCCGAGCTTGCGGGTTCAGCCCTCCGTGCCGCGATCCTGCGCGAGGCCAATGCCGCCGGCGACGCCACCATCGAGCTTGCGGGCGGGTGCGTGGTGGTTCGGGACGGCGGACGCCGGGTTGAGATCGCGCTCGGCCGGCTCAAGGCCGACGAGAGGGGAGTCGTGCTGGAAGGCGCCGGCTCCTTCGATCCGCCGTCCACGGCGCTCGATGCCAAGGGCCAGGGCGCGCCCTACGCGACCTACGCCTTCGGTGCCCAGATCGCGGTCGTCGACGTGGACACGGAACTCGGGACCGTGACGCCTGTCCGCATCCACGCTGCCCACGATGTCGGCCGCGCCATCAACCCGACCCAGGTCGAGGGGCAGATCGAGGGCGGCATCGCCCAGGGCCTGGGCCTCGCGCTGATGGAGGAATACCTGCCGGGCAAGACCGAGAACCTGCACGACTATCTGATCCCGACCATCGGCGACGTGCCCGAGATCGAGGTGATCATCGTCGAGGACCCGGAGCCTCTGGGTCCCTTCGGCGCCAAGGGCGTGGGCGAGCCCGGCCTGGTGCCGACCGCGCCGGCGATCCTCGGCGCGATCCGCCACGCGACGGGCGTGCGCGTCACCAGGGTGCCCGCCCTTCCCCACCGCCTGCGGGCGGCGCTCCGCGCGCGGGAAGCCGGGCCGTGAGCGAGCCGAAGGCCGAGAGCCGGGCCAAGGACGAAAGCTCAATCATCCGCTGCGACGCCTGCCCGGTGCTCTGCCGCATCCGCGAGGGCAAGGTCGGCGCCTGCGACCGCTACGCCAACGTCGGCGGCACGCTGACCCGCGTCGATCCGCTGCTGGTCACCGAGCGGGCCGAGACCCTGGTGCCCTTCCTCGACGGCGCGGAGGATTGGGACGGCGGCGTGGTCGCGAGCCCTGAGCGCTTCGTCACCGGGATCGGCTCCGGCACCACCTATCCCGACTACAAGCCCGCGCCCTTCATCATCGCGAGCGAGGCGGCGGGCGTGGACATGGTGACCGTCGTCTCGGAAGGGATCTTCAGCTACTGCGGCGTCAAGGTGAAGATCGACACCGACCGTCACGTGGGCCCCGAGCAGGCCTCGGTGCGGGCGGACGGCGAGCCCATCGGCCACGTGACCACCGCCGAGTACGGCTCGCAGATGCTCTCGCTGGGCGGCGTGCGCCACTTCACCGGCGGCAGCAAGCGCGAAGGCACCGTGACCTGCAGCACCCTGCTCGACCTCTGCAACGGCAAGCCCGCGACGCTCACCGTGGACGACGGTGCGGAGCTGGTGATCCAGGCCGGCGCTGCCCCGGTGGTGGACGGCCAGCGCGAGGAGCGCATGCGGGCCGGCTGCGGCTCCGCCGCCATGGGCATGTTCGCCCGCCAGTGGCACGGCCACGCCGACGAGGTGATCGTGGTCGACGACCAGATCACCGGCGTGCTGACAGAACACCAGGCTGGGCGCTTTCTCGACATGCCTCTGTCCGGCATCCGCATCCGGGGCCGACGGTCGACGCCGGGGCGCTACTTCCAGGTGGCGCGCAAGGGGCGCGGGTGGGCCGCCACCGACATCGCCGACCCGCTGGACATCATCGAGAAGATCGATCCGAAGAAGGCCTGGCCGGGCTTGAGACTCCATATGGTCTCCACCACGGGCGAGGACGCCGCCTGGTTCGAGCTGGACGAGACTCTGACGCCCCGCCCCGCGCCCATGCCGGCAGAGATCGACAAGGTGGTAGGCCGCATCGCCGAGAACTGCGAGCCCGCGCTTTGCACCGTGCTCTTCATGGCGGGCGCGGGCGGCTCCTTGCGGGCGGGCGTGACCGAGAACCCGGTGCGCCTTACCCGCTCGATCAAGGACGCGCTCACCCGGGTCACCGCCGGCGGCGCGCCGGTCCACGTCTGGCCTGGCGGCGGCATCACCTTCATGGTGGACGTGACGCGGATGCCGGCCGATGCCTTCGGCTACGTGCCGACGCCGGCCCTGGTCGCGCCCATCGAATTCACGCTCAGCCGCGCCGAGTTCGCGGCGCTTGGCGGCCACGTCGACCGCGTCGTGCCGCTGGAGCAGGCGCTTGAGGATGCGGAGCACCGGGCGGAGCCGTGGCCGCCTGCCAATCCCTGGCCGATGCCGGAGCGCAGGCCTTGATGCCGGGCGGAGCCCGCATGGCGATGCTGCCCGACGGCCGACGGTTGCACCTGCAGCACGGGCCGATCGACATCGTGGCCGAGGCCTTCGGCGAGGCGCGGGAGGTGGACGCCTCTTATCGCCAGGCGGGCGCGTGCTTTGCGACGATCCTCGACGACTTGGTGGCCGAGCTTGACCTGCTGCGCTTCCCCCTCGGCGGGACCCGTCCTGCGCTGAACGGCCCGGTGGCGCGGCGCATGCTGGGCGCCTGCTGGCCGCACCGGGCGCGCTTCATCACGCCGATGGCGGCGGTGGCAGGCGCCGTCGCTGACGAAGTGCTGGCGGCCATGACGGCGGGGCGGCGCCTCTCTCGCGCCTACGCCAACAACGGCGGCGACATCGCGGTGCATCTCGGCCCCGGCACCTCGTTCTCGGCCGGTGTGGTCAACGATCCCGACCGGCCGGGGCTCGACGAGCGGATTACCCTCCGCGCGGGCCGGCCCGCGTGCGGGATCGCGACCTCCGGCTGGCGCGGGCGCTCGCTCTCGTTCGGCATCGCCGATGCGGTCACAGTGCTGGCTGAGAGCGCGGCCGCCGCCGACGCCGCCGCAACGCTGATCGCCAATGCGGTGACTGTCGACCATCCCGCCATCGAGCGTGCGCCGGCCCATTCGCTCCGCGAAGAGAGCGACCTCGGCGAACGCGCGGTCACGGTCGCGGTGGGGCCGCTGCCCGCGCACGCCAGGGCCGCAGCGCTCGACGCCGGACTTGCGGAAGCGCGGGCGATGCAGGCGGCGGGCTTGATCGAGTCAGCCCGCCTCGCGCTCCAGGGCGAGACCCGCACGCTCGCGCCGGTGGAAGCCGGCGCCTCCGTCGCCGCATGAGCGCTTCATGAGCGGCGCGGTCGTCGGCGTGGATGTCGGCGGGACCTTCACCGACCTGATCCTCATGGAGCCGGAGACCGGCGCCGTCAGGCTCGCCAAGGTTCCGTCGACGCCCGCGAACCAGGCGGCGGGCGTGCTCGCGGCGCTCGACGGCGCGTCCGCGTCGTTCGAGGACGTCGCCGCCATCATCCACGGCACCACGGTCACCACCAACGCGCTGCTGGAGCGCAAGCTCAGCCGCTGCGGGCTCATCACCGCGCGCGGCTTCCGCGATGTCCTCGAGCTGGGCCGGCGCACCCGGCCCCAGCCGTACGGGCTCACCGGCAGCTTCACGCCGCTGATCCCCCGCGAGCTTCGCATCGAGGTGGCGGAGCGGATGGACGCGGCCGGCGACGTGCTGGTTCCGCTGGACGAGGCGGCGGTGCGCGCCGCGGTGGAGCGGCTCCGTGCCGCAGGCTGCGATTCGCTCGTGGTCCATTTCCTGCACAGCTACAAGAACCCGGCGCACGAGGAGCGCGCGCTTGCCATCGCCCGGGAATGCTGGCCGGAGGGCTACGTGACCGCCGGGCACGCGATCCTCGCCGAGTTCCGCGAGTACGAACGCGGCGTCGCTGCTGCGGTGAACGCCTGCGTCCAGCCGCTGCTGCACCGTTATCTCGACCGGCTGCATGGCAAGCTCGCTTCGCGCGGCTACGGGCGCGAGCTGCTGGTGATCCAGGGCAACGGCGGCAGCGTCTCGGCCCGCTCGGCGGCGGCGAAGGCGGTCAACACGGTGCTCTCAGGCCCGGCGTCGGGCGTCATGGCAGCGGCAGCCATCGGCCGCGCCGCCGGCGCCCGGGATCTCGTCACCTTCGATACCGGCGGCACCAGCGCCGACGTGGGCCTCGTGCTGAGCGGCGTGCCGGCGGTGACGGCCGAGATGGAGCTTGAGCACGGCATGCCGATCCACGTCCCCATGGTGGACGTGCACACCGTCGGCGCCGGCGGCGGCAGCATCGCGCGGATCGACGAGGCCGGGCTGCTCCAGGTCGGGCCGGAGAGCGCGGGCGCCGAGCCGGGCCCGATCTGCTATGGCCGGGGCGGCGAGCGGCCGACGCTGACCGACGCCAACCTGATCCTCGGCCGGCTCGATCCCGACAGGCTGCTCTCTGTGGAGAACCCGGTCGCACCGGACGACGTGGCAGCGGTGTTCGCGGAGAGCCTCGGCGCTCCCCTCGGCCTCGGTACCGAGGGCGCGGCGGCGGCGGTCATCCGCATCGCCAACGACCGCATGGCCGGCGCCATCCGCATGGCGACGCTTGCCCGCGGCCACGACCCGCGCGACTTCGTGCTTTTCGCCTTCGGCGGCGCGGGCCCCATGCACGCCGCAGCGCTCGCCGCGGAGCTCGGTATCCCGCGCGTCATGATCCCGGCCCGGCCGGGGATCACCAGCGCCGTCGGCTGCATCACCGCCGACATCCGCCACGACTATGTGAACACGATGAACGCGCCGCTGGCGGAGGCGGACATGGAAAGCGTCCGCGCGATCCTCGAACGCCAGGCGGCGGAGGGGCGCGCGACTATCGAGCAGGAGGGCGTGGCGGTCGGCGAGATCGCGTACCTGCACGCTGCCGACATGCAGTTCGAGGGCCAGACTCACCTGCTCACCGTGCCGGTCGCGGGGCCGGAGGTGACACGCGCGGAACTCCAGCAGGCCTTCGAAGCCGCCTATTGGGAGCGCTTCGCGGTGGCGCTCGATGCGATCCCGGCGGTTCTGGTCAATCTGCACACCGCCGTGATCGGCGCCCGGCCTCAGGTGCCGCTGGCCGCGCTCGCAGGCGCGGCGCAGTCCGTGACCCTCGACGGTGCGCTCACGGGCACCCGGCGCGTGTGGTTCCCCACCGGCTGGGCGGAGACTCCCATCTACGACCGCGAGCGTTTGCCCGCTGGCGCCCGCTTCGAGGGCCCCGCCATCGTCCGCCAGATCGACACCACCAGCGTGGTCGAGCCGGGCAACCGCGCTGCCCTCGACGCCATCGGCAACCTGATCCTGGAGGTCGGCCAGTGAGTACGCTCGATCCCATCACGCTCGGGGTGGTGCAGAGCGGCCTGCAGCAGGTCTGCAACGAAATGGACCTCGCTTTCGTGCGCTCGGCCTTCAGCCCCGTCATCTCCGAGGGGCTGGATCGTTCCGACGGCATCTACGCGCGCGAGGACGGCAAGCTCATCGCCCAGGGCGAGCTGGGGCTGCCGGTCTTCGTCGGCACCATGCAGTTCTCGACCGAGCACCTGATCGCCACCAAGCCCACGGTGCGCGAGGGCGACATCTTCGCGGTCAACGACCCCTACCTCGGCGGCACCCACCTGATGGACGTGCGCTTCGCGCTGCCCTTCTTCTACAAGGGCGCGCACTTCGCCTGGCTGTCCAACACCGGCCACTGGCCGGATACGGGCGGCATGGTGCCGGGCGGCTTCTCGGCGCGCGCCACCGAGGTGGTGCAGGAGGGCCTGCGCTTCCCGCCGGTCAAGCTCTACAAGGAGGGGAGGATCGACGAGGAGATCCTCTCGATCATCCTCTCCAACATCCGCGTGCCCGAGCAGCGCATCGGCGACATCGAGGCCCAGTCGGCGGCGCTGCTGGTGGGCGCGCGGCGGATGACCGCGCTGCTCGACAAGTACGGCCGGACCCTCGTCGAAGACGTGATCCGCGAGATGCGCCAGCGCGCCGCGCGCCAGATGCGGGCAAAGATCGAGACCGTTCCGGACGGCACCTACCGCGGCCTCGCCCAAGTGGATTCCGACGGCGTGGTGAACGAGCCGCTCACCATCGACATGCGCATCCGCGTGGACGGCAGCGAGCTTCACTTCGACATGGCGCGCTCCAGCCCGCCCTGCGCCGGGCCCATGAACAGCGTGGCCGCCACCACCAAGTCCTCGATCTACCTCGCGATCCGCCACATCTTCCCGGACGTGCCGATCAACGCCGGCATGTTCGAGCCGCTGCACATCGCGGAGCCGAGAGGCACCTTCCTCCACGCCGAGTACCCGCGCCCGGTCTCGGGCTGCGCAGCGGAGGTGAGCCAGCGCATCGCGGAAGCCGTGTTCGACGCGCTCGCCCAGGCGATACCGGATCGCCTCTTCGCGGCACCCGCCGGGACCTCGGGCAACTTCGCGGTGGGCGGCGCCGACCCCGCGCGGGGCCGGGATTTCGTGATGTACCTCTTCACCGGCGGCGGCTACGGCGGCTCGCCGTCGGGCGACGGGCTCACCAACGGCTGCTCGACGATCGGCATTTCCAAGTCGCAACCCATCGAGGTGATGGAGCAGAAGTACCCGGTGCTCTTCCAGGAATACTCGCTGCACGAGGGCTCGGGCGGTGCCGGGCGCTGGCGCGGCGGCTTCGGCGTGACCTACGCGTGCACGCTCCGGCGCGGCGCGGCCTCGGCCTCCATGGTGATGGACCACGGCCGCGCGGGACCCAACGGCGCGCTCGGCGGCGCACCCGGCGGCGTCAACACCGTCGACGTGATCCGCGCCGACGGCTCCCGCTACAAGCCGCCGCATCTCTCCAAGGACCAGGAGATTCCGCTCCGCCCGGGCGATACCGTTCGCGTCTCCACGCCGGGCGGCGGCGGCTACGGCGATGCCTTCGCCCGCGAGCCCGCCGCGGTCGCAAGCGACGTCATGCGAGGCTACTACACGGCGGAGGAAGCAGAGCAGCGCTTCGGCGTCGTGCTCGCTGGCGAGCCGCTTCAGGTAGACGAGGCCGCGACCGCAGCGCGCCGGCGAGCCGGCCCCTGCGGGAAGGGCAGTTAACCTCCGCCGCTGCCTTCCACCAGCAGACCTTCGAAACGCTCCCGCAGCGCCGACTTGAGGAACTTGCCGGTGGACGTGCGGGGGATCTCGTCGACGAAGACGTAGTCGTCCGGCAGCCACCACTTGGCGAAGCCCGCCGCGAGGTGGCTCTGCAACGCGTCCGCGTCCGCCTCCGCGCCGTCCTTCAGGACGATGACGGCGAGCGGGCGTTCGTCCCACTTCTCGTGGCGCGCGGCGATCACCGCGGCCTCGCTCACGGATGGATGGCCCATGAGGGCGTTCTCCAGATCGACCGAGCTGATCCACTCGCCGCCGGACTTGATCAGGTCCTTGGTGCGGTCGGTGATCTTCATGTAGCCCTCGGCGTCGATGGTGGCGACGTCGCCGGTGCGCAACCAGCCGTCCTCGGTCCACTTGTCGCCGAGCTCGTCGGAATCGTGGTAGGCGGCGGCGATCCAGGGGCCGCGCGCCTGCACCTCGCCCATGGTCTTTCCATCCCAGGGCACGATGCCCTCGTCGTTCATCAGCCGCATGTCGACGAAGGGCAGGGCGGTCCCCTGCTTCGCGCGGTAGCCGTACTCCGCGTCCTCGTCGAGGCCCTCCATGGTCGGCTTGATGAGCGCGGCGGTGCCGAGCGGCGTCATCTCGGTCATGCCCCAGGCGTGGATGGTGCGGATTCCGTGGCGGTCGAAGCCCCGGATCATCGCCTCGCTCGCCGCAGACCCGCCGACCGCGGTGCGGAATCGCGGATCGAACGACCAGCGGTCCGGTTCTGCTTCCAACGCCTGCAGAATGCCGTTCCAGATCGTCGGCACGCCGGCGGCGAACGTGACCTGCTCGCTTTCACAGAGGTCGAGAAGGCTCACCGGGTCGAGGTGCGGGCCGGGCAGCACGAGGCGGGCCCCGGCCGCCGCGGCGCCGAAGGGCAGTCCCCAGGCGTTGGCGTGGAACATCGGCACCACCGGCATGACCGTGTCGTGCTGACTCAAGCCGAAGGGCTCGGTCATGCACATCGCCATGGTGTGCAGCACCATGGCGCGGTGCGAGTAGACGACGCCCTTGGGCCTGCCGGTGGTGCCCGAGGTGTAGCAGACGCCGTAAGCATCGCCTTCGTCGAGCGTGGGCAGGTCGTCGTCGGGATCGCCTGTCGCCAGCAGGTCCTCGTAGCTCTCGTATCCCTCCGGCACCGGAGCGCCGGAGAGCGCCACCACGAACACCCGCTCCGCCGCGATCTCCGACCGGACCTTCTCGAAGAGGGGGAGAAGCACGTCGTCCACGAACACGAAGCGGTCGCCCGCGTGGTTCGCGATGTAGGCGATGTCGTTCGGGTGCAGCCGGAAGTTGAGGGTGTGCAGCACGCCGCCGGCGCAGGGGACGCCGAAATAGGTCTCCAGGTGGGGATAGGTGTTCCACATCATGGTGGCCACCGGATCGCCCCGCTCGAGCCCCGCGCGGGCCAGCGCCGACGCGAGCTGGCGGGCGCGGCGATGGAAGTCGCCGTAGCGATAGCGGTGCAGAGACTTGTCCGGCAGGCGGGTGACGATCTCGCCCTTGTCCAGCAGCGTGCCGGCCCGCTCCAGGTACTGAGTCAACGTGAGCGGGTAGTCCATCATCGTCGCGCGCATGACTCTCCTCCGCGTG
This sequence comes from Rhodospirillales bacterium, assembly GCA_028820995.1. Classification (GTDB taxonomy): domain Bacteria; phylum Pseudomonadota; class Alphaproteobacteria; order UBA828; family UBA828; genus WTGU01. The sequence goes on from JAPPHR010000025.1 coordinate 25,297, forward strand.
GCGCCCGTGAGCGCATGATGCCGAAGGCCCGCCTGTCCTTCAATCGACGCGCCGCGGCCTCCCTTGCCAGCGCGCCCCATGCCCGTAAGCTGCCCGCCATGCTGCGGCTCACTCAGATCCTCGGTAACGCAACCGACCCGGACATCGCGGAGCGGCTGCACGCGCTCGAACACGACGGCCGGGTCGAGAGCATCACGCTGGACGCCGCCGACACGGCGCGCAAGCGGCTCAGGGTCGCGACGGACAAGGGGACCGACTGCGCGATTGCGTTGGCGCGCTCCGAGAGCCTCGCCAACGGCGCTGTCCTCCTGCTTGAGGAAGACCGCGCCGTCGTCGTCCGCATGCGGGAGACGGTATGGCTCGCGCTCAGTCCCCGCGACCTGGCGGCGGCGCTGGACCTCGGCTACTTCTGCGGCAACCTGCACTGGCGGGTGCGGTTCGAGGGTTCGGTGCTGAAGGTGGCGCTGGACGGTCCGCGCGAGAGCTACATGGCGCGGCTCGCCCAGCACCTGGCCGACGGCAGGGCGCGCCTCGTGGACGAGCGGGAGGGCGGTTGATGGCGGAATCGGCAGAGGCCCTGGTGGCAGCCGCGCCGAGCGCGGCGCGCGTCGGCATCGGCGGGCCGGTGGGCTCCGGCAAGACGGCGCTTATCGAGGGCCTGCTGCCGCTCTTCGCCGCGCGCGGGACCTCGCTCGCCATCGTTACCAACGACCTGGTGACGCAGGAGGATGCAGAGCGGCTTCAGCGGAGCGGCCTGATCCCGCCGGAGCGCGTGGTGGGTGTCGAGGCCGGCGCCTGCCCCCACACAGTGATCCGCGAGGACCCGACGCTCAATATCGAGGCCGCCGACCTGCTGGAGGAGCAGCTTCGCCCGCTGGACCTGATCCTGATCGAGAGCGGCGGCGACAACCTCGCTTCCACCTTCTCCCTCGATCTGGTGGACTACTGGATGTTCGTGATCGACGTCTCGGGCGGCGGCGACATCCCGCGCAAGCGGGGCCCCGGCATCGTCCGGGCCGACCTGCTCATCGTCAACAAGTCCGACCTCGCCCCTCACGTGGGGGTCGATCTCCCGCTCATGCGCAAGGAGGCGGAGGGCGTGCGCGCGGGCCGACCCGTGCTCGTGACCAACTGCCGCACCGGCGAGGGCCTCGACCGGGTGGCGGACCACCTCGCCCACGACGTGCTGATGGAGAGTTGAGACGCCATGAACGATGCGGCAGCGGTGGACACGGTGACGATCAGGACCCGGGAGAACCTTCTCGCGCGGGCCAGGGGGCTCATGGAGACCGTGCGCGCGCGGACTGACGAGACCGAGGAGACCCGCCGGCTCGCGCCCGAGACCATGCAGGCGATGCGCGAGGCCGGCATCCACCGCATCCTGCAGCCCGCCCGCCACGGCGGGGCCGAGGCGCATTTCTCCGGCATGGCCGACATCGTGGAGGCCATCTCCATCGCCTGCAGCGCGGCCGGCTGGTGCCTCACCCAGTACTGCTCCCACAACTGCCTGCTGGGCTACTGGCCGCCGGAGGGGCAGGACGAGATCTGGGAGGCTGTGCCGGACGCGATGGTGGCGGGCGTGCTGATCCCGAGCTGCGGCCGGGCCGTGCGGGTGGAGGGCGGCTGGCGCATCAGCGGGCGCTGGCCCTTCGCGAGCGGCGTCTGCGGCGCCGACTGGTTCATCGCGACGGCGTTCACGGAGGGGGGCGGCGTGCCGAAGCGCGCGCAGATGCACGCCATCCCGCTCGGCCAGTTCGAGATCATCGACACCTGGCACACCGCGGGCCTGCGCGGCACCGGCAGCGCCGATGTCGCCGTGGACGACGTCTTCGTGCCCGACCGCCGGGCGCTCGCCATCGACGAGACCAAGGGCGGCGGCAACGCGCCCGGCTGCGCCGTGAACGATGCCGCCCTCTACAAGCTGCCGGCCTTCGCCATGTTCTCCATCAACCAGAGCATCGTGGCCGTCGGCGTCGCCCAGGCCACCTACGACGACTTCATCGCCCGCACCCGCGACCGGGTCGCGCGGATGTCGGGCAAGAGCATGGCCGACTACTCCACGGCCCAGGTCAAGGTGGCCGAGGCCCACACCGCCATCGAGACCGCGCGGCTGCTGCTGCATCACTGCTGCGATGCCGGCATGGCGGTCGCCGCGCGCGGCGAGGTGGCGCCGATGCCGCTCAAGACCGAGCTGCGCGCCAAGGCGACCATGGCGGGCAAGCTCGCGGCCGAGGCGGTGGACCTGCTCTTCCACCTCTCGGGCGGCGCCGGCCTCTACGACCGCAACCCGATCTCGCGGGCGATGCGCGACCTCAACTGCATCCGCGGCCACATCACCCAGAACTGGGATGTGAACGCGTCGAACCACGGCCGCGTGCTGCTGGGCCTCCCCTCCGCCGATCCGGCGCTTTAGAGATTGAATTAGGCTGCGACGAACGTCCCGTGCAGGCCGAGGGGGAGCGGGTAGGGCAGGATTCCCTGCCAGAGCGGCCCGTCGGCGAGCTGCTGGGCGTCGAAGACGCTGAGTCCGGCGGCGCGGCGCTCCAGATCGAGGAAGGGGCCCACCAGCCAGCCGTCGCCGTCCCCCGCCCCGCGCGGCACGAACACGTGCTCCTCCGGGATCAGGTGGCGCGGGTAGGACCAGCCGCCGATGGCGCCACGGTCTGGATCGATGCGCTCGATGCGCGAGAGCGGCCAGCCGCCGTCCTCCGTGCCGGTCAGCGCGAAGAGTGCGCGGTGCCGAAGCCCCGTGCGGCGCGGGTCGATGCGCGGAAAATCCGCCACGGCCGGGGCTACCTGCTCGACCGTGGCGGTGCCAACAGGCCTCAGTACCATCCGGCGGTAACGCGGATGAGCGGAGGGGAAGCGCCAGTCGCCCTCCATGACCGCGCGCAGGTCGTGGATGGCGAACATCGGGTCCGCCGCCTGGCAGAGGTCGAGGTGGATGGTGCCGTCCGCCTCTTCCCACCCGTTGCCGTGGTGGAAGTGGAAGCCCGGCGGCAGCTCGTAGCGGCGCACCGGCGTGAGCGTCTCCTTCTCCACCACGATCACGCGGGTACCGAGTTCGGGCCGCCAGACGTGGGCGTCGAGAAAGCTGATCGCGCCTGCGGCGAAGCGCTCCGGCTCCACCACGAAGGGCGAGATGACGAGCACGAGATGGCGCCGGGTCACGACATAGTCGTGCACCATGCCGAGCGGGTCGAACGGCAGGGCGTTGAAGGCGGCGAGGCGGCCCGCCGGGTCGATGCGATAGAAGAGCAGCATCGGCCGGGGCGCCGTGACGCAGCCGATGTTCCAGCAGGTGCCGTCGGCCTCCACCTTGGGATGGGCCGAGAAGGGCACGCCGGCCAGGTCGGGCCGCCAGGAGACGAAGTCCCCGGCGGCCAGCGTCTCGGGATCGAACGCGAGCGCGG
>JAPPHR010000032.1 GCA_028820995.1 Rhodospirillales bacterium
CCAGCGCGTGCCCGGATCCGTCATCATCGGATAGAACAGCGACGCCTTGAGGCCCGACAGAATGCTCGGGTGGCCGGTCGCCTCCTGGTAGCGGAGGACCTCGGCGTTCCAGTTCTCGTACTCGAGGCCAGAGGTGTGGGTCGCCAGATGGCGCAGGGTCGCCTGCACCTTCGGTGGGCGCAGCACCGGCGTGTCGCCGTCGTAGCCGTCGAGCACCTGGACGTTCGCGAACTCCGGCAGGATGTCGGCGACCGGGGTGTCGAACCGCATCCTGCCCCGGTCGATCAGGATCATGGCGGCGATCGAGCCGACCGCCTTGGTCATCGAGAAGATGCGGAACACCGTGTCCTCGCCAGCCGTGCGGCCCGGCGCGGCCTCGCCGGCGGCACCGCTGTAGCGAACCCCGCCGGTGTCCGCGACCATGCCCACGGCGAAGGGCACATCCTCCTGCGCCACCGCGCGTTCCAGAACGTCGTTCATAGCGGACATGCCGTTTCCTCCTCCATCTCGCCGGTTACCTCCCCCGTCCGTCAGGAGTTCGGCGGCCGGAGATTCCGCGCGCTGTTCGCGCCGGCGGCGGTGCGAGATACGTCGAGGGTCTGCGAGAACATCGGATGCGCGTTCCGGCAGTGAAAGCACTCGAGAAAGTTGTCGGCCGCGACCTTCCAGTTGGCCCGCATCTGCGGCGGCACCAGGCTCCGTCCGCCGCAGCCGGCGAGCGGCGGCGAGCGGTCCGCCTCCGGATGCAGCGACTGCTCGTCGAACAGAAGGGAGATGGGAGACGGACTCATGCAAGCCACCTCCTGAGGTTGTTCAAGCGCTATCGAACACGACTCAGGGGGCCGCAACAACACCATTTCCCCGACCGTTACGCAGCGCGCTTGCCACTCGGCTTGCCGCGCCGCAGCCAGCCGCATCTCCGCCATCTTCTTGCTCGCCCACTGGAGCCGGGACCGGCCATGCAATAGCATTCGATCTGGACGTGGTGAGGAGCGGTCTCGACGCCGAGCAGACCAGGGGAGCGATGGCATGAGCATTGAACTCGAACAATTCGACGCCTTGGGTTTGGCCGATCTCGTCAAGCGCAAGGAAGTCAAGCCGATCGAGCTGGTGGAGGCGGCCATCGAGCGGATCGAGCGTGTCAATCCCCAGCTCGACTGCGTGATGTTCAAGAACTATGACGCGGCGCGCTCGGCTGCCGGGGAGGCGCTTCCCGACGGGCCGTTCAGCGGCGTGCCCCTGCTCCTCAAGGATCTGTTGACCGCGTACCAGGGCCTGCCGCTGACGGGTGGCTGCCGCTACTTGGAGGACTTCGTCGCGCCCGTCGACAGTGTCGTCGCCGAGCGTATCGCCGAGGGCGGCTTCATCCGCCTGGCGAAGACCGTGACGCCCGAGATGGGCTACTGCGTCGCCTCCGAGCCCCCGCTCTACCCGCCGGCGCGCAACCCGTGGAACCCCGACCGTACGCCGGGCGGCTCCAGCGGCGGCTCGGGCGCCGCAGTGGCTGCGCGCATCTTGCCACTCGCGACCGCCAACGATGGCGGCGGGTCGACCCGCATCCCCGCCTCCAACAACGGGCTGGTGGGCCTCAAGCAGTCGCGCGGCCGCACCACGACGGCGCCGTTCTACGGGAATATGTGGTACGGCTGCGTCGTCGAGGGCTGCGTGTCGTTGAGCGTGCGCGACCAGGCGGCCTACCATGATCTGACCCAGTATTCCGTGCCCGGCGACGCCAACTCTCTCGCGCGCCCAGAGACCCCGTTCCTGGAGGAAGTGGCCCGGGACCCGGGACGCCTCAGGATCGGGCTGATCACGAAGGCCGCCAACGGACGGCCGGTTGATCCGGAGTGTGAGGCGGCGGCAAACAATGCCGCCAGGCTGTGCGAATCGATGGGCCACGAGATCGAGGAGGCGGAGTACAGCTTCGATTTCGACGCGCTGGGCTCGGTCTTCTCGCGCATCGCCTGCGCGGCGACGGCGGCCGGCATCCACGCCCTGGAGCCGGTGATGGGGCGCCCGCCGGGAGAGGGCGAGCTCGGCAACGTGATCCGGGAGATGGTCGAGCGCGGCGAGCGATTGAGCGCGCCGGCCATGGCCCAGGACATCGAGGCCATGCACATGGCCGGCTGGGCCATCGCGGGGGACTGCGCGCCCTACGACGCGGTCATCACCCCGACCATGCCCAACCCGCCTCACAAGGTCGGCTATTACGACATGTCGCTGCCGTTCGAGACGTACAACAACGATCTCCTGCTGCCCGAGGTCGTCTTCACGCTGCCGCACAACGTGAGCGGCCTGCCGGCCATGTCGCTGCCGCTGCACTGGAGCGCGGACGGCCTGCCCTGCGGCGTGCAATTCATCGCAAGCCACGCAAACGACGCGCTCCTGTTTCGCCTGGCGGCACGCCTGGAAGAGGCGCAGCCCTGGTTCGAGAAGCTGCCCCCCGTCCACGCCTGAGCGCTCGTCCACGGCGTGCCACTCCCCCCCAGCGGAAGACGGCGGGAGCGACGCATGGATCGCAGGACGGAACTGGAACTGCTTGAAGAACTGGCCGGGCTGCGCGTCATTTGGCGTGGATTCGTGACCTGTAGAATCGTTATTTTTCAATAGTGTACGGCGCCGATCGGCGACGAACCCGCGACCCGAACAACACTTGAAGAGCTGACGAAGGCCACGGTGCAGGAATCGCTCGCCCGCGCGATGCCCCGTGCGCCCTCTCGACAATGCCGCGGACATGACCGATCTCGGCGCGGCCGCGGATGGGAAACGTGAAGCGCACGTGTCTATCCTGCGCTTGATTGCAACGCGATCGTTGCTTAATTTAGCGCACAACGCGAATCTGGAGGTCATCGTCCATGGCGAGCATCACCATCCGCAACCTCGACGACGGGCTCAAGCGGCGGCTCCGTGTGCGCGCCGCCGAAAACGGCCGCTCGATGGAGGAGGAAGCCCGCGAGATCCTGCGCCGTACTGTCGGCGAGGCCCCGCCGCCCGAGGATCTCGGCCGCGCCATCCACGCCCGCTTCGCCGCGCTCGGCGGGGTCGAGCTCGAGCTTCCGGAGCGCGGCCCGATGCGCCCGCCGCTCACGTTCGAATGAGCGGGCCGCCATGGTCGTAGTAGACACCAACGTGGTCTCGGAATTGATGCGCCTCACGCCCGACCCCGCGGTCATGGCATGGTTCTCCGTGCAGGACTCGGCCGCGCTCTACCTCACCGCGGACACCGAGGCGGAGCTGCGCGCGGGCGCTGCCATTCTGCCCGCCGGCCGGCGTCGTGACCGCCTCGCAGCCGAGATCGATTCCATGGTCCGGGAGGACTTCGCCGGCCGCGTGCTGCCGTTCGACAGCGCCGCGGCCAGGGCCTATGCGGCTATTGCCGCCGCACGCCGGTCCCTGGGCCGGCCGATCCTGGAGGCCAATTGCCAGATTGCGGCCATCGCCCGCGCCACCGGCGCGGCCGTCGCCACGCGCAATGGGGCCGACTTCGAGCATTGCGGGATCGCGCTCATCGACCCCTGGGCGGGAGAGCGGGCCTCGCCCTGAGACGACCCGTCCGCGGAGCGAAGCCGCGTGGCGGGTCACCTCACAGCAGCGCGGATTATCGCGAATCACTGCGGAATACCGCGGCACACACGATTGCAGCCCGATAGTGTGTACCGAGGTAATCCGGCGTGATTCGCGATAATCCGGCGCGAGGTGCCGCCGCCGGGGCTGCGACCCGCCGCTATGTGACGCGAAACGCGTTGCTAAGCGAAGCGATGCGACGTGTGGCGATCAGGCCGGCGCGCGGTGCTACGTGGCTGGCTCGTCGTCGGTGCCGGTGGTCGCGTCGGCGGGCTGTTCCGCGTCGCCGCTGTTTGGGGTCGCCCGGTTGCGCTCGTCCCGCACATCCTTGGTAGTGCCGGTCGCGAGGTCCCATGCGGCGGTGGCGAAGAGCGCCATATCCTTGTCTTCGGCGGACTTCAGGAATTGGCCGTAGACCTGCGCCAGGCGGAATTGCTCCTCCGGCTCGTCGCACTCGGATGGGTCGAACATGGTGGCAAGCGGCCCGTAAATTTGGGCCACATACTTGGCCATCCCTTCCGCACGCGCCGCTATCTCGTCCTCCGTGATCGGAGAACCACCGCCGCCTTTCCGGAAATGGCGCAAGAATACTTCGAAGGTGAGGCGCAAAGCCCACGGACTGATCGATTCGCCCTTGCGGCGCAGGCATAGCTCCAGGTCCACGACATCGGCCACACGCGCCGCCCGTTCCAGCGATGGGACCTTGCCCGCCCGCATGGCTGCGACCGCGTTGCCGCTCAGCCCTGCAGCCTGGCTGATTTCCTTGTCGGAGCGCGAACCACGGGCACGGTCCATGCTCTGCAAGAATGTGGCGACATCCATCATGGGGAGACGATATCACAAGACCGGGATACGGTGCAATACGATCAAAATAGTTATAATTCACTCTTTTAGTGTGTTATACTCACCGTCATGCACGGCGACGACAATACGACCAGCGGCGGAGAATGGCTCTCGACAGCCACCTTCGCCGCCACAGCCGGCATCACCGAGCGCGCCGCGCGCAAGGCGCTCGCCCGCGCCTTCGAGGGCAGGCCCTGGCGCGGCAAGGTGCTCATCGTCCGCAAGGTGCCGTCGCGAGGCGGTGCGGCGGGGTGGGCATTCGAGGTGCTCGCAAAGAGCGTGCATGGCGATGCGGAAGGCGGCCCGCCCGCCGCTCCCGCCGCCTCGCCCACGACTGCCGTTCCGGCTGCGGCCGTTCCCGCCCTGCCGACGCGGGCCGCGCCGCAACTGTCGCCTACCTGCGCTGGCGCCTCGCAGCGCTACGAGATCATCCGCCCCGTTCTCCAGCATCCGCCCGGCTCGGCCGGGCGCGGCAGCGCCGTGCGCGAAGCGGCGCGGCGTGCCGGCGTCCGCGAGCAAAGAATCCGCGCGTGGATCGCGGCCTACAAGGCCGGCGGCTTCGCCGCGCTCAAGCGCCGGCCGCGCGAGGACCGGGGGCGGCGCAGGCACACAATCTCCGCTGCCTGGGATAATTGGGCCGATGAAGCGCGCCTCGACGATGCCGCCAGGGCGCGGATCGCGACGGAGCTGGAGCGCCATGTGCGCTCGCTTTGGGCGGCGACAACCGAGCTGGGCGCACGGCGGATCGCGCTGCTGGCGAGCGACAGGCTGGCGGCGCTCACCGAGGCGGCCGGGTTCGAGGGCGACGCCCGCAGGCTCAAGACGACCTGCAAGCTGTCGCTGCGATTCGTCAGGCGCAACAGCCGTTACCGCGCCTCGGCGATCGAACGCCAGGACGCGAAGCAATGGCACGACAGGCACCGGCCGCGCATCCGGCGCACCCGCGAGGGCTGCCTGCCCATGGACGTCGTGTTCGGCGACGTTCATCACCAGGACGTGCTCTTGCCCCGTGCGGACGGCTCCACTTTCACGGCCAAGCTGGTCGCGTTTCTGGATTGGCCGACCAACCGAGTCTTCGTCCACCCGGTGTTTCCGGCGAAAGGCGAGGGCGTCCGTCAGGAGCATATCATCGAGGCGTTCATCGCCATGACGCAAGACCCCGGCTGGGGCATGCCGCGGGTTCTCTATCTCGACAATGGCAAGGAGTACGGCTGCCTCGACCGTATGGCCGACGCGCTGCAGCTCGTCTCGCAAATGCGCGCGCTCGACGACAGTCCGGAGTTCGACCCGACCTTGCTCCGGCGCTTCCGCCCGATCGTCAAGGCGATGCCGTACAACGCCGCCGCGAAGCCGATCGAGCCCGTGTTCAGGGTCCTCGAACGGGGCTTTTTCTCCAACCTCCCCGGCTGGATCGGCGGCGACCGCATGGCGAAGAAGACCGCCAACGTGGGGCGGGAGCCGATACCGTATCCGCACGGCAGGGAGGCGTTTCTGGCCGACCTGCAAGGGTGCATGACGGCCTATCACGCGACCCCGCAAACCGGTGTGCTGGGCGGCCGCACGCCGAACGAAGCGTTCAATGAGGCGGTGGACGCAGGATGGCAGCGCATGGACATCGCGCGCGGCGCCCTTCTCGCCGCCTTCGGCAAGGACGAATTTCGCACGCTGCATCAGGGCGGCTTCCGATACGGGAGCCGCTGGTACACGCACCCCGCGCTCCAGGAGCTTGGCGCGGATCGCCGTCTCCGCCTTCGCATTCCGCCCTTCGGCGATCTGCCCGAGATACCAGTCATGGACGAGAACGGCCGCGAGCTGCTTTGCATGGCCGCGACGGACCGCTGCTATGACGTGCTCGACCCCGAGGGCGCGCGGGAGGCCGGCCGCCGCCTCGCCAGAGCGCGCGCCGGCGTGGCCAGGCTGCGCGCCGACACCGACCGGCTCGACGTGCTTGGGGCCGAAGCCCGCCGCGCCGCGCGGGAGGTGCCCGCCGCCATCCCCGAGAGCGCCGGCGTGATCCGCCTGAGCGAGGGCATGGAGGCCATCGGCCGCGCGCTGGAGCGCACCCCGTCCGAGCGCCCGGCGGCCGACGACGAGGGCGAAGAAATTTCGAGAGACCGCGCCCGCGCGCTTCGCGCCCGCTTCCTTCGCAAGGTGAGGGCGACCGGATGATTGCGCATCCGCCCGCCCTCGTAGTGCAACCCCTAGAGCGGACCTAGGAGAAACACCGATGGAAATTTATCAGCTGCCAAGAGTGCCGAAAGGGCCTTCGCAATTCTGCGCCACACCGGCGGCGGAAGACATGCTCCAGGTCATCGATGTGACGATCGAAATGCGAGCGATCGGCATCATCATCGCCCCGCCCGGCGCCGGAAAGACGACGACGCTGCTCGCCTATAACAAGGGCAATCCCGGCTCGCGCTACTGCGCGATGAACGCCGCACAGTGTTCCACGATGTACGGCATGCTCAAGGTGGTCAGCGAGGCTCTGTTTCTCGCTCCGCCGCGCGGCATCCACCACCATTACAGCGCAATTAGCCGCGCGCTCGGCTCCCACTACGAGGTTCTGCTCATCGACGAAGCGCAGCACGCGGACGATCGCTGCCTCGACGTGCTGCGCAGCATCCATGACGAGACCAGGGTCCCCCTGATTCTCGCCGGCAACGAGAGCCTGCGCAGCCGCTTCAACAGCAGGAGCGATGCCTCATTCGCGCAGCTCACCTCGCGCGTCGGGACAAGGCTGGAGCTGAAGGCGACCGCTGCAGCGGACGTGCGCGCGCTGGCGGGCCACTACGGCATCGAAGACCCGGATGCCGTACGCTGGCTCACGCAACGGTGCACCGGCCACGGCGGCCTGCGCACGATGGCGCGCCTGGTCAGGATCGCGAAGCAGAACGCCGAGAACGGCGCGCTTCGGCTGGACCACTTGAAGGACGCGGCCGGCATCGTGCGGGGGGCGGCGCAATGAGCGCCCGATCCGCGGTGGCGATGCTGCGGAGCGGGAGTGCCGAGCCCCTCTCGCCCGACTGCGCACCCGCCGGAAGAGACAGGCCGAACGCCGAGACGCTCGCTCGCCTGCCGGTCGAAGGGGCCGGCTGAGCCTTGGCGCTTAGAAGTAAGCTGACCGCGCTTATCCACGGCGCAAAGGCGCAGCTCGGGCTTGGCGACGACGACTACCGCGCGATCCTGCTGCATGAAGCGGGAGTCGAGACCTCAAGGGACCTCGACAACGACGGCTTCGACGCCGTCATGGAGCGGCTCAAGGCGCTTGGCTTCAAGCCCACCGTCAGGCCGCCCGCCTACGGCCACCGGGCCGGCATGGCGACGCCGGCGCAGGTCGCCTACATCCGCTCGCTCTGGAAGGAGTACACCGAAGGCGTGGGCGACGACCGCAGCCTCGGCAAGTGGCTGCAGCGGACCGTGAAGGTCTCCGACCTGCGGTTCGTGAGCTTCGCCGCGGCCCGGAAGGCGATTACCGGGCTGCGCGCGATGGTGCAGAAGAAGGCCGCATGAGGGCGGCGCAACGCAACGTGAGGACGAAGGGATGCACGACAGTTTGACGCCGCTGGAGGTGTTGGGCCTGCGCTGGGTGATGCTTCAGGCCGTCTTCGCCGGCTCCGTCCACGGCTCGACCGAACGGATGTGCTGGGACGCGGCGCGGGCGGGGTATCCGGCGACCGGCCTGGAGCGCGTGCGAGCCGAGCTGGATTACCTGGAATCGGCCGGCCTGGTCACGCTGAAGCGCTCGCAGGTCAAGCCCTGGACGGCGAAGCTGACGCAGGCCGGGCGAGACGTGGTGGACTACGTGGCGGACGAGCCCGAGGGCATCCTGCGCCCGCTGCGCCCGGCCTGGCGAGGCTGAGATGCCGCCCCGAAGCACGGTCTACACCCTGGACGAATCGGTGCGCGCGGCGCTCGACCGGCGCATCGTCGCCGCCGGCTTCGGGCGCTATGCCGATCATGCCGCCTGGCTCGCAGGCCAGGGCTGCGCGATCAGCGAGGCCGCGCTCCAGCGCTACGGCAAACGCCTGCGCCGCAGCGCCGAGCGCGACACGGCGCGGGCGAGCGAGGCCGCGGCGGGCGCGATTGCGCGCATCCGCCACAGCACCGAGATGGCGCGGGCCATCAACGAGGCCGCCGGCGGCGACCCCCTGGCCATGTCGGCGCGGGCGGCGGAGCTCTGCATGGTCCGCCTCTACGAGATCGCGGCGAAGGAGGACATCGACGCAAAGACCCTCCAGGCCATATCGCGCTCGCTGAACGACAGCCTGCGCGCGGTCGCGGCCATCCGCTCGGAGCGGGAAGAGGTGCGCAAGGACGCCCTGCGCGAAGCGCGGCAGCGGGCCGGAGCGGAAATGCAGCGGCGCGGGCTCAGCCCCGAGGCCACCGCCGCGATCCGCGCCGCGATCGAGGGCGCGCCGGACGATGCCGAGCCGGAACCCCAGCGTCCGGGCATCAGCGCGGAAACCGCCGCCGCGATCCGCGCCACGGTCGCGCCCAGGCCGGAATGAAGGGCGCCCCCGCCGCCGCAAGGCGGCCGCTCAGGCCGCCGCGCAGACCGTGACCCTGGTGAGACATGCGGGCTAGCATCGCCGCGATCCAGCGGCACGTGGCGGGCCGCTACGGTCTCGAGGTCGGCGACCTCACCTCGGCCCGCAAGGAGCGCCGCGCGACCCGCGCGCGCCACATCGCGATGTGGCTCGCCCGCGCGCTGACGCACCATGGGGCGACGACGATCGGCAGGGCGTTCGGCGGCCGCGATCACTCGACCGTGGCGGCGGCCTGGCACGGGCTGGAGGCGCGCATCGCGGCCGACGCCGAACTCAAGGCGGAGGTCGAGGCCCTGCGCGTCGCGATCACGGCCGCCGGGCGTGCGCAGGCAGACGCCGCCGACCCCGCCCTCCAGCAGCTCGCTCTCGCGGCCCTCGACCGGGCCCGGATCGCCGAGGCCGCGGTCGCCCAGTGGCGCGACTCGGCCGCGGCTCTTTACGCCGCCCTTGAGGCAGGTGGGCAGGTGGAGGGGCAACGGCTGGACGGGAGCGCCCCGCCCGCACGGGACGCTGGCCCGATCGACGGATGATGGGAGTGTGGCGTGGGGTGGTGGGTCGTCCAACAAGGTCTCGGATGCCGTGGCCGTCATCAATCCTCGCTCGGAAATACACGACGAGCTGAAGTGGATGAGCCTCCATGACCGATGCGTCCTGCCGGACGACGATGGGCGCCGCACGCGCTTGACGACATCCAGTCGGTTGGTTTGCATTTTCCGCACGATTCTCTAGTGGAAGCGGTGTAGCGAGCACGGGCGCGAGCATCGTTCAATGGGGCAAGCTGATCCACGGCGCGCACAGAATGTGCGGAATGGACGGGGCCGATGACGCCAAGCGAATTCATTGCCAAGTGGCGAGCGTCGGAGTTGAAGGAGCGCTCGGCGGCGCAGTCGCACTTCAATGACCTCTGCCACTTGCTCGGCGAGCCGTCGCCGACCGACGCAGACACGACCGGCGACCGGTATTGCTTCGAGCGAGGCGCGCGCAAGGACACGGGCGGCGACGGCTGGGCCGACGTGTGGAAGCGCGGCTGCTTCGCATGGGAGTACAAGGGCAAGCTCGCCAATCTCGACGCCGCGTTCAACCAGTTGCGGCAATACGCGCTGGCCCTGGAGAACCCGCCCCTTCTGATCGTCTCCGACATGGCGCGGTTTCGCATCCGCACCAACTGGACCAACAGCGTAAGCGTCACTCATGAGTTCGCGCTGGAGGACCTCACCGACGCTGCCAACCGCGACAAGCTCAAATGGGCGTTGTCCGATCCCGAGCGCCTCAAGCCCGGCGAGAGCCGGCAGGCGCTCACCGAGCGTGCGGCGGAAGCCTTCGCGGGGCTTGCACACTCGCTGCGCGAGCGCGGCCACGACCCGCAGGAGGTGGCGCACTTCGTCAACCGGCTGGTGTTCTGCATGTTCGCCGAGGACGTGGACCTGCTGCCCGACGATATGTTCACCCGGATGCTGGAGCACGCGCACAAGCGGCCTGAGGAGTTTGCGGACCTAGCGCGCGACCTGTTCGGGGCGATGGCAACCGGCGGCAGGGTCGGCTTCGAGGCGGTGGCCCGCTTCAATGGCGGGCTCTTCGACGACGATACAGCCCTTCCGCTGGACAGGGCCGAGATCGAAACCACGCTTCAGGCCGCAGCGCTCGACTGGTCGGAGATCGACCCGTCCATCCTGGGTACTCTGTTCGAGCGTGGACTGGACCCGGACAAGCGCTCGCAGCTCGGCGCGCACTACACCGACCGCGACAAGATCATGCGCATCGTCGAGCCGGTGGTTGTTCGCCCCTGGCTTGCGGAATGGGAGTCGGCCAAGGCTGGAATCTCCGCCAGTCTGGAGAGCGCCGACGCGGCAAAGTCGAAAGCGACGAAGACGCGCAGGCTAGCCGAGGCTGAACGACAGCTGCGCGCCTTCCTCGAACGGCTGCGTGCCTTCACGGTGCTCGACCCCGCCTGCGGCTCGGGCAATTTCCTCTACCTGGCGCTGCAGACACTCAAGGACGTGGAGCACCAGGTGAATATCGAGGCCGAAACGATGGGCTTTGAGCGTGTCATGTCCTCGATCGGTCCGGCCAACGTGAAGGGCATCGAGATCAACCCCTATGCCGCCGAGCTTGCCCGAGTCTCGGTTTGGATCGGTGAAATCCAGTGGATGCGCCGCAACGGCTTCAATGTGCTGCCCAATCCGATCCTGCAACCGCTGGAGACCATCGAGTGCCGCGACGCGATCCTCGCGCCCGATGGGTCGGAGCCGGCGTGGCCCGAGGCCGACGTCATCGTCGGCAACCCGCCGTTTCTGGGTGGCAAGCTTCTAATCGGCGAGCTTGGCGAGGACTACGTGTCCAGGGTCTTCACGGCGTGGCAGGGTCGCGTGCCTCAGGAAGCCGATCTCGTCTGCTACTGGTTCGTGAAGGCGGGTGCAGAAGTCGAGACGGGCAAAGCGCAGCGCGTCGGACTCGTCTCCACCAACTCGATTCGCGGCGGTGCGAACAGAAGAGCGTTGCAGGTTGCGACCGCCGGACGAGCGATCTTCGATGCCTGGTCCGATGAGGCATGGGTAATCGACGGTGCCGACGTACGGGTTTCGCTTGTGTGCTTCTCCAATGCGGACGACGCACACACGATCAACAAACAGCTCGACGGCGTGCCTGCGGATGAGATTCATTCCGACCTGACGGCGAAGCGCGGAGGCGTGGGGATGGACCTGACCAAGGCCCAGCGCTTGTCCGCAAACCTTGGTACCGCCTTCATGGGCGATACCAAGGGTGGCCCATTCGACATTCCCGGCGATGTGGCGCGGGAATGGCTGCAGCTTCCGTCGAACCCCAACGGGCGGCCCAATGCGGACGTTCTCAAGCCTTGGGTGAACGGCAAGGACTTGACCCGTCGCCCGGCGGGCAAATGGATCGTCGATTTCGGTTGGGAGATGCAGGAGGCTGATGCCGCGCTCTTCGAGGGGCCATACCAACACGTGCGGCAACACGTCCATCCAATGCGGCAGCGGAATCGCCGCGAGTCTTACCGCATGAATTGGTGGCGACACGTCGAGCCGAGACAGGGCATGTGGCGGGCGCTCGACGGCCTACGCCGGTTTATCGCAACCCCCACAGTCGCCAAGCACCGCCTGTTCGATTGGCTCGATGCTCGCGTATGCCCGGATCATCAGCTAATCGTCATCGCCCGCGACGACGACGCGACCTTCGGCATCCTGCATAGCCGCTTCCACGAGGCATGGTCGCTGCGGCTTGGCACGTGGCTCGGCAAGGGCAACGACCCCCGCTACACGCCGACGACCACCTTCGAGACCTTCCCCTTCCCGGAAGACCTCTCGCCCGACATTCCCGCCCTCGACTACGCCGATGATCCCCGTGCCGTTGCCATCGCAGAGGCTGCGCGGCGGCTGGTGGACCGGCGCGACCGCTGGCTCAACCCGCCCGAATTGGTCGAGTGGGTGGACGAGCCCGTTCCCGGCTATCCGAAGCGCCCGGTCGCCCGCGATGACGAAGCGGCCAACGAGCTCAAGAAGCGCACACTCACCAACCTCTACAACGCCCGCCCGCAATGGCTGGCCGACGCTCACGCGACTCTCGATGCCGCCGTCGCAGCGGCCTACGGATGGGATGCGGACATCTCCGAAGCCGATGCCTTGCGGGAACTTCTGATGCGCAATCTAACGGCTGATTCAGCTTCCAAGAGAGTCCGGTGAAGCAGCGCCGGAGAATTATCCATGCAGTTGATGGGTCAAAGCGCCAATTCCCGTCTTACGCGCTCCACCTCATCCTCCGGCCACCGTCACCCAGGGGAAACTATGCCCGCCTAACCCGCCGGCGCGGAACGGACACACCGCTGCCGCCACACCATCGCTCGATTGGTGTTGGACCCGGTGCACTGCGGGAGGCAGCAGCTAACGAACGATAGGACGCTCAGGGATGCTATCGCTGATCGCTGAGTGAGTGCGGAGCTCGCTCTCTATCGAAGTGACCAACTCGTCAGCGTCGTTCTCGTCGACCACTTCCGCCTTGAACGGCACTTTCCTTAGAATTGCCTTGGCCGTCTCGTAGGCGTTCATGAGCGATGCGTCCTGGGGGCGGCCCAGCAAGAAGTGAAGTTCGATCTGCTCGGATGCGCCATCGTGAACTGCGGCTAAGTGGCCAAGCCATCTGCGCGCCTTGACCTTGATGCCCTCGGCATCGGCGAGATCCAGCGACAGTGCCTCGTAGGCGTGCCACTGTCCATTCTTCCACGCCCTCTCGAATTCGATCTGGTCCTGCGTGCCTACCACCGCCTTGGTTTCGAACGGGACGTCGATGCCGCGTTCCGTGAGCTTGTCACGGACGGGCCGCCAGATGTCTTCGTCCGTCCGGCGTTTGTCCGACTTGAGGTCGTACCGAGCTACGTAGCGTGTGTAGAGACGCTCCAACGTCTTGGCAGGATCGGCGGTCAGCCCTGTCCCGACAGGAGACCACTGAAGTGCGCTGTCGTCGCTGGGGAGGACCTTCAAGGCATGACTGCGGGCATCGGCGTGCTCGTCCAACAGTGTCACCTTGGTCGCTTGCTTCGCGATGGCCGCAAAGCCGCGATCGACCGCGCGCATTGACATTGCGAAGGCACCGCGGTCGAGGTCGGGAAAGGCCTGCTTCAGCCGGCCGACTGTCTTGCGCGTGCGCACCTTCAGGAACTCGGCCTTGGGCGCGTGCATGAGGACGCCGACGTTGAGCGATTCTCCCGACACGACGTCATGGACGTAGCGCAGCACCGTGTAGCTGTAGGCTTGCTTCTGGGTCATTGCAGCACCCGCTCCACCTCGGCGATCACTCCGTCGAAATTGTCCCTGGCATCCCGAACCCGGCCCAGCGCCTCGTCGACCGCCGGAAGGGCTTCGTCCCATTCCGGTGGGATCGCGTCTCTGTACTCTGACAGACGATCATCCGATAGCGCGGACCATAGCGCCGCAAGTGAGCCAAAGTCGAGGCGATGCGGCTTGAGCCCGCTGGCGAAGATGTGACCGTCGATTTCGTCGAGCCATCGAAGAGCGCCAGCCTGCCACGGTGGTCGCCAGTCTATCAGCCCCGCCGTGCGCGTGAACGCCAGCTCGTGGTCGATGAGGCGAAGGTCGTCTCCGGACACGAGGCAGTTCGGGTTTGACGGCCTTCTGTCCGCGTTGTCGATGACGGCGTCGAACACCAGCGCCCCAAGCGCCGTAGACAGCATGGCATCGGTTACGCGGATGCCTGTCGTCCACACGCCGAACTGCCTCTCGACATTCCTTGAGCCGAACCCCACAGGAGAGCTATTCCGGAGGCGGCTTGAAATGTCGCCTTCTTTCACGGCCGAAGCCAAATCGGAAGGAATCTCGACAAGATAGGGAGTGGGCACGGGCAAACTCAGGTCAGCCGCGAGGCAAGCTGCCACAACTTCCCGTGCCAGACTGACCACCCCCTCGAAACAACCTGCCGACAATTTGCAAAAGACCTCGAACGGCTGATCGGATTCGGCCTCGCACAGCACTATGATTGGCCGGGTCCGGCCGGAATCCGCTTGCCGTACGATCTCGTCGGCCGTCACGCGACTGATCATCCGGCCTCCCCGGCGAATACCTGCCTCGGCAGGTGGTCCGCGCCTTCTGTCCCGCCCGGTTCCATCTCATCCTGCTTGGCTTCCGTGCGCGCGGAGTCCCACGGCCATCGTAACGCCGACCTCTGACCCCCGCCGCCTCTGCCAGCCGAGACCCTCATCCCGTATCGACCTCGATCATAAGCCGGCAATGGTCGCTCGGGCCGCATTCCTCCGCCTTGTTGAGGGCGCGCACCGTCACCCTCTCGTGGAACCCGCGCGAGGCGATGGCGTAGTCGAACTGGCGGTTGGCCTCTTCCGGAGGGCGCCCGTTCCGCACCCATGTCGGCACGTTCTTCGTGTCGGGCGGCACATCGGGTTGAGGCCCGGACGGCTGCCATCCGTCCGGCGCCTGGGGACCCAAAAACTCCAGGCCGAGCGCCGCCACCCGGTCCCAGAAGGCGCGCTCGCGCTCGGGCAGCGCCAGGGTCCGGCCCGTCGCGCCATAGATCATGTTGAGGTCGCCCGCCGCGAGGATGCGGTGCCGGGACGGGTCCTCGTGGCCGATGAAGGCCGAGATGTCCGAGAGGATGCGGTGCGCCGAGACGTCGGGCGCGCCGACCCGCCATGGCGTGCCGGTCGACGGGTGAGGCT
Source organism: Rhodospirillales bacterium (assembly GCA_028820995.1). Lineage (GTDB taxonomy): Bacteria > Pseudomonadota > Alphaproteobacteria > UBA828 > UBA828 > WTGU01. Next base: position 15,157 of record JAPPHR010000032.1, read on the forward strand.
TGATGTACCGCGCATACATGGAGACCGCGATGAACCCGTCCACCGCCGGCCGACCGCGCGGCCTCACCCTGGCGGCGGCGACGGTGCCGATGCCGCTGATGGCGATGTCATGCTCGCCGAGGTGGCTGATCGGCGGGACCGCCCTGAACCATTCGACCTCCACCTTGTCGGACAACTGCACCACCAGAGGCCAGCGGTCGTAGATGGGACGGCCTTCGTACGGGTGGTCCCTCCAGAACTCGTCGGTCCCGTAATGGACCGGCTGCGCCAGGTCGGGGGGCGGGTTCCCTGCCTCCTGCAAGAGCGCGACATCCGCCTCGCCCCGGCGCGCCATCTCGACCAGCACGTGCCAAGGCGGCCATTTCTTGAAGATGTTCCAGCTCACGACCCTGATCATTTGGCAACGCCTTCTTGGTACGGACGCAGGCCACGGTGCATGGCGCTCGTACTCATTGAACGCTCCCCCGATGTAGCAGTGCGCGGCGCGAGAGGCGACCGGGCTTGCGTGGATCGGCCCGCCTGAACGATGGCCGGTGCCGCTTGCTCACGTGCCACCTGCCCCCGCTCACGTCCCGCGTCTCCCGTCCTGCAAATCCCCCAAAATCCCCGCGACGGGGCCGCCGAATGTCCCGGAATACCCGCGCCACAGCGCCTTCCGCGTCTTCTGCCCCGCCCCGTTTCGGCCGATCATGCGTGATCCAATTGGTTCCGAGTCAGGAGTCGACGATGCAGATGCAGCCGGGAATTCGCGCGCTCAACGAGAGGCTCGACAATTTGCGATCGTGGACCGCCGAGCACGAGGCCTTCCGCGACGACTGGACCGCCGAGACCGAAGGGGCGACGCTGCCGGCGCTGGTCGGCTTCACGGATTCGCTCGCCACGGTCCGCCGCGAGCTGGACGCCGCCGCCGCGAGCGTCGCGGCGCTGGAGCGCCTCGGGGCGGCGATCGAGACGCTGGGCGAGGCGCCGGAGCGGGCGCCCTATACCTGGCCTTACAACGCGGCGCTCAGCGCCCTGGAAAGGCGCCTCAGCTATGACGGCCCGGTGAGCGCGGCCATCAACGCCACGCTCCGCCGGGTCGAAGCGGCCAAGGCAAAAGCGGAGGCGGAGATCGATCGCCGCTACCACGAAGCCGCGCAGAAGGAGGCCGCGCGGCTGGAGGCGGAAGAGCGCCGGAAGGCAGAGGAGCGTAAGCGCAAGGCGCTCGCCGAGGCGGAGGCCGCGCAGACAGCGCTGGCAGGCGCCATCCCCGAGGTCGAGGCCGCGCTTGCGGCGGAGACCGCGCCGGCGGACGGATTGGCGGCCTAGGCGATGACGGAAACCGTCTACCTTACCTTGCCCGCCGCAGAGCTGGCCCGCCCGGCCGCGCCGAGCACCACGCAGCGCCCGGCCCGCGATCACGACCGCGCGGCGGCATCGCTCGCCGCGGCGGAGGCACAGCTTCGCAAGGCCGATGGCCGGGCGCGGGCGCGGGCGGATGCGCGGGCAAGCACGTCCAATGAGGCGATCGTGGCCAGGGCGCGCGCGCTCATGGCGGAGCCCGGCGCCGCGCTGAACGCGATCGAGGCCGTCGACAGGGCGCAAGCCGAGGCTGGCCTCCAGCCGTCCGGCCAGTTGACTACGGACGATATCGTCGCCAGGGCGCGGCAGTTGATGGCGGCCTCGGGCGGTACGCTGAACGCGGTCGAGGCCGTGCACCGCGCCGGCGACGAGGCGGCAACGCTCGCATCGAGAGATGCACGCGCACAGAAGGCGATGGAGCGCCGCCACGCGCAATGGGTCAGCGTCAACGAGGTCATGGAAGATACCGCCGCCGCACTGGAACGGCGCCTCATGGTCTGCGCCCGCGACCTGATCGCCGCCGCTCGGCGCACAGTCGCCAGCGACCCGATCAAGGCCCGTGAGCTCGCTATTCGCGCCCGAGAAGCGATGGCTGCTATTTCGCCCCTGTTCGACCGCAAGCCGGACCACGGACCGGCCCGGCGCATTCTGGAGGGCGCGGGTCGCCGGCCGGCGTGACGCCATGGCGCGCGAAACGGCTGCAGCACGCCGGCGGCGGCCTGCCGTCGGCTCAGGGCGTCGAGCACAGGCCGGCTGCCGTGAGCGATAAAGAGCTGGAGCGCTTCAGTGTGAAACGGAAACGCTCCAGATGACGGCGCCGGACCTGGCACGGGTGTTGGGCGATATCTCTGCTCTGGCGCGCCGGGCGGGCGATCTGGCCACGCGCTCGCCGGACTTTCCCGCCCATGAGGCCGCCACGATCATGGAGGCGTTGACCGGCGCACGGCTCGACCGGCAGTGGGCTTACCAGCTCGGCCCGGAGCGCGCGGGCGCGGTGCACTTCGCCAAGTCCATCGTCGTGCTGTCGTCGATGGCAGGAGCGCCGCACGGGCTTGGTATCGGCATGGCGGGCGTGCTGGACGATCTGCGAGCGCCGGCGTGGGCGTTCAAGGGCGACGGCTTCGATCCGGCGCGCCGGGTCTGTTTGCGCTGTGGGCGGGCCTTCGCAAGCGACTGGCGCGGGCATCGCATATGCAGCAACTGCGCTCCGCTGGTGGCGGGTGGCTCGCTCGATGGCGAGAGCGCCGCCTGCATGGGTGTTGCGGGGTGCCTGCAAGGCCGATAAACGCCCCTTGCAACGGCCATGTTGGCGCCATCCAAAGCCCTGCCGGTGGCCGATCCGGGCCTCCGCAGCAGGTTCCGCAATAGGTTCCGCAATAGGCCCACGCGGGCGCTAAGCTCTTGAAATTACTAGATACAGGATTGCGGAACCTGCGATTCGCGTTATTCCGATCCGCCAGTCCGCTAAATCATTGCCATTAGATGCTTTTCGGCCAGCCTAGAAGTTCCGCAATCGCCCCGCGCCACGCCGGATTATCGCGATTCGATCTACCGAATTCATGTTGACAGGCGGCGCCGGAACGGCGCATCGTTATCGAGATATCGAAATTATTTTCGATATTCGAAAGTTCAGGCGGCCTCGATGAGCCCTTGACGGGACGCCTGACGGCCCGGCATCCGGAGGCAGCATCATGCCGAAGGGATGGCAAGTCGGTATCGATGTCGGCGGCACGTTCACCGACGTGATCGCCGTGCACCGGGCGCGCGGCGAGGTGAGAGCCGCGAAGGTCCCCTCCCGCACCGATGACCGGATCGCCGGACTGGTGTCGGCGCTCGGTGCGGTCGATCTGGCATGGCCGGAGGTGGACGACCTGATCCACGGCACCACCATCGTCACCAACGCCATCATTCAGAACGACCACGCCGACGTCGCCCTGATCGCGACGCGGGGCTTCGCGGACACGCTCGCCATCGGGCGCCAGAACCGGCGCCACCTCTACCGCCTCGACCTGCCGCCCAAGCTTGCGCCGCAGGTCCCCGCCGAGCGCCGCTTCGAGGTGAGCGAGCGGCTGGCCCACGACGGCCGGGTCATGACCGCGCTGGACCCGGCCTCGGTGGAGGACGCGATCGCGGGCGTCGAGGCGAGCGGGGCCGAGGCGGTCGCCGTCTCCCTGCTCCACTCGTACGCCAATCCCGCGCACGAGGAGGCGCTGGGCGCGCGGCTGCGGGCAACGTTCCCCTACGTCGCCCTCTCGCACCGGGTCAATCCCGAGGCGCGGGAATACGAGCGGACGGCGACCACTGTGCTGAGCGCGGGCGTCATGCCGCTCGCGGCGGCCTACATGGACGACCTGGAGAGTGCGAAGCCGGAAACGTCCCGTCTGCACCTCTTCCATTCCGCCGGCGGCATGGCCTCGCCCGAGGCGCTCCGCGACCTGCCGCTCGGCCTCGCCGCTTCGGGTCCCGCTGCCGGCGTCGCCGCGGCGGGGGGCATGGCGCGTGCGCTCGGGATAGAGCGCGCCATCAGCTTCGACATGGGCGGCACCACCACCGATGTCTGCCTGATCCTGGACGGCGAGGCGCAGATCGCAAGCGACCGCTCGCTGGGCGGCCGGCCGCTCCGCCAGCCCATGGTGGCGGTGGAGTCCATCGGCGCAGGCGGCGGCTCCGTCGCCCGGCTCGATCACGGTTCTCTCGTGGTCGGACCCGAGAGCGCCGGCGCCGTTCCGGGCCCCGCCTGCTACGCCAAGGGCGGCGACCGGCCGACGGTGACCGACGCCAACCTGGTTCTCGGGTACATGGATGTGGAACGGGTCCTCGGCGGAAATGTGCGCCTCAATGCGTCCCTGGCCCGCGCCGCGATGGCGCCGCTGTCCCAGGCCATGGAGATGACGCCGGAGGCCGCGGCGCTGGGTGTGGTCAAGGTCGCCGACGCGGCGATGCTGCGCGCGCTCCGCCGCGTCACTGTGGAGCGCGGCGTGGACGGGCGGAATTGCACGCTCCTCGCCTTCGGCGGTGCAGGCCCGATGCACGCCGTGGCGCTGGCCCGTGCCTTCTCCATCGACAAGGTGGTGGTCCCTGCGCATTCCAGCATGTTCTCGGCGCTCGGCTGCGTCGGCGCGGAGATGAGCTACGCGCAGCAGCGCACGCTCCGCGTGGCCGCCGGCGCCTGGGATCAGGCGCGCGTGGACTTGGCAAGGCGGGAGCTCCGCGCGACCCTTGCCGCGCCGCTTGCCGCAGCCGGCCACGAGGACAATGCGCTCGCGGTCGAGGAAGTCGCATCGGTCCGCTACAGCGGCCAGAGCTACGCCATCGAGATCGCCGACGCGGCCCTGGACGACCCGGCGGCGCTGGGCCGCGCGTTCAAGGATCGTCACGGGGTGCTCTACGGCTTCGCCACGGAAGAGCCGTGGGAGCTGGTCTCGATCCGGATGCGCGTCTCGGTACCCCGCAACGGCGAGGCGCCAACCACGGCCGCGAAGACCAACGAAGCCCCCTCGCCCACCAGGACGCTGCCGGCCACGTTCGAGTCCGGCGAACTGGTGTCGACACCGCGCTACGACCGCGCGGGCCTGGGTCCCGGCAACGCGCTTGAAGGGCCGGTCATCGTCGACGATGCGTGGTCGACGGTGGTCGTGCCCCCCGGCGCCACGCTCACCGCCGACGACGCGGGTCACCTCCACATCGCCACCGGAGCCGGCCCATGAGCGGCGTCGTGGACCCGATTACCCTGGAGGTCATCCGCCACGCGCTGACGGCGACGGCGGAGGAGATGTCCCTCGTGGTCATGCGCTCGGCGCGCTCGCCGCTGCTGCGCGAAGCGGGCGATCTTTCCTCGGCGCTGACCGATGCGGAGGGCCACCTCATCGCCCAGGGTCGCGACATCCCCATGCACATGGGGGTGATGAGCTTCACCGTCCGCGAGTTCCTGAAGCGGGTTCCCGGGTCACGGCTGGAGCCTGGCGATGTCTGGTTCCTGAACCTGCCCGAGGTCGGCGGCAACCACCTGCCGGACGTGAAGGCGATCCGGCCGATCTTTGTGGACGGCACCATCGTGGCCTTCGCGGCGAGCCTCGCCCACTGGGCGGATATCGGCGGCGCAGTGCCGGGCAGCTACGTCGCAGGCGCCACCGACGCCTGGCAGGAGGGGCTGCGCATTCCCCCCTTCCGGCTCTTCACCGCCGCCGGCCCCGACCGCGAGAAGCTCGACATGATCTGCGCCAACGTGCGGGGCTCGGGCGAGCGCGAGGGCGACATCCTGGCCCAGGTCGCTGCCAGCCGGGCCGCCGACGAGCGCGTGCACCACATCTGCGCCGAGCACGGCGCCGACACGGTGCTCGCCGCCATTTCCGCGATCCACGACCGGGCCGAGGCGCAGATGCGCGCTGCGCTGGGCGCGGTCCCCGACGGCACCTACGAGGGCGAGGACTGGCTCGACGACGATGCCGGCGGCGGCGGGCCGGTCGCCGTCCGCGTGCGGGTCACCATCGAAGGCGACGGCGCCCGCTTCGATTTCTCCGGGACCGACGACGCGGCGCGGGGGCCGGTGAACACGACGCCCTTCATCGCCGCGGCGTCGGTCTTCTACGTGGTCAAGACCCTGTTCGGGCCCGACATTCAGCCGAGCGGCGGCTGCTACCGGCCACTGGAGATCGTGACCCGGCCCGGCTCACTGCTCGATCCGGCCCCCGAGAGCCCCGTGGTGGGCGGCAACCACGAGACCTCGCAGCGGATCGCCGATGCCGTGTTTAAGGCCTTCGAAGCCGTGGGGCCGGAGCGCATCTCCGCCGGCGGGCCGACCACGTCGGGCCTGGTGCTCTTCGGCGGCAGGCGTGCCGACGGCGCCTGGACCACGCTCTACGAGGTCCACGGCGGCGGCGAAGGCGCGCGGCACGACCGCGACGGCGCGCCGGTGGTGCGCGTCCACATGTCCAACGTGATGAACACGCCTGCCGAGGTGGTGGAGGCCGAATACCCCATCCGCATCGAGTGCCAGCGCCTGCGCCAGGGCTCCGGCGGCGCGGGACGGCGGCAGGGCGGCGAAGGCCTGCACCGCGAATACCGGGTGCTGACCGACGACATGTCGGTCACCTCGATGTTCGAGCGCCGCGTCGTGCCGCCTTACGGCCTGCAGGGCGGCGGCGACGGCGCGCCCTTCCGGGTCACCATCGTCCATGCGGACGGCAGCCGCGAGGACATGCCGGGCAAGGCGAACCTCCGTCTCGACAGGGAGGACGTGGTGATCGTCGAGAGCTGCGGCGGCGGCGGTTACGGCGAGCCCGAGGCGACAGAGCAAACAAGCAAGGGGACGATGCAGTGAAAGTGGACGGCAAGAAGGCGATCGTCACCGGCGCCGCGAAGGGCATGGGCGCGGCCATCACCACGACGCTCGCGCGCGAGGGCGCCGACGTCGTGCTGACCGCGCGCGACACCGCGCCGCTTCAGCAGGTTGCGGACGAGGTGCGCGGCCTGGGGCGCGCAGCCCATGTGGTGGGCTGCGATGTCACCGACGATGCGCAGGTGAAGGCGATGGTCGACCAAACGCTCGCCGCCTTCGACGGGCGCATCGACATCCTGGTCAATATCGCAGGCGTCACCGGCCCCATCGAGACGCCGGTGCAGGACATCGACGTGGCCGACTTCGACTATGTGATCAGGGCCAACGAGATCGGCACCTTCCTGCCCATCAAGTACGTCGTGCCGACCATGATCGCGCAGCGGAGCGGCAAGATCGTCAACATCGGCGGCACCTCGGGCCTGCGCGGCTACGCCATGCGGACCGCCTACAGCGCGTCCAAGTGGGCGGTGCGCGGGATCACGCGCACGGTCGCGCTGGAGGTCGGCAAGCACAACGTCAACGTCAACGCCGTCTGTCCCGGCATCGTCGAGACGCCGCGCATGCAGAAGCTCTGCCAGGAGAAGGCCCGCGTGCGCGGCTGGACCATCGACGAGGTGTACGACGAGTACGTTCAGGAGATGTGCCTGAAGCGCGTGACCACCTGCCAGGACGTGGCCAACGCCGTGCTGTTCATGGCGAGCGAGGACAGCCGCCAGATCACCGGCCAGGCCATCACCGTCGACGGCGGCTGGGACGTGTAGCGCGGCTGAAGCGGGAGACGTAGCGATGTACGCGCCCTTCGAATTGGATATTCCGACGGACCTGGACGGCGCCCTGGCTGCGCTCGCCAACGGCGGGGGCAAGACCGTTCTCCCCATCGCGGGCGGCACCAACCTGATCGTCGACATCCGCGCCAAGCGGGAGCGGCCGGACCGGATGGTGGGCCTCGGCGAGGTCGATGAGCTGCTCGGCATGGACTTCGGGCCCGAGCGCATCGCCATCGGCGGACGCACCACGGTGAGCGACCTGCTGCGCTCGCCCGAGATCGCGCAGGCAGCGCCGTCGCTGATCGATGCTGCCCGCCTCTTCGGCGGCCTGATGGTGCGCAACACGGGCACGGTCGCCGGCAACATCGCGAGCGGCTCGCCGGCGGCGGACCTGGTGCCGCCGCTGCTCGTGCTCGACGCAGAGTTGACGCTGGCCAGCGCGTCCGCCACGCGCACGCTGGCGCTGGACGACTATTACCTCGGCTACAAGCAGGACGCGCGGCGGCCGGACGAGCTGATCACGCGCATCTCTTGGCCGCGCCTGCCCGAGAACTCGGCGAACACCTTCTACAAGCTCGCCCGGCGCAAGGGAGATGCCATCACCGTTACCGGCGTGGCGGTGACGCTATCGGTCACGGACGGCAGCTGCACCAGGGCGCGGATCGCCCTTGCATCCGTCGCGCCCATCGTGCGCCGCGTCAAGGAGGCGGAGGCGGTGCTGGAGGGCGAGGCGCTGACGCCGGCGCTGATCGACGAAGCGGCGACCGCGGCGGCGGACGCGTGCACGCCCATCGACGACATTCGCGCCTCCGCCGGCTACCGCCGCCACACGGTTCAAGCCCTGACCCGCCGCCTGGTCACCCAGGCGTGGGACCGGCTGGCCTGAGGGAGTGACACTCATGCCCGAGACAAGAACCATCACGCTCCGCATCAACGGCCGCGAGGAGGAAGGGCGCTTCCCTGCCCAACGCACGCTTCTGGAGGCGCTGCGCCACCTCGGCCACATGGAGGTGAAGTGCGGCTGCGAGAAGGGCGACTGCGGCGCCTGCGCCGTGCTGCTCGACGGCATGGCCGTGGACAGCTGCCTGACCCTCGCCTGGATGGCGGCGGGCAAGGAGGTCACCACCGTCTCCGGCCTCGGCGACCTGGACTCGCCCCATCCCCTGCAGACGGCCTTCGCCGACGGCGGCGCCGCGCAGTGCGGCTACTGCATTCCAGGCATCATCATCGCGGCCAAGGCGATCATCGACGCGCACCCGGAGCCGAGCGAGGACGACATTCGCTTAGGGCTGAGCGGCAATCTCTGCCGTTGCACCGGCTACACCAAGATCTTCGAGGCCATCGCCGATGCGGCGGGCGAGATGCGCGCCGAGGGAGGCGCACCATGACCCAGACCGACGTCGATCCGGGGACGCTGGCCAACGTCCAGTTCCGGCAGGTCGGCAAGCCGCTGACCCGCACCGATGCGCCGGGCAAGGTCACGGGGCGCACGCCCTACGCCGGCGACTACGTGATGCCCAACATGCTGCACATGCGGGTGGTCCGCGCCGACATCGCGAGCGCCCGGCTCGCCCGCCTCGATGTCTCGAAGGCCCGCGCGCTCGCGGGCGTCGCCTGCGTGCTCACCGCCGACGAGGTGACCGACCGCACCGCGGCCACCGACATCCCCGGCCAGACTGGCCAGAAGCGGCTGGATACCGACCAGCCGATTCTGGTGAAGGACCGGGTGCGCTACTTCGGCGAGCCGCTGGCGCTGATCGCGGCCGAGACCCGCGACATCGCCGACCACGCGGCGGAACTGATCGAGTTCGAGCTGGAGCCGATCCCCGGCGTCTACGACCCGCTGGAGGCGCTGAAGCCCGGCGCCCCGCTGGTCTACGGCGAAGACAACATCGTCGCCGAACGCAAGATCAGGAAGGGCGATGTGGAGGCGGGCTTCGCCCGGGCCGACCTCGTCGTCGGGAACACCTACAAGACGCCGTTTCAGGAGCACGCCTTCCTGGAGCCGGAGGTGGGGCTTGCCTGGGTGGACGAGAACGACGTGGTCAACATCCGCGTCTCGACCCAGGTGATCGAGCACTTCCGGCCCATCGCCGACGCCATCGGCGTGCCGCACAACAAGGTTCGGGTGCGCGGCGCGCTGGTCGGTGGCGGCTTCGGCGGCAAGGAGGACCTGACCGTCGAGGTTTACCTCGCGCTGCTCGCCAAGCAGACCGGGCGGCCGGTACGGCTGGAATACTCCCGCGAGGATTCCTTCGTCGGCCACGGCAAGCGCCATCCTTTCATCCTGACCTACCGCACCGGCGTCACGAAGGACGGCAAGATCACGGCGCTCGACGTGCAGATGATCGCCGATGCCGGCGCCTACGTGTTTCTGAGCCCCTATGTCGTCCTCTACGCGCTGGTCGCCGCCCCCGGCCCCTACCGCGTCGACAACCTCAACGTCTTCGCGCAAGCCGTGGCGACCAACAACATGTACACGAGCGCCTTCCGCGGTTTCGGCGCGCTGCAGGCCTGCACGGCCTACGAGCAGCAGATGGACGAGATCGCGAACACGCTCGGCATCGACCGCCTGGAGCTTCGGCGGCGGAACTTCCTCAAGACCGGCGAGCCCATGTCCACCGGCTTCGTGCCGCCGAGCGCCATCTGGACCGAGCAGTGCGCGGAGAAGGCCTGGGCGGGGCTGGGCGAGCCTTCGCCGGAGAAAGGGCCGATACGGACCGGCCGCGGCCTCGCCTGCTATCAGCAGAGCTACGGCCGCCTCACCTTCCTGCACGACACCTCGGAGGCCTGGGTCGGCGTCGAGATGGACGGCACCGTGGTGGTGCGCTCCGGCGTCACCGACATCGGCGCCGGCCAGATCTCGGCGCTCGGCCAGATCGCGGTGGAGGTGCTGGGCGTCACCCTCGACAACGTCGTCATCTACAACAGCGATTCAGCGGTCACCCCGCTCGCCGGCACCACCACGGCGACCCGCGCGCTCTACATGACCGGCAACGCCGCCAAGCAGGCGGCGGAGGGGCTGCGCGCCCGGCTGGCCGAGAGGGCGGCGCAAGAATTCGGCGCTGCGCCGGACGAAATCGACATGGCCTTCAACGAGGTCTTCGTCATCGACAGGCCGGAGCAGCGCATGCCACTGGTCGAGCTGGTCCGCACGTGCGCGGCCGAGGGCATCCATCGCTCGGAGCTCGCGATCTTCCGCGCGCCCTTCTCCGACTTCCTCGATCCCGAGACCGGCCAGGGCCAGGCCCATCCCGACTATGCCTACGGCGCCCATGCCGTGGAGGTCTCGGTGGACGTGGAGACCGGCGAGGTCGAGGTGCTGAAGAGCATCGCCGCCCACGATGTCGGCCAGTGCATCAACCCGGCGGCGGTCGAGGGCCAGATCCAGGGCGGCGCGCAGAACGGCCAGGGCTACGCGCTCAGCGAGGAGATGCTCTACGAGGAGGGCCGTCTGGTCACGCCGTCGTTCAGCGAGTACCTCATGCCGACGGCGATGGACATGCCGAACGTCGAGTGCATCATCCTCGAATCCCGCAGCGGCGTCGGCCCCTTCGGCGCCAAGGGCATTGGCGAGCCGGCCATGACTGCCGTGGCGCCCGCCATCGCCAACGCCGTCGCCGACGCCATCGGGGTGCGCGTCTTCGAGATGCCGATCACGCCGGAGCGCGTGGTCACGGCGCTGCAGCAGCGCGATGCCTCCTGACCAACGCGGCGCTGCGAGCCATGTCCGATAGCAACGACAAGCCGCTGGGCCGGTACATTCGCGTGCTCGAGACCGTGGCCGCGGCGCGGACAGGTCTCACGCTCACGGACATCGCCAGGGAGCTGGGCCTGCAGCCGGGAACCGCGCATCGCCTGATCCGCGGCCTCGTCGATCAGGACCTGCTGGGCAGCGCGCCGGGGACCAAGAGTTACGTCACCGGGCCCCGGCTTCAGGCCCTCCTCCACGCGACAATGGATCAGGCGGGTTACGCGGGGCTGGCGAAGCCCGTTCTCGACGGGCTCGTGGCGGAGTTCGGCGAGACTGCTCACCTGGCCCGGCTGAACGGCGACTTCGCCGAGTCCGTGCTGATGGAGCAGCCCTCGGGCGCGGACCGCGCCTTCGTACAGCCGGGCCGCCAGCTGCCGCTGCACGCGGCGGCGTCGGGCAAGGCGATCCTGGCGTTTCAGGACGAGGCGTTCGTCGCGCGCTACCTGTCGCGGCCACGCGAGCGCTACACGGAGAAGACCAAGGTCGAAGACTTGGACATCCGCAACGAGCTTGCGCAGATCCGCGCAGACGGCGTGGCGGTCTGCGACAACGAGCTCGATGCGGGCGTGTTGAGCTATGGGCACCCGATCCAGGTGAACGGCGGCTACGTCCTCTATTCGGTCGGCATCACCGGCCTCGCGGACCGCTTCCGCCCCATGGAACGCTCCCGGATCAAGCAGAGACTGGCCGAGGCCGCCGCCGATCTCGGCAGGAAGCTCGGATTCACGGCCTGAGAGAGATGCGCGATGACTGACGCACGCCTGGCTGAGATCGTTCGCAATTGCCGAAACACGATGGCGAGGAGCTGCGGCGGATACCTGGAACCGACGGCCACGGGTCAACCGGGCGCCTACGTATCGACCATCCTGCTTTCCACGGGCGCCGTGGACCTGGAGCAATTTCCCGGCTTTCCGTTCGAGGAAGACCTGGACCAGGGCATGGCCGAGATCGTGTCCTACGATCGCGCCGAGTGTAACGATTCCTATATCGGTCAGGTCAACATGCTGCAGGCATCGTCGTTCAGCGGCGTCAACGGTGCGATCTGGGGCTACGATCTGGCAATCGAACCCCGCATCGGCAAGACCTATCCCGTCGGGCGCATCGAGAACATTCCCATCTATTCGCTCATTCCGTTACGCGACGCGACCCGCCAGCTCTTCGGCGTTGCCGACGAGCGGCATTTCCCGCCGCAAGAGGGCGCCATGGTGGTCTGTGCCGAGAAATACCGCACGAGCATGGTCTCGGACGGCAACATGTGGATCTGGTGCGCGCTCGGGTTCGCGATTGCGGAGGATCGCGAGAACCACGCCTGCCTCTTCATGGAGGACACGGGAATATTGCCCCTCGCAGGAGACAAGGAACAAACCGTCAGGGAAAAGCTCGACGACAGACTCACCAGGATCGCCTATGCGGCGTACCTGTGCGGCGAGAACCAGGGCGCCCGCTACAAGAAGATCTACATCGGCTGGAAGGCATCCCACATCCCGAAGAATCACGTGGGCTGCGCGCTCGCCTGCGCGCCCTACGTGACGCTGCCGGACGGCGCGTTCGCGAACATTTCTCCCGAGGCCGAAATACTCGAGCTTTCGACGGACGACTGGCTGTCGAGAGTGGGTTTTTCCAGGGTTGACGAGCCCGACTACGCGCTCAAGACCCTGACCGGGCCGAACATCCCTCTCCACTAGACGCGATCACGGGCCGAGGGAGACGCACGGTGGCCGAGGAGAGCATCGCCATCGACGTGCGCAATGCCGTCAAGCGGTTCGGCTCGGTGACGGCACTCGCTGGCGTGAGTTTGACGATCCGGGACAACGAGTTCTTCACGCTGCTCGGCCCGTCCGGCTGTGGCAAGACCACCCTGCTCCGCCTGATCGCGGGCTTCGAGGACATCACCGAGGGGACGATCCTCCTCTACGGCGAGGAACTCGGCGACCTGCCCCCCAACAAGCGCCCGATCAACACCGTCTTCCAGCACTACGCGCTCTTCCCGCACATGACGGTG